>JAZURS010000052.1:0-3517 GCA_045606325.1 Agathobacter sp.
ATTACGGGTATGATGAGATTAATCTGAATTTGGGATGTCCTTCAAAGACAGTGACCACCAAAGGGAAAGGTTCTGGTTTTTTAGAATATCCAGACAGGCTTGAAGAATTCTTTGACAGATACTTCAAAGCATCTGATGTAAAATTATCTATCAAAACACGTATTGGGTACTGGGAAGTAGATGAGGCGGAACGCCTTTTTCATTTGTATGAGCGTTTTCCATTCGAAGAGGTAATTATTCATCCGCGTTTGGGATGCGAGATGTATAAAGGAACTCCGTACTATGAGGTGTTTGAGAACTATTTGGAGAGAACCAGACATTCCCTATGCTACAACGGAGATATCAATAGTCCAGAAGATTTACAGAGCCTAGATAACAGATGGGAGAATTGTGACAAATTTATGCTAGGGCGTGGACTCATTGCAAGACCAGGTATGTTACAGGGAAAAGAAGACTGGAATACGTTTAAAAACTTTCATGATGAAATTGTAGAAGGATATTATGCCTATATGTGTGAGGATAGAAATACACTTTTTAAAATGAAAGAACTCTGGACCTGGTGGGCAGTTATGTTTCCAGGACAGGAAAAGACTTTAAAGAAGATTAAAAAGACATCTAATTTGCAAGAATATAAACAACTTGTGAAAATGCTTGGTGATTTAAAAGAATCTTCTTGACGAAAAGAAAAAAGTATTGCAAACTAATACATATAGAGTTAAAAACCGCATAGATAAAAAGGGGATTAGTTATGGTACAGATTATGACAGATTCTTCTACACTTTTTACAGTAGAGGAAGGAAAGAAAATGGGGATTGAAGTTCTTCCACTTTGCGTTAGCATTGGAGAATTAGAAGGAAGAGATACTCAGTTTGATATGGATGTTTTCTATGGTGAGATTGAAAAAGGAAATAATCCTATATCGTCTCAGCCACCAATTGGTGAAGTAATGGAAGCGTTTGAAAAGTATCCAGATGCAGATATTATTAATATTTCTATGGCAGATGGGCTTTCTGGTACATATCAGGCTGCATGCGGTGCTAAAGCATCTGTAGATAATGAAGAAAACATTACAGTTATCAATAGTAAAACACTTTGTGGACCACATCGTTACATGGTTCAGAAAGCACAGCAGATGAAAGAAGCAGGAAAGACTGCGAAAGAAATTATTGAATGGTTAGAATATGCAAAAGAGCATCAGGAATCGTTCCTGATTCCACAGGATTTTGATTTCTTAAGAAGAGGCGGACGCCTTACTCCTATGGCAGCTAAATTTGCATCAGTTCTTAATTTAAGAGCAATCATGACACAGACTTCAGATGGCTGTCGTTTGGACAAGTATGGTATGAAACGTAGTATGAAGCTTGCTATCAAAGCAGTGGTAGATCATTTAGAAGAAGTAAAACTTGATGCGAAACATATTGTATACGTATCTCATGCAAGAGCAGAAGAAGATGCTAAGAAGGCTGTTGCTATGATTAAAGAACGTTTAGCAGATGTAGAAGTAGAAATCCTTGAGCTTGGTGCAGCATTTGTAACACAGGGTGGACCAAAATGCGTAGCAATCCAGTATATTGAGAAATAAGATGGCTAATTATACTTATATCGTCCGTTGCAAGGATGATACGCTGTACTGTGGATGGACCAATAACTTAGAAAAACGTATAGCAAGTCATAATGCAGGAACAGGAGCGAAGTATACAAGGAACCGACATCCGGTAGAACTTGTATACTATGAAACTTTTGATACAAAAGAAGAAGCCATGAGTCGTGAATATGCAATCAAGCAAATGTCGCGACAGGCGAAGTTAAAATTGATAAATAAATAGTCAGAAAATTTAAGTCGGTGGAGTGTAAAACTCTGCCGACTTTTTGATTTGTTTGCGACTAATATTTAACGAAAGAGGTTGTATACAATGTATTGGAAAAAGTACATGGAATTGCGCACGAAATAAAACGAAAACGGTTGAATTCTTGTATACAAGTGCTAAAATGGTATTTGGTAAAAAATGGGTCATCCCATATAGATACATAGTAATATTTTATTAAAGAGGGCGAAGAGATGAGCAAGAAAACAAACGAAATTTTGAAAGGTGTAGCAGGATTTGGTGTAGCATTAGGCGGTGCTAACGTAATCGCTGATACAGACGTGATGTATGCGGTTGAATTAGAACAGCAGGAATTAGAACAGGAAGAACTTGAATTACAGGCGTCTGCTTCTGAATCTGGAAGTGAACTAGTATACATGGCTTCTGAAACACCTGCAGTATTTGCAAGAACAACTACATCAGAAGTACCACATGGTATGAATTATGATACAGCATGGAACTATTATGCAGACCTTTATTATGATACCTATTATGCAGAAGAATATGCTAAAAGTTACCAGGGAACATACGATGCAGCATATAAAGTGGCATATAACAATTTTTTCGATCGTACAACATATAAAAATAAAGAAGCTTCAGCAGCAAAGGCAAATGCAGCAGCTGAATTAGTAGTTCAAGAGGCAACAAAACTCCGTATTACAGGTTTGACAAACGATTATCTCAATGCAGAAAAAGAAAGCGCTTCTATTAGTACAGCAGCAAGTGAATCAGATTCGTCTTCATTAATTGCAGCAAATGAATCATTAAGTGTTTCTGAAAGTTTATATAAATCAGAAAGTCTTGTGAAATCTGAGTCAGAAAGCACATCAACATCTGTTAAAAACAGCGAATGGTTAAGCGAAAAAGCAAGTCAGGCTGCTAGTGGTGTAGCAAGTTTATCTGTAGAAGCAAGCGAAATTGCAAGTGCTGCAGCAAGTACAAGTGTATCAAAGGTTGAATCTGCTGTAGCAAGTGAATCACTTTCAATATATGAAAGTGAAAGTACAGCAGTATCTGAAAGTGAAAGCGTAGTTGCTTCAACTGATGCAAGTGTAGCAGCAAGTACAGAGGCAAGTTTAAGTGAATCAACAGTTGAATCACTTGCAAAAGAAAATGAGAGTTTATCAATTTCTGCGAGTGAATCAAAATCTACATCTATCGTAGAAAGTCTTGCAGCAAGTACAGAAGCAAGTGAAATTGCAAGTGCAGAATTGAGTACATCAGAATCACTTTCAGAAAGCACAAGTCTTTCTACCTATGTTGAAGAAAGTGAAAAAGCATCTGAAAAAGATTCACAAAAAACATCTCAGTCTGTAGCATTTAGTGAATGGGCTAGTGAAAAAACAAGTCTTGCAACATCTGTAGCAACATCTGTAGCAAATAGTGTAAGTGTTGCAGCAAGTATGTCAGTAAGTAATGCTGTAAGTGAAGCAATTAGTAATGCAGTTAGTGATTCAGCTAGTGCAGTAACAAGTACAGCTAACTCTGCTCTTGCTAGCACAAGTGAAGTGGTAAATTCTGAAATTTATGATAGATTACCAAGTGAAGTTGCTGATTTTGTAGTAGATAATTTAGCTTCATTAAAAGATATCGTAGACAAGAATGCTAGTGAGGCTCTTGGAAATGTAAGCCTTCAGACACAGGGATTGATT
>JAZURS010000053.1:0-3109 GCA_045606325.1 Agathobacter sp.
TCAGTATGGTGCAAATGCACCAATCGTTTCAATTTCCTTTACAGATGAAGCTGCAAAGATTTTTGGTGATGCTACCACAAAAGCTGCTTCAACAGGGGAAACAATTGCGATTTATTACGACGACCATTTTATTAGTGTTCCGTTGGTAGAAGAACCAATTAATAATGGACAGTGTGTAATTTCGGGTTCTGCTGATTATACAGAAGCAGAAGAATTAGCAACCTTTATTCGTATTGGTGCGATTAGTCTCAAATTAGAAGAATTAGAATCAAATGTAGTTGGTGCTCAGTTAGGCAGTCAGGCACTTAATACGAGTGTTTTAGCTGCAGGAATTGGTTTGGCACTTATTATGTTATTTATGATTGCAATATACCGTTTACCAGGTGTGGTAGCTGCGCTTGCTTTAGCAATTTACACATTTGGAACCATATCTTTTGTACAGTTGTTTGAAATTACACTGACTTTACCGGGGATTGCAGGTATTATTCTGGGTATCGGTATGGCAGTAGATGCTAACGTAGTAACTTTTGCTCGTATCAAAGAAGAGATTGCGGCAGGAACTTCTGTTTCTATGTCGATTAAGAATGGTTATAAAAAGGCTATGTCTGCAATCGTAGATGGAAATGTTACTACTTTTATTGCAGCAGTTGTACTTATGATTTTAGGTTCTGGTACAGTAAAAGGTTTTGCATATACACTTATGATTTCGATTTTAATGTCTATGCTAACCGCTTTGGTGATTGCAAAGTATTTGCTTCAGGCATTTTTTGCAGTTGGGCTTAAAGATAAGAAGTTCTATGGTGCGGCAAAGGAAATTAAAATAATTGATTTCTTAAAACATAGAGTAATTTGGTTTGCGATTTCCATTGCCCTTATTGTTGCTGGTATTGGTGGATTTGCATATCATAGTGCAACAAGTGGAAATGGATTTAATTATGGCATCGAATTTGCTGGTGGTACATCTACCACGGTAGATTTTGGAAAAGCATACACAATCGATGAAATTGAAAAAAATATTATTCCTTATGTTTCAAAAGTAACAGGGGATTCTGCAGTACAGGCTACAACAGTAGATGAAAGTACAAACATTGTATTAAAGACAAAGACACTTTCATTAGAAGAAAGAGAAGCATTAAGTGCAATGTTGGTAAAAGAATTTGGTGTAGATGAAGGAACGATTACTTCTCAGAGTATTAGTTCAACAGTTAGTGGAGAGATGCGTCAAAGTGCGATTGTTTCGGTAGTTGTAGCATGCTTCTTTATGTTGATTTACATTAGATTGCGTTTTAAAGATTTGCGTTTTGCAACGAGTGCAATCCTTGCTTTGGTACATGATGTGCTCATTGTACTCACAGCGTATATTTTACTTCGAATCACAGTTGGTAATACTCTGATTGCCTGCGTACTTACTGTTGTAGGTTACTCTATCAACAATACAATTGTTGTATTTGACCGTATCAGAGAAAATATGACAACTGTTAAAAAGCAGACACCAGAGACCTGGTATGAGGTAGCAAACCACTCCCTCACACAGACACTTACCAGAAGTGTGTATACATCTCTAACTACAGTTTTAATGGTAGTGCTTCTTTATATATTAGGTGTGCCTGCAATTAAAGAGTTTGCCTTGCCACTTTTGATTGGTATGCTCGCAGGAACATATTCTTCACTTCTTATAGCAACAGAGTTGTGGTATGAAATGAAGGTACGCATAAAAGCAAAAAATGAATAAGTTTGATGGGCTCCTGCGGGAGCCCTTTTTTGTGCCAAAATAAATATATATGGAAATAAAATGGAAAGAATATTGACAAATGGAAATAAAATGGATAGAATAAAGAAAAAGAAACCGTATGGTTGCAAGCGAAAAAGGAGGGATACATATGACCTTGTCAGAAATGAAAGAAAGAAAAAAAGAATTGGGATATTCCTATGAGCAGATTGCAGAGAAGTCAGGTGTTCCATTAAGTACGGTCCAGAAGGTGTTTAGTGGAGTTACGCAGTCGCCACGTTATGATACTCTGCTTGCAATCGAAAAGGTGTTGAAAAAGGAGGCTTCATCCAAGGTTAGCGAGGCTGCAGGTCAGTACGAATACATATTAGGAAAGAAGCAGGGCGAATACACGATAGAGGATTATTATAATTGGCCTGTAGACGAAAGAATTGAATTGATAGATGGAGTGATTTATCATGTGTCAATGCCAAGTATAAGGCACCAGAGAATTGTTGGTGAGATTGATTTTTGTTTTAAATCTTTTGTTAGAAAGGGAAAAGGCAAATGTGAGGTGTTTGGTGCAGGTATAGATGTGCGATTAGATGCGGACGACTGGACCATGGTGGTGCCAGATATTACTGTCGTTTGTGAAAAAGATAAATTTACAGATCAGTACTTGAACGGTGCACCGGATTTAGTTGTAGAAGTTTTGTCGAAAAGTACAAGAAAAAAAGATATGACTCTCAAGTTGGGTAAGTATGCAGAAGCTGGTGTGCGTGAGTACTGGATTATCGATCCTCAAAAAGAGACAGTAATTGTGTATAAATTTAATTGCGAGGATGAGTCTGATACACAGATTCAGTTTTATACATTTGAAAATAAGATTCCAGTTGGAATATGGGATGATGAGTGTGTGATAGATTTTGTTGAAATAAAGACTTATTTGGAATTATAAGTTGGAGGTGTGATATGAATATCACTTTAAAAATTATTTTGATATATATGGCAGTAGTCAGTTCAATTGGATTTTTTGCGATGGGTATGGATAAGTTAAAAGCAAAAAGAGGTGCTTGGCGTATTCCTGAAAAAACGTTGCTTTTGATAGCCTTTCTAGGTGGTGGTGCAGGCGTATGGCTCGGAATGGAAGTGTTCCGACATAAGACAAAGCATCTTCAGTTTAAGTATGGAGTGCCAGCGATTTGTTTGTTGGAATTTATAGCAGTCTGTTATGTGTTTTCGCCTTGATTTTTGGTATAGAAAATAGTACAATAGCAGATAATGATTTAAGGATAAAATTGGAGGCAATATGATCGATATTAAATTTTTAAGAGAAAATCCTGAAGTTGTAAAAGAAAATATTCGTAAGAAATTTCAGGAACACAAACTTCCATTAGTAGA
>JAZURS010000054.1:0-5681 GCA_045606325.1 Agathobacter sp.
TGCTCCGTACTTCTCCATCATCTCGGCTAGGAATGTGCAGCAGCGTTCAAATTCCTTATTCAAAGCTTCCCTCCTTCCATAATCGCTTCTGCATCTTTTTGTCCTTATAAGTCTCAATGACTTCTTGCCTTAATGATACAACTATGGTTTAGAAAAAGCAATGATTCCGGTGAGAAAAAATCTCTAAGTCACTTACATTTCTTCAGGTGTCTTTTGCTAGATACGCATTTTGTATATCCATCACAAAATGCATCTAGTTAGGAGCAAAATCCCCTAAAACCCCTGATATTTATATAGGTGTGTCACTTTTTGACGCACTTTTTGAAAAAGTACGCCACTTTTTGACACACCTATAGCAACTATTCTGATTGTGTATTATACGACTGCTCAATAATATCCATAACATCATCTATATCCGATGTATGTTCAAAAAACAATTCTGCATCTCCATTTCCCCAACGTCCAAGCCCGGTTATGTCTTTGCATAACCCTTTAGGATCATATATATCTGTATACTTCATATTAATAGAAACTCTCAACCTTTGCTTCTGAACGACAACATCAACAAAATTTGTATCAAGTTTATATGCAATATACAACTTCTTAAATTCTCGCTTTACATTTGAAGACAAATTCATAATTCTTCTATCAAGCATATCGAACAACATCTTTGTAAATTGATTTATGTCATATGTCTCCAAAGAATATCTTTGTGTTGGTTTCTCTTCCACCTGATATGGAGCAAGCTCTGCTACCGATAATTCTGGATAGCTCCATATCTTTTTAGCCTTATCACCAAGTAACTGCGCCCTTTCTTTGATATGCTTTTCATTCCATTCCGTTAATTTAACTAGATATGCATTTAAACGAAGTGCACTTTCTTTGAAGCCTCCAGCCATATCCATTTTTATCATAAATGGCTTATCGCTCATTTCAGAGTTATATGCAGTAAGTGTCAAGTTTCCTATAGTGTGCAAATAAGTCTTTTGCACATCTTTCCAATTATTCCCCAACTCCTTCTTCCACTCATCACTTAGATTACTATTTTGTGGCATAATGTGTTCAATTGTATAATTCTCAATAATAATAGGAGCTTTATTTTCATAGTTTTCCAAATGACTTAAAATGAAGTTTCTTGAACGCATATTATAAATGTCTCTTGATGTAAATGCTGATATAAATTTATCATCATCAGGAAACTGTTTATAGTCATCTCTCAAAATGAAAAATGCTTTGATAGAATTCATATAATCATCACTACGAATCTCATTTCTCAAAGTAGCAAATGTCTTATTCAACGAATTTGTCGGAATATCGCAGATGCTTCTTCTAAACACGTAGCTTATGCACATCTTGATAACCTCAATCAAATCATTTTCTGTAATAATTCCTTCTGCATAGTCATTATTAACTTTCAACAAGAATGGATATGCTACCTCCATTCTAAGATTGTTAATATCATCGTACAACGACTTGATTGTAGCATTTTTGCTACGCACAAAAACCATATCAGTATAATACCTTGAGTAAGTCAGCAAATCCTTACACAATTCTCTAATCGTTGCAAATTCACAGTTCAAATGATATAGCTTAAACTCCTCATAAACACGATCAATTTTGGGAATTCTGGTCTGCTTCATTGTCAGATAATCACGGAAGAACTTATCCATTACAGAATCCTGTTTTTCATATTCGAACACCAACTCCATTGGTCTCCAGAGATGCTCGTACACATAGGTTTGCTCATCCGGCTTTAACCCCATAAGAATATAATTACGTATCAAATCAGATTCCGAAAGTTCTTTACCCGTTGAATTTAAACTTTCAAATATAGCCTGTGCATCATCTACATCACGGTCAAGAGTAATATTTACAATCTGCAACTTACCGATAGATTCATAAATTTCCGCAGGTGCCAAATCCTTTGTAGCAATCTGGTCACAGAAAAATTTATGATTTGTTAACAAGCGAGAGTTTGTATCCTCTGGCATCGGTTTGTCTTCAACTAGATTGACCAGAATATCTCTGTCAGTCTCTGTTAACAACAGTTTGTATCTTTCATCACCACTTTCGTATTCATTCTTCAACAACATATTATCAATTCTTCTGGAATTAATTGTTGTATCTTCTGGATGTAATACTGCATAATCCCTCAAGGCAATTAACAACAACGTAAGCGTTGTCATTCGCTGCTGTCCATCGATAATCATATATTTTTGAACACCCGTTGGCATCGCTTTTTCTGCAATATTAACGATAGAACCAACAAAATGTCCTTGCTTATTTTTCTTCTGCATCTCAACAATATCGTTCCACAATCTCTTACATTGTTCAATATCCCAACTATAATATCTCTGGTAAACTGGAATCAGAAATTGTTTATTTCCATTGAGAATAGCGTATATATTTCCTTTAGTAGCATCCATAATACTCTTCTCCTCTGCACATACTAATTTCCATATGGTGCCGGGTCTTCAGCAACCTTTAATACTGGCTGTTCAGCATAAGAGTAGGTCACCGGCTTATGAAAATTTGTAATATTTTCTCTCATATCATTATTATCAGTCCACAACTCGCACTGTGTCATAACGGTCTGAACCGCATCATCCATACCTTCCGGTGGATATCGATGCTTCTTCAGAAGTTTTTTAATCATCATACGCATCTTGGCTCTTGCAGAATCACGCTTCTGCCAGTCGATAGTTCTATTCTTACGAAGCGTGTCAGCCAATTCCTTCGTAATAGCAATAAGCTCTTCATTTTCATAGAAATCTTTAATCGCCTGCGGCTTAGTAAGCGCATCATAGAATGCAAGCTCATCCGCTGTAAGGCCAAGCTGTCCGCCCTCCTGATGAGCCGCCGCTATCTGTTTCGCAAGGTTCAGCAACTCCTCAATAACCTGTTCATTAGTAAGCATACCATTAAGATATCTATTCATAGCAGACTGCATAATCTCACTAAATTTTTCTGACTTAACAACATTGGTATGACGATATATATGCACTTGCTCTGCAATCAGTTTTTTCAATAATTCTACAGCTAAATTCTTTTCTTTCATCTTTGCGATTTCTTCCAGGAACTTAGGATCAAACAAAGAAAAACCTTCTGAAACATCTGAAAACAAGTTAATGACACCATCGCTCTTTATGCTGGCTTTCAACAATTCATTAATTCTTGCATTCATCTCCGGCAGTGATATTTTCTTACCATTACCCTGATTCATCAGTCGCATTACAAGAACTCTTACTGACTCGAAGAATGCAGCTTCTATACGTAGCTTTTCTTCAACCATAGAAGAACAAAGGGACAACGCCTGTCTAAGCATTAATGCTTCCTTCAGGAATTCCTCTTTTTCTTCTTCCTTATCCACCGCAACAATAAAGTTCACAGCACCGCTAATTGCTTTTGACCTTTCGAGGTCTGTTCCGGTAGTAAACTTGGAATAATCGTATCCGTGGAAAAAGTCACGACAAATAGACAGCTTCTCCAAGAACTTAGGCAACGCCACCTTTGCAACGTCAGTATCACCATAATTCTTCTTATCACGAGACGTATAATCATTCATAGCTTCTCTCAGTGCAGAAGCGATACCAACATAATCTACAACAAGACCGCCTTCTTTATCCTTAAATACACGGTTAACACGTGCAATGGCCTGCATCAAGTTGTATCCCTGCATAGGCTTGTAAACATACATGGTCGCAAGAGATGGAACATCAAAACCGGTAAGCCACATATCAACAACAATAGCGATTTTCATAGGGCTATCATTATCCTTGAATTTCTTAGCCAGCTCATCCTTGTGTCTCTTATTTCCGATAATCTGCCGCCATTCTTCAGGGTCTTTGTTGCTCTCGGTCATAACAACGCCAATCTTCTCTGTCCACCTAGGGCGAAGTTCAAGAATGCGGTTATATATTTTCATAGCAATAGCACGTGAATAAGCAACAATCATCGCTTTTCCCGTAAGCATATTTTCTCTGTAGTTTTCGTAATGGTCAAGAATATCATTAACCAAAGAATCGATAGTCTGGTCATTACCAAGCACAGCTTCCATCTGGCCTAACTCGCGCTTGCTCTTTTGAATAACTTCAGCATCCGCATTGTTAGCCATAATATCGTATTCTGTATCAATCAAACGTAATGTTTCCTCATCCAACTTTAACTTGATAACTCTGCTTTCGTAATATACCGGACGTGTAGCACCATCCTCTACGGCCTGTGTCATATCATATACGTCGATATAATCACCAAATACTTCACGAGTGCTTCTATCCTTCATGGAAATCGGAGTTCCCGTAAAACCGATATATGTAGCATTCGGCAGGCTGTTACGAATAATACGTGCTGTACCAATTTTAATTTTCCCGGTTTCAGCATCAACTTTTTCTTTCAGACCATACTGTCCACGATGGGCTTCATCTGCCATGACAACAATATTTCTTCGTTCAGAAAGCGCATCTTCCGACTCCTCGAATTTCTGCATTGTTGTAAAAATAATACCGTTGGCCTGTCTTCCATCCAGCAATGACTTCAGGTGCTCTCTGCTTTCTGCGTGAATAGGTTCCTGACGAAGGAATTCTTTACACTTTGCAAACTGTCCGTAAAGCTGGTCATCAAGGTCATTTCTATCTGTAAGCACAACGATAGTAGGGCTATCCAATGCTTCCTGCAACAAATGAGCATAGAAAACCATAGATAACGATTTACCGCTACCCTGTGTATGCCAGAAAACACCACCCTTACCATCAGTAATCGTTGCCTTCTGTGTAGATTGAACCGCTTTATTAACAGCAAAATACTGATGATATCCAGCTAATATTTTAAATTTCTTCAAACCTTCATTTGAGAAGCATATAAAGTTCTTAATCAAATCAAGGAGGCGTTCCTTCTGGAACATACCTTCAAAAAATGTATCAAACTGCGCAAATTGCGTATTTTCATAATTACCGTCTTTTGTTTTCCACTCCATGAAGCGGTCTTCACCGGAAGTAATTGTTCCTGCCTTGGATGTAAGTTGGTCGCTCATTACGCAAATGCAGTTATAAATGAACATAGACGGAATTTCCTGCATATAATTGCGAATCTGCAAATATGCTTCAGACGCATCAGTTTCTTCACGTGAAGGAGACTTCAACTCTACAAGCACGACCGGCATACCATTCAGAAACAATAACACGTCAGGACGCTTATTACTATTTTCGATAAATGTCCATTGATTTGCCACTACAAAAGAGTTATTATCCAGATTTTTATAATCTACAAGATATACTATTCCAGAGCGTTCTTCACCCTTTACAAAATAACGCACTTCAACACCGTGCTGCAGATAGTCCATAAATATAGCATTCTTCTGCACAAGTTCACCGTTTTCAATATTCTTAAGTTTATTTATGGCTTCTGCAATTGCATCATCCGGCATATCATGGTTTAATCGATACAAAGTGGATACCAATTCATCTTCATATAACGGACTGTGAAAGTCTCTTTCAAGGTCTGGTGCGTACAAATGCCTATAGCCCATTTCTTGAAAAAGCTCAATAATGGAATTCTCATAATCCGCTTCTGTATAAAATGCTGACATCGATTCACTCTCCTTATCTTCAGCGTGTTTGCATGATATTGATTTGCAGCTTTTTTACTCCTGCTGCTAGGATGTTCTATTCTAAACAATAATTTAG
>JAZURS010000055.1:0-4552 GCA_045606325.1 Agathobacter sp.
ACAGAAACCTGCACGGAATCCAACTAAGCATGTGATAACTGTGAAGATACCATATAATGCAGCGTATACTACGTATAATGCTGGAGCTAAGAACATGAAACCGAATTCGAAAGGTTCTGTAACACCACAAACGAATGCACAAACAGCTGCAGAAGCAACTAAACCGATAGCTACTTTCTTCTTAGCTGGTTTAGCAGCCTGAATCATAGCTAAAGCAGCACCTGGAATACCGAACATCATACATGGGAAGAAACCTGACATATACATACCAAGATCCCAAGTAACGTCAGCTGATGTTTCACCAGCCCAGAAATGTTGGATCATTTACTTCACTACTTGGAACTGCTTCCCCTTTTAATGGAGCCCCAATCACATCATAGTATTCTTTCTCTTTCTTTTTAAAGAAATTAAACATTGGTCCTTACTCCTTTTCACGTATTTGGCGGATGCGCTGAATATGAATAACCATGTTCACCTGCTCATCAACCTTCATATCATAATTATATCTTTTTTTCATAAAATATGCAATATTTTCTACAACTGAAAAAGCTTCTGGATATATTCGAATTACCATTTTATTGTACTCTTCATCCTGTGCCAAAATCTGGGTTCCGCGAAATACACGAAATGCTAAAAACTTTAAGTGCGCAACAAATCTGGCACAATCAAAATCATAGTCACTCAACTCAAATCCCAACTCTTTTTCGACAAGTTCAATCACTTCTCTCATCATCGTTGTGATATGCATAGTCTCGCTCATCGCTGTGTTGTATTCAGCATTTACAAAGTGCATCGCAATCGAAGCTGGTTCATCACTTGGTAAACAAATCCCCAGTTTTCTTTCTATAATTTCTACCGCATATTCACCCACCTGATATTCACTCGGATAAAAGCTTTTTACTTCTTGCGCCAAAGGATTATCAAAGATAATTCCTGACTTATATCTCTCCAATGCAAAATTGATATGATCCGTCAATGAGATATAAATACTACTACTTATTCTCTTCCCTATCACTTCTGTTGCGTAATTTATAATCTCAATACAGACATCAAGGTGTTCTATCGGAATAGAACTTACTACCTCTTGGAATTTTCCAATTTCATCCTGATTCGACAACACAAATTTCTTCTCTACTCCGACCTTAGAAATAAGTGTACCCGACTTTGCTTGGAATCCGATTCCTTTTCCCATCAAAACGACTTCCTGGCCAGCCTCATCTATGGCTGTTACCACATTGTTGTTAATTACCTTTTCAATCGTCATAATGTAATCCTTTTCTACATAAAAAAAGCCAAACTTCGTCCCTCATTGCTCGAAGTTTGGTCTTGCCTACTCTTACGTAGTAACAATCCGTTACCTATTTAATACAAGTCATATTCTACATATTTCTTGTATTTATGTCAATACAAGAAACAAATTTTTGTATTTTATTTTATACAATCCTTTTATCTTAAGTTGAATTTGTGTCGTTTGTAATGCTATAATCCTTCTATATTATATGAAGGAGTAAATTTTCCTATGAATAGAGTTGTACTTATCACAGGAGCCTCTCGTGGCATCGGAAAAGCTATATGCCACCGTTTTGCCCAAGAAGGATATTCACTAATTATAAACTGCAGAAAATCGACAGATGCTCTGTTGGAATTAAAAAATGAGTTGATAGAAAAATATCATATTTCTGTCCTTGCTTCCGTTGGAAATGTAGGTGACTTTACCTATGTTACAGAACTTTTTAAAGAAATAAAAGAAACTTTTGGCGGTATAGATATCGTTGTTAATAATGCAGGCATTTCACATATTGGATTACTAAGTGATATGACACCTGATGAATGGCATCGTATCATGGATGTAAATCTATCTTCTGTGTTTTATACCTCAAAACATGCAATCCCCTACATGCTTTCTAAACAACAGGGAAAAATCATCAACATCTCTTCCGTTTGGGGAAATGTCGGCTCCTCCTGTGAAGTTGCCTACTCTGCAAGCAAAGGCGGACTAAATAGTTTTACAAAAGCATTAGCAAAAGAATTAGCTCCTAGCAATATTCAGGTAAACGCTATTGCATGCGGATGCATTGATACAGAAATGAATCAGTGCTTCTCTGAAGAAGAACGCCAAGAACTAATTGAAGAAATACCAGTAGGACGTTTTGGCACCCCAGAAGAAGTTGCATCCCTAGTATATACTCTCGCAAACGAGTCTTCTTTTTTAACTGGACAAATCATTACTTTTGATGGAGGATGGTGTTAACACCATCCTTTTTTTCTTAGATTTCAAGAAAAAATTTGCATATCGCAAGATGCGAAGATTTTTCTTTCTTTTTACTCTACAATATGCCCATGGGCAAATTAAAGCAGGGAACCTACCCACTTAGAATATCTACAAAAGAATACCCAGACTTTTCTGATCGGCTAAAAGTCGCTATGCAAATTCGAGATTGTTCTATCGAAGAACTCGCTGCAACATCCTTTTTGACCAAATCTACTATCTCTTGCTATCGCACCGGTCAACGTAGCCCGAACGTAAATACGCTTCGATTGCTCGCCAAGAATTTAGATGTCAGCGCTGATTTTCTAATAGGTCTGAACGAATACATCTATATTTAAGAAACCATGGTTCTTTTAGCGGATGTTTTTCTTATGTCGTCATGCGCACTACTCCATTTTATATAATGCCACAACAAAAAGAACCACCATATGTGACACTTCCGTCACACACAGTGGCTCGTCTGTATTTTCTTTATTCTGCCACAAAAATGATTGTAGTTCTTGCAGGAACACGAATCGTATTTGGTCCGAATTTTTCTGTCAAATAATCAAAATCCGCATCCTCTGTAAATTCACAGTTTGTATTTACTTTCACTTTCCATTGCATACCATTTGTAAGAGATGGCAACTGTAATGTAAGTGGCTCCCAATACGAATTCATACAGTAGAAGATTAAATCATCTCCGGTATCCTCTGCATTACGACCAGCATACATAATACCAATCATACGTGTATCATGCTCTGTGATACTGTTATATGGGTATCCGTTGTGCACACTGATTGGTGGAAGCTGACAAGCTGCAGGTTTCGTCTTCTTTCTAAGAATTGGATGATCCTTTCTAAACTGAATCATGAATTTCACAAAATCATGAACTTCTTTAAATTCTTCCAAACGATTCCAATCCAACCACGAAATGATATTATCCTGACAGTATGCATTGTTATTTCCATACTGTGTGTTACAGAATTCATCCCCTGCAAAGAACATCGCTGCACCACGGCTACAAAGGAGTGTTGCGAATGCATTTTTTACCAGTCTGCGACGAAGATTATTAACTACTGGATCATCTGTTTCCCCTTCATGTCCACAGTTCCAACTACGACCATTATTATCGCCGTCTGTATTATCCCATCCATTCATTTCATTATGCTTTTCATTGTATGAATATAAATCATACATTGTAAATCCGTCATGACAAGTAATAAAGTTAATTGACGCTGCATGACCTCTTCCCTCTGGATTATAGAGATCGGAAGAGCCTGTGATACGTGTAATTGCTGCACCTGCAGAACCACTGTCTCCTTTTAAGAAACTACGCATATCATCACGGTACTTACCATTCCATTCCGCCCAACGATTCCATGATGGGAAGCTACCTACCTGATACAAACCACCTGCATCCCAAGCTTCTGCAATCAGTTTTGTTTTGCTAAGTGCAGAATCAAATGCAAGCGTTTCCAAAATAGGTGGATTCGCCATAGGCGCACCATTCTGATCACGTCCCAAAATAGATGCAAGGTCAAAACGGAAACCATCTACTCGATATTCCGTTACCCAATGACGAAGACAGTCTAAAATAAAGTTTCGCACGATTGGGTGATTACAGTTCATTACGTTTCCACAACCACTAAAGTTGTAGTACTTTCCATCTGGAGTCAGCATGTAATAAATATTATTATCGATACCTTTAAATGAGAAACATGGCCCATTTTCATTTCCTTCTGCTGTATGGTTAAATACAACGTCAAGGATAACTTCGATGCCATTTTTCTTTAAATCATAAATAAGTCTCTTTAATTCTTTTCCCTCATAGTTGTGTTCTTCTGAAGATGCATACCCTGTATTCGGTGCAAAGAAAGAAACTGTGTTATATCCCCAGTAGTTATAGAGCTGCACTCCATCTACCACACGGGCATTTTCCATCTCATCGAACTCAAAAATTGGCATAAGTTCAACGGCATTTATTCCCAAGTCTTTCAGATACGGAATCTTCTCACGAATTCCTTCAAATGTGCCCTTGGCTGTTACCCCGGAAGAAGAATGCTTGGTAAATCCTCTTACATGCGTCTCATAAATGACCAGGTCTTCAATCGGAGTATTCAACTGTCCCACGGTGCCCCAATCAAAATCATTGCGAACAACACGGGCTTTATACTCAAAATCCTTACCGCCCTCCGGCTTTTCTCCCCAGTTACGTTGTCCGGTAACCGCTTTTGCATAAGGGTCCAGGATTACATTATCTTTGTTAAAGCATATTCCCTTTTCCGGAATATATGGTCCATC
>JAZURS010000056.1:0-9615 GCA_045606325.1 Agathobacter sp.
TTATCACCGAACTGTAATGCTTTCTGGAAAGAAGCAAGTGTATTAAGTCCGCCGTGAGATACTAATGCTTCAGCTGTGATCTGTCCTGGAGCAACTACTCTACCTTTAAATTCTTTCATCTTAGTTGCCTCCTTTCGTAATCTGAACTAAAATCTCATCATCTGTGTAGTAACGAGCTGTTGTGTATGTACGAAGTTTGTTAGATGATGTGATAACTGGCATTGGTCCACAAAGTGGGTTGTTCATATACATAAGTGGGCAGATATAAGATGTAATAACACCTGTTGCTTTAAGTCTTGCAGCATAATCTGTCTTATTGAACTCTTCTAATACCTTAGGAGCAGCTGTAAATACAGTAGGAATAACAACTTTGTTATTTCCTGCTTCTTTTAAGCCTGCTTCTACTTTGTCTGTCCAGCTCTTAAGCTGTTCTAAACTCATATGTGGACATCCCATGAAGCAAAGTTTTGGTTTTGCATCTTTGTTTTTCCACATAACTGGATAGTTGTCATATACTCTCTGAAGTTCAGCATCGTCGATAACATAAACCTGTGCATCCTCAGCGATAAGCTTTTCGCCAAGTTCTTTTGCTTCTGGAGTAAGGTTATCAATATGATAAAGACCTACTGCACCGTTAGAAGCTGTAGCAGCACCGAAGTCTTTTAAGTATGTACAAGCTGCATCATCAAGTTCAGAACCAATCCATTTATCTAAGCCTTTTACATATGGAACATCTTCCATAACTTTCATACCAATAGCAGAGCCAAGAAGCTGTGCTTCAGGTTTCTTAGTTGTTTTGATTTCGATAACCCATGTAGCTTTTCTGCCTTCGTCTGTTACTAAACCAAAATATGGAACGTAACCTACTACAGACTGCATGATATCGATGATACCAGAGTTACGGTTACATCTAGCACCAAGTACTGAGTTTGCGTATACTACAGCTGAAGATTCAGCCCAGCTAAGTACATCTCCTTTTTTAGGTTTATTTCCTACTTCATCCATGTAACAAGTACATGTGAATGCATCTTTATCTAAAAGACCAAGTTTTTCTAACTGACCTTCATAGAAATCCTGTCTAGAATACATGAAGTTTTTGAAAATGAAATCCTGTAAGAAGTTCTTTGGAACTTTAGGATCACATGGTCTTGGGTCTACTGAGAATTTCTGAGTAGAAATAGCACCATCTTCAATAAGTTTATCCATTAAGTCATATACTGGACCTAATGCTTTTAAACCAAAAGATGTAACTAAATGTGTATAATCACTAGTAATTGGAATCAATTTTTCAGCGCCAAAAAGTTCGCCGTAACGTACTACAGATTCCATTACTTTGGCTTTTGTTTCGCCCTGTTCGCCATTTAAGATGGCTTTCTGTTCATCTGTTAAATACATAGTTTCCTCCTAGAGTTTCATTGCAACATCCCATGCACCCCAGATTACAGTACGAAGACTGCCAACCTGTTTAGCGTCACCGATAACATGAACATGTTTGCTCTTTTCAAATGCAGGAGTTGGAATATAACCAACAGAAATAATAACGTTATCTGCTTTGATTTCAGTTGTATTTCCAGCTTTGTCTGCGATTACTACGCTTCCATCTTTAATTTCTTTTACATTAGCATCTACATATGTAGGAACTTTATTTGAAATAAAGAAGTCGCGTAAGTAGCTTGAGTTTGGTAATGGTACTTTATCTGAAACGATAAGGTCATGTTTAGCTTCTACTACTACTGGTTTTTTACCCTGTAAGTAGAGGTCATATGCGATTTCACAACCTGTTAAACCACCACCGATAACAACTACATTTTCTCCAACATTGCTCTGATCTCCGAGTAAGAAATCAACTGCTTCTACGGCTTTTTCTACGCCAGGAATTGGAAGTTTACGAGCTTTTGCACCTGTTGCAACGATTACTTCATCTGCATTAAGGTCTGCAAGGTTCTTAACTTCTGTATTCATATGAATATCGATTGGATATTTCTGAATTTCTCTTTCGTACCAAGCGATAAGCATTCTGTCATGTTCTTTGTATGATGGAGCTGCAGCTGCAATAAATACACCACCTAAGCGGTCAGATTTTTCATAAAGAGAAACCTTATGTCCACGTTTTGCAAGAAGAATTGCTGCTTCCATACCACCGATACCACCACCGATGATTGCGATATTCTTCTTAACTTTTGCAGGTGTAATATCATATTTGTCAGACTGCATTACACGAGGATCTAATGCACAACGTGCAATATGGCTTACATCGTGGAGTGACTGCTGGTTAGCAACACCTTTATATTTAGCCATGTTAAAGCAAGCGTTATGACAGCAGATACATGGACGGATATCTTCCATACGTCCTTCAAGCATCTTAGTAACCCATTCAGAGTCAGCAAGGAACTGACGAGCTACACCCATAGCGTCAATAGCGCCTTCCTCGATCGCTTTAGCACCTACTTCTGGTTCCATACGACCAGCACAAACAACTGGAATATCAACGAATTTCTTAATGTGAGAAACATCGTCTAAGTTACAGTTGGTTGGCATATACATAGGTGGATGTGCCCAATACCAAGAGTCGTAGGTTCCGTTATCTGCATTAAGCATATCGTAACCAGCATCCTGAAGGTATTTTGCTGCTTTTTCAGATTCTTCCATATCACGGCCAAATTCTTCGAATTCTTCTCCTGGTACTGCACCTTCGCAGAAACCTTTCATCTTAGAAGTAACTGAATAACGAAGAGAAACTGGGAAGTCTTTGCCGCAAGTTTCTTTGATTGCTTTTACTATTTCAACTGGGAAACGATAACGGTTTTCAAATGATCCACCGTATTCGTCAGTACGTTTGTTAGTACATTCCATAGTAAACTGGTCTAATAAGTAACCTTCGTGAACAGCATGTACTTCTACACCGTCTACACCAGCATCCATACATAATTTTGCTGTTTTAGCAAATGCATCAACGATTTCATGGATTTCTTTCTTTGTAAGTGCTCTTGTTGTTAAGTTTTCAGCCCAACGTGAAGGTAATTCACTTGGTGCAGCACTTTCATAAGGAAGGTCAATGATAGGTTTGATTAATGTGCTAATTACTTTTGAATTAGCCAATGGAACTAATGGTGAAGTAATCGCCCATGAACGTCCCATACCAGCTGTAAGCTGGATAAATAACTTCGCTCCTGTTTTGTGAATTTCGTCCATGAATTCTTTTAATTCAACGAACATTTTTTCGTTTTCATACAGCCACTGTCCCCAATAAGTACTCTTAATTGGAGCAATACCTGTAATGATAAGACCAACATTATTATTGGCTTTTTCGATGAAGAATTTTGCTGCTTCTTTGTCGAAATGATTTCCTGTCAATTCCATCCATCCAAAGAGTGATGTTCCACCCATAGGACAAAGAACGATTCGGTTTTTGATTTCTACATCACGAATCTTCCATGGTGTAAACAGGGCTTCGTATTTCTTGTCAAGATTTTCCATATTCCCTCATTCTCTCCTTTGTATATTTTTGTTAAATAATTATCATATATATTGTATCACTTTTCGATATATTTTCAATGTTATCTAGTTATATTTTTTAACCATTTATAAGACTTATAGTGTTTGATTACAAATGGAATTTTCCAAAATTCATCTAAACATAATACGAAATATACGGCCATTGGAGGTAATTTAAATATAAATGCCGCAAGGAAGCCTAATGGCACTGATACTAACCACATATTTATTGTATCGCAGATTAAACCAAATCTAGAATCACCGCCAGCACGGAAAATACCTGCAATGGTTACCGTATTAAATACTTGTCCAACGATATAGTATGAACTTATATTTAGCATAAAGTCCAGATAATCATATGCTCTATCTGTCAATATAAAGCATTCAAAAACAATCGGTTTAACCAATAACACGACAACACCAGTAAATACACCTGATAAAATGGCAGTTTTTAACAAACGATCCGAATCTCTTTTGGCATCGTCTAGTCTGTTTTCACCTATTTCTTTTCCAATTAAAACAGTTCCGCCGGATGAAATACCATAACATAAAACTGTACATAAATTTCGTACAGTTGATGTAACAGAGTTGGCTGCTACAACATCGGCATTTAAATGTCCCATAATAATGGAATAGGTTGAGAATGCAAACGTCCATGCTATATCATTTAAAAGTGCTGGAATTGAATATTTTAAATAATCCAGGAATAAAAGTTTATCCCATTCAAGAATGAATTGTATATTGAATTTAAAAACTTTATTATAAAATAAGTCAATGAAACATAACAAAACTTCAAGTATTCTAGCAATCGTTGTTGCTATCGCTACACCAATTACACCAAGTTTTGGTAATCCAAATAGTCCGAAAATAAACACAGCATTTAATAACACATTGGTTATCAATGCAATACTACTAATAATAGTAGAAATATGTGCTCTTTCTACACTTCTTAAAACACTTAAATATACTTGTGAAAAAGCAAGTAAAATATAAGATATTGAAATAATTCGCAAATACCCTGCTCCAATTTCAACCAATTCTAAATCATTGGTATAAATCAGCATAATTGTTTTTGGATAGAATATTGCTGCAAGTGCAAATATAGTACAAAATATAAGCGATATTTTTAAAGCAATTCCCATTACTTTTTGAATTGTATCAGTATCTTTTTTGCCCCAGTACTGAGAACAAAGCATAACAATACCAGAAGTAATACCAAAGAACAGTCCTCCAATTAAGAATTGAATCTGGTTTGCTAAGGATACAGCTGATAATTCAGCCTGTCCTACAAATCCAAGCATAAAAACATCGGCAGAGTTTACCGCTGAAGTTATTAAATTTTGGATAGCAATTGGAATTACAAGTGCAAATAATGATTTATAAAAATTATCTTTTCTGTTCATGTTTAAATGTCCTTTATATAGATAAATTAACTCCGGTTATTCTAGCACTTTTTTGGGTATTAAGCAATAAAAATAACCCGATAAGTATCAAGCATGACAATACTTATCGAGTTAATATTTATGCAATATAAATAAAAGATAATTATATGTTTTATTTTATCTCTTGAGAATAATATGGAACAACAATATAGTCTCCTGCATGAATTTCGTTTTCTGAGATTTCATTAATTTTACATACTTCGTTGATGTAATCGGATTTTGAAATATTAAATCCATCTACATATTCATCTGCAATTGTCCAGAGTGTATCACCACTTTCGACACGAATACTAACATAATACTTGTTATATGATGCAATATCTTTTTCTGAGCTTGCTAAAGCATTTATGCTACTTCCTAATAAAATTCCTAATGATACAATAACAATAATCGCGATTGCTAAAAAACCTCTCTGTCTACGAACTACAACTTCTCTTCTTCTCAAACTTTCGTTTGCTTTTTTTGAAATTTTGTCATTATACTTTCTCATTTGTCTACCTCCATTTAAAGGTTATATCAAGTTCTCGAACATTGTTTCGGAACGTTTGTTCGTTTTGTTGCATTAAATATATCATACGAACAAATGTTTGTCAACACAAAAATCGAACAAATTTTCGGAATATATGTTTGCTTTTTTCAAATCCATGTGCTATTATGATTATATAAAACAAATGGAGGGATGTTTTTATGGCATACGGCAGAATCTCTGACAAACAAAAAGAAATCTTAGAATATATGAAGCAGGAAATCCTGAATAAAGGTTATCCACCTACTGTTCGAGATATTTGTGAAGCAGTTAAGTTAAAATCTACTTCTTCTGTACACTCTCATCTTGAAACATTAGAAAAGAATGGATATATTCGTCGTGACCCTACCAAACCTCGTGCAATTGAAATTATTGATGATAATTTCAATCTAACTCGTCGTGAAATGACAAATGTACCTATGGTTGGTCGTGTTGCTGCTGGTGAACCTATCCTTGCAGTAGAAAATATTGAGAGTTATTTTCCTATTCCTACTGAATACATGCCAAATGCAGAAAGCTTTATGCTGAAGGTAAAAGGCGAAAGTATGATTAATGCAGGAATTTTTGATGGAGATCAGATTTTGGTTGAGAAATGCTCTACTGCTAGAAATGGAGATATGGTTGTTGCTTTAGTAGATGATTCAGCTACTGTAAAGACTTTCTATAATGAAGGAGATCACATTCGTCTTCAACCTGAAAATGACACTATGGATCCTATCATTGTAGATAACTGCGAAATCATGGGTAAGGTATTCGGAGTATTTAGATTCTTTTAAAAATAAAAGGCCGGCGCTTAGCGCCGGCTAAATTATTATAATTCAATGATTTTTCCATCTTTCCAGATTCTTTCAAGATCATAGAAAAGACGATCTTCTTTATCAAATAAATGTACAATTACATCTGTATAATCGATAAGAATCCAAGTAGAATTATTATTTCCTTCTACCTGTTTTGCATGAATGCCAGATTTATAAAATACTTCATCTACTGCATCCTGCATAGCTGCAAGCTGGTTCGCATTTGAACCGTTTGCTATAATAAAGTAATCTGCAATAGTAGATACTTCACTAATATCAATAACAGTGATATCTTCTGCTTTTTTATCTTCTAAAGCTCCAACGGCTTTTTTTACGATGTCTAATAATTCCATGTTAAATTTCCTTTCTATATTCTTTATAAAATTCGTGTGCCTCAGCGGTTGTAGGATCTATATGTCCGCTTCTACTATTTAAATATTCTAGTGTATCATGAAGAATTTGTGCCATACAAACATTTAAATCCTTATATGCTAGGGAACGAACAACGTCTAAATTTGGTGCTTTATCTCGTCCCGGTTCTATATAATCTGCGATATAGATAATTTTGTCCAATGTATTCATTTCTGGCTCGCCAGTTGTATGAACAGCGATTGCATGTAAAATATCTTTATCTGTTATATCATACTCTGTTTGTGCTAAAATGGCACCAGCTTTTGCATGTAAAAGAGCTTTGTTTTCTAGTTCTGAAGTAGTTACATCTACATTATTGGATTCACAAAGTAATAGCCTATCTTCATGGGTCATACATTTTGCGCAATCATGTAAAAGCCCTGCTAACATTGCTTTTTCTATATCATAATTATGTGCCATAGCCATACAACCAGCCGTATACATAACACCAATTGTGTGTTCATACCTTGGGCCATCTAATGTTTTTTTTAGTTTTTCCTGAAGTTGTTCAAATATTTTCATTTATAAATACTACCCTTAAGAAATTAATTGCCATATAAATCATGATTGCAAATATATTCAAATACAGTAGGTAACACATCATTCTTGTCTAGTTTCTCTCGTAATTCAGTTGAAGACACATCAATTTTAGGACAATGCACGATAAAAATTTCCGCAGGAAAAATAGCATTAATTCGAAGAATTTTCTCTTTCATATCTTCTTCTGAAAACTCATCACGATTAATAACCAGGATTTTACATATAGATGCAATAATCTCTGGCTTTCTCCATTTTTCAAAATAATCCAAGGAATCTGCTCCCATTATAAAGTAAAATTCATGTTCGGGATACATTTCCTGTAGTTTTGTAACCGTAATATAGGTATAACTATACTCTTCCGAAGTAATTTCTATATCACAGGTTTTAATAAACGGATATTCTTTTGCAACAAGTTCGCACATGGCAAGTCTGTCTTTTGCATCTGCCATTTTGTCACTATCCTTGTGTGGAGCATTTCCGTTTGGAATTAGCCATACTTCATCCAAATCATATTGCTCGTAGGATTTTAGAGCCATATTCAAATGTCCATTGTGTATTGGGTCAAAGGAACCGCCTAAAATCCCGATTTTCATGATATATCACCTCAAAATTAGTCTGGAAGATTGTATTTTGAATTTTTCTTTGCCTGACGGAAGAAAATCATTTTTTTGCCAATAACTTTAATAACTTCGCTACGTGTTCTTTCTCCAATAACTGCAGCAATTTCACGTGGATCATCAATACAGTTTTTAAGAACAGACACTTTAATTAATTCTCTTTTTTCTAATGCTTCGTCCAAAGCAGTGATGATTTCTGGAGTAAGGGAAGCTTTTCCAATCTGAAAAATTGGATCCATAGTGCTAGCTTGACTCATTAAATATGCACGCTGTTTACTAGTCATTTTCATATCTCCTCTATGTTATTTATAATAATCAAATTCATTACCATACATACGCACAGTATCGCCTTCTTGAATCCCTTTTTCTTCTAATGCATCTAAAATTCCTTGTTCTTTTAAGAATTTCTGGAAGAAAAGGAAACCTTTTTCAGATTCAAGATTTGTATATCCAAGCATTTTGTCAATCTTTGGACCTTCTACTACGTAAGCTCCATCTTCAGGATCAATTTCGATAGTATATGGTTCGTCAATAATTTCAAGAACTGTTGGATCAAACTCAGATTCAAATACAGTAATTTCTTTTGGACAAGATGCTAGTAATTCTTTTACATGATATAAAAGTTCTTTTAAGCCTTTACCACTTACTGCGGAAATTGGGAATACTTTGATACCTTCTTTTTGTTCGAATTCAGCTCTTAATGATGCAATAATTTCGTTTTCATCACCATAAATTGCGTCGATCTTATT
Organism: Agathobacter sp.; assembly: GCA_045606325.1. Lineage (GTDB taxonomy): Bacteria > Bacillota > Clostridia > Lachnospirales > Lachnospiraceae > Roseburia. The sequence continues at coordinate 8,578 of JAZURS010000056.1, forward strand.
TGCAGCAATTACCTGTGGTTTTTTCAATAAATCTGGATTATATGCTTCTAATTCTTTGTTGATTGCTTTGATATCCGCAATAGGGTCACGTCCTTCTACGCCAGCAGCATCTACAATGTGAATCATCACTTTAGTACGCTCAATATGACGAAGAAATTCATGTCCTAAACCGATACCTTCCGATGCACCTTCGATAAGTCCAGGAATATCTGCAATAACAAAGCCAAAACCTTCATCCATATCTACAACTCCGAGATTTGGCTGCAATGTAGTGAAATGATAGTTTGCAATTTTAGGCTGTGCATTTGTAACGCGTGATAAAAATGTAGATTTTCCAACATTTGGAAAGCCTACCAAGCCTACATCTGCAATGGTTTTAAGCTCTAATTTTACTTCTATTTCTACGGCCTCTTGACCTGGTTTTGCATATTTTGGTGCCTGCATAGTTGCAGTTGCAAAATGCTGGTTTCCGAGCCCTCCACGGCCACCACGAAGAACGACTACTCGTTTGTTATCGCCTGACATGTCTGCAATTACTTTATCGGTTTCTGCATCTTTAATAACAGTACCATGTGGAACTTTTAATATAAGGTCTGCGCCATTCTTACCATGACAGTTCTTTTTACCGCCTTCTTGTCCATTTTCAGCAGAAAATTTACGTCTATGACGATAATCGGTAAGTGTATTTAAGCCTTCATCTACTTCGAAGATGATATCTCCACCTTTTCCACCATCGCCACCATCTGGACCGCCATCTGGTACATATTTTTCACGACGGAAAGAAACATGTCCATCTCCGCCTTTTCCTGATTTTATAATAATTCTTGCACGATCTGCAAAAGCCATTGTTTTCTACCTCATTAATAACTGTCTTTATACGACATAAAAACCCCGGCTAAGTAATATAGTCGGGGTCCTTAAATCTTATTCGTTAACTACTGGATAAACAGAAGCCTGTTTTTTATCTCTTCCGAGTCTTTCAAATCTTAATACGCCATCTACTTTAGCGAATAAAGTATCATCGCCACCGATACCTAC
>JAZURS010000057.1:0-2110 GCA_045606325.1 Agathobacter sp.
CTTGGCCGTTTGGCGGCATGTTTCCTTGATTCTATGGCAACACTTGGCATGAACGGCGATGGTGTAGGCTTAAACTATCACTATGGTCTTTTCAAACAGGTATTTGACTGGGGTAAACAGAAAGAAACTCCAAACCCATGGATTACAGATAATAGCTGGTTAAACAAAACAGATGTTGTTTACCCAATCGATTTCGGTGGTATGAGAGTATGGTCACGTATGTACGATATCGACGTATGTGGTTACAACAACCGTACAACAAAACTTCATTTATTTGATATCGAATCAGTAGATGAAAGAATCGTAGAAGATACTCTCCACTTTGATAAAGAAGATATTATGAAGAACCTTACTCTTTTCTTATATCCAGATGATTCTGACGAACAGGGTAGACTTCTTCGTGTATATCAGCAGTACTTCATGGTAAGCAATGCAGCACACCTCATCTTAGATGAAGCAGTAGCAAAAGGCTCAAATATCTATGACTTAGCAGACTATGCAGTAATCCAGATTAACGATACACATCCATCTATGATTATTCCAGAACTTATTCGTCAGATGGGCGAAAGAGGAATTCTTATGAATGATGCTATCAAGATTGTGTCAAAGGTATGTGCATATACAAACCATACAATCCTTGCAGAAGCTTTGGAAAAATGGCCTATCTATTTCTTAGAAAAAGCAGTGCCACAGCTTATGCCTATTATTCGCGAACTTGATAATCGCATCAAGGAAAAAGTAAAAGATGAAAGTACCTATATCATCAAAGATAAATTAGTACACATGGCACATATGGATATCCACTATGGCTTTAGTGTAAATGGTGTAGCATATCTTCATACAGAAATTTTAAAGAACACAGAGCTTAATAATTTCTACAAGCTTTATCCAAAGAAATTCAACAACAAGACAAATGGTATTACCTTCCGTCGTTGGTTCATGGAATGTAACCCAGAACTCTCTGGTTATGTAACAAGTCTTATTGGTGATGGATGGAAAAAGGATGCAAGCGAGTTAAAGAAATTAGAAAAATTTGTAGACGATGAAGACGTATTAAATAACATTCTTGCTATTAAAGAAGGAAAGAAAGAAGCTGCAGTGCAGTACCTCGCAAATACACAGAATCTCCACCTGAACAAAGATTCTATCTTTGATATTCAGGTAAAACGTCTCCACGAATACAAGAGACAGCAGCTTAACGTGCTTTACGTTATTCACAAATACTTCGAAATCAAAGCAGGTAACATCCCAAGCAAGCCAATTACAGTTATTTTTGGTGCAAAAGCAGCTCCAGCTTATACAATCGCAAAGGATATTATCCATTTGATTTTAGCATTACAGCATGTAATCAATAACGATCCACATGTACGTCAGCATCTCAATATCTACATGGTAGAAAACTACAATGTAACACTTGCAGAAAAACTCATTCCTGCATGTGATGTATCAGAACAGATTTCTCTTGCTTCAAAAGAAGCATCTGGTACAGGTAACATGAAATTTATGTTAAATGGTGCAGTTACACTTGGTACAATGGACGGTGCAAACGTTGAAATTGCAGAATTAGTAGGTAAAGACAATATCTACACATTTGGTGAGGATTCACAGACAGTTATCGACAGATATGAACGTGGCGACTACTGCTCAAGAGATTACTATGAAGCAGATCCAAACCTGAAACGTGCGGTAGACTTTATCGTAAGCGATGCTGTAAGACGTTTTGGTGATGATGAATGTTTATATCGTCTCTACAACGAACTCTTAAACAAAGACTGGTTCATGACATTCCCAGACTTTGCAGACTACGTAGAAACACGTGAAAAAGTTTATGCTGATTATGAAGACAGAAAAGCTTGGGCTAAGAAGATGCTCGTAAACATCTCAAAAGCAGGCTTCTTCTCATCAGACAGAACTATTGCACAGTACAATAAAGACATATGGAAACTGAAATAGCCAAGTAAAAGTTTTAATAAATTCTACGAAAAAGGAAATAGCCATATCTATTATACGAAACACGACTTTCGCTCCTAGTGAGCTCGTTACGTTACTAAATTCGCATCCCACAAGTAAGTGGTCTGCTCATTAAGTAACGACGGCTCCCTAAGGGTTT
>JAZURS010000058.1:0-2231 GCA_045606325.1 Agathobacter sp.
GCAGAGTGTATCACAGAATCCTTAGGGATTGGAGAGGAAGCATATCATGTAAGTGCGGACGAATTTTTAATTGTATCGTATCTGACAGATGATGAATTAGAAGGAAAAGAGTTATATGAACGTATTCGTAGAAAAGTAGATGCGTTTATAGAAAAGAATAATTATCAGACGATATTCACAGTTTCTGGTGGTGTTCTTTCCTGCAAAAAACTGAGTGGCATGGAATTTCTAGAGTTAATAAAATTATCACAGTTTGCACTCAGCCAGGCGAAGAAATTAGGAAAGAATCAAGTGTATTTCTTCTCAGAATATGATTATGAGCAGTTTTTGAAGAGTCGTATGGTTATTAGTGCAATTAGAGAGTCAATTGCATCAGATTTCTCTGGTTTTGAAGTATATTATCAGCCGATTGTAAACAGCAAGGATGATCATATCCCATATGCAGGAGAAGCACTTTTAAGATATACTTTGCCAAGTGGAGAAAAGTTATCGCCAGTTGAGTTTATTCCATTATTGGAAGAAACGGGTTTGATTATTCCAGTTGGTAAATGGGTCCTTAAACAAGCTATGGATTTCTGTCAGAGAGTACAAGCGTCTATCCCAGAGTTTTCTGTTAGTGTAAATGTTTCTTATGTGCAGGTACTTAAAAGTCCATTTATTGTGGAATTTTCAAAGTTACTGAATGAAAGAGGCATGTCGCCAAATAGTATTACGATTGAATTGACAGAGAGTGGCGAATTGGATGATTCTGCCATGATTCATAAAGTTTGGGAAAATTTACGCCAGTTCGGTGTGCGAATTGCGTTGGATGATTTTGGAACTGGATATTCGAACTTTATGAATATTAGTGATATGACACCAAATGTAGTAAAATTAGACAGAGGATTTACAGTCAAAGCACTCAAAAATGAGTTTGAGAGAAGTCTAATGGAAAATATTATTCATCTGGTACACAGTTTAGGACTCAAGATTTGTGTGGAAGGCGTAGAAACAGAAGACGAGCTTGCTCATATTCAGGCACTTGAGCCGGACTATATCCAAGGTTTCTATTATGGAAAACCATGTCCAGCAGAAGAATTTATAGATGAATTTTGTAAATAGAATGAGAATAAAGAAAGGATTGTTACTTGGTTGAGTAACAATCCTTTTTATTTGTCTTAATTTGATTTTGTAGTAGCAGCCTTAATTGCTTCAAAACTTTCCTGGCTAATAACATGTTCTACGCGGCAAGCATCTTCTGATGCAATATCTTCAGGCACACCAAGTGATACTAGAAGGTTCGTAAGCATTTCATGTCTTTCAAAAATCATTTCTGCTACTTCGCGGCCGCTTTCGGTAAGAGTGATATAACCTGCATCACTAACGGTAATATGTTCTTTTTCGCGAAGATGTTTCATTGCGATACTTACACTTGATTTTTTATATCCTAATTCATTTGCTATATCAACTGCACGTACAACGGGCAATTTTTTGCTAAGCATGAGTATTGTTTCTAAATAGTTTTCTGCGGATTCATTATAATGCATTATAATCCCTCCAAATTTACAAAATATTTTTCAATCAGTATATCATAGAAGCTTGGATTAGGCAAACCAAACAAGTCATGGAGTTTTGCGAAGTATAAATACAGGTTATAAAGTTTATAAAAAAGTAAAATGGCTGGTTATATTGCAATTAAAAGAGGTTTGGATTATCATAGTTGATAAATAAACGAACGTAATTTGTAGAAAAGAGGAAAAGGTAATGAATTTTAAGGTTGGTGTAATAGCAGGAGATGGAATCGGCCCAGAGGTAACAGCGGAAGCAACTAAGGTATTGGATGCTGTTGGAAAGAAATATGGTCATACATTTGATTATACAGAAATTCTCATGGGAGGATGCTCAATTGATGCAACGGGCGTTCCATTGACAGATGAAGCGATTGCCGCAGCAAAAGCAAGTGATGCAGTGCTTATGGGGTCCATTGGTGGAAATACCACTACCTCACCTTGGTATCAGCTTCCTCCAAACTTAAGACCAGAAGCAGGGCTTTTGAAAATAAGAAAAGAGTTAAATCTTTTTGCAAACTTAAGACCAGCTTATTTATATGAAGAATTAAAAGCAGCTTGTCCACTTCGAGATGATATTATTGGAGATGGATTTGATATGATGATTATGAGAGAATTGACCGGTGGTCTTTACTTTGGCGAAAGAAGCACGAAGGAAGTAAACGGAGTGATGACAGCCTGTGA
>JAZURS010000059.1:0-9496 GCA_045606325.1 Agathobacter sp.
AAGCTTGGATTAGGCAAACCAAACAAGTCATGGAGTTTTGCGAAGTATAAATACAGGTTATAAAGTTTATAAAAAAGTAAAATGGCTGGTTATATTGCAATTAAAAGAGGTTTGGATTATGATAGTTGATAAATAAACGAACGTAATTTGCAGAAAAGAGGAAAAGGTAATGAATTTTAAGGTTGGTGTAATAGCAGGAGATGGAATCGGACCAGAGGTAACAGCGGAAGCAACTAAGGTATTGGATGCTATTGGAGAGAAATATGGTCACACATTTGATTATACAGAAATTCTTATGGGAGGGTGTTCGATTGATGCAACAGGCGTACCTTTAACAGATGAAGCAATTGCCGCAGCAAAAGCAAGTGATGCAGTGCTTATGGGTTCTATTGGTGGAAATACCACTACCTCACCTTGGTATCAGCTTCCTCCAAACTTAAGACCAGAAGCAGGACTTTTGAAAATAAGAAAAGAATTAAATCTTTTTGCAAACTTAAGACCAGCTTATTTATATGAAGAATTAAAAGCAGCTTGTCCACTTCGAGATGATATTATTGGAGATGGATTTGATATGATGATTATGAGAGAACTTACTGGCGGACTTTACTTTGGTGAAAGAAGTACCAAAGAAGTAAATGGTGTAATGACAGCTTGTGATTCTCTTACTTATACAGAAGAAGAAATTAGACGCATTGCAATTCGTGGATTTGACATTGCAATGAAACGTAGAAAAAAAGTGACATCAGTAGATAAGGCAAACGTACTTGATTCTTCCAGACTTTGGAGAAAAGTAGTAGAAGAAGTAGCAAAGGATTATCCAGAAGTTTCTTATGAGCATATGTTAGTTGATAACTGTGCAATGCAGCTTGTGAAAAATCCAGCACAGTTTGACGTAATTCTTACCGAGAATATGTTTGGTGATATTCTTTCAGACGAAGCGAGTATGGTAACAGGTTCAATAGGAATGTTATCTTCAGCAAGTTTAAACGAAACCAAGTTCGGACTTTATGAACCAAGTGGTGGATCTGCACCAGATATCGCAGGCATGGGTATTGCAAACCCTATTGCAACCATTCTTAGTGCAGCAATGATGCTTCGATACAGCTTTGATTTGGATAAAGAAGCAGATGCAGTTGAAGCAGCTGTAAAACAGGTGTTAAAAGAAGGTTATCGTACCGGCGACATTATGCCACAGTCAGGAGAAAGTACAGAGGGTATCACAAAGGTAGGTACAGCAGAGATGGGAACTCTCATTGCAGACAGAGTATAGTTGCAGGATTGTATTTTTTGTAGTACAATCGTAGAATATTGTTTCACAAAGTTGTGAAATCAAATTGCAATAAAGAAAGAGGACATAAAATGAGAAGTGATAATGTAAAAGCAGGCATGCAGCAGGCTCCACACAGAAGCCTTTTCAATGCTTTAGGATTTACAGAAGAAGAAATGAAAAAACCAATGGTAGGTATCGTTAGTTCTTATAACGAAATCGTACCAGGACATATGAATTTAGACAAAATTGTAAACGCAGTTAAACTTGGTGTAGCAGAAGCTGGTGGTGTACCAGTCGTTTTCCCAGCTATTGCAGTATGTGATGGTATTGCTATGGGACATGTGGGAATGAAGTATTCGCTCGTAACTAGAGACTTAATCGCAGATTCTACAGAAGCTATGGCACTTGCACATCAATTTGATGCATTGGTTATGGTTCCAAACTGTGATAAAAACGTCCCAGGTTTACTTATGGCAGCAGCTCGTATCAATGTTCCAACTGTATTTGTATCTGGTGGACCAATGCTTGCTGGTAAAGTAAAAGGATGTAAAACAAGTCTTTCTTCTATGTTTGAAGCAGTAGGTTCATATGCTGCAGGAACTATGACAGAAGAAGATGTTAGAGAATTTGAAGAAAAAGCTTGTCCAACTTGTGGATCTTGTTCTGGTATGTACACAGCAAACTCTATGAACTGTTTAACTGAAGCCCTTGGTATGGGACTTGGTGGAAACGGAACTATCCCAGCTGTTTACTCAGAAAGAATTCGTCTTGGAAAACATGCAGGTATGGCGGTTATGGATTTGAATAACAAAAACATTCGCCCATTGGATATTATGACAAAAGAATCCATTATCAATGCACTTACAGTAGATATGGCACTTGGATGTTCTACAAACTCAATGCTTCATTTACCAGCAATTGCGCATGAAATTGGATTTGACTTTGATATTGAATTCGCTAATCCTATTAGCGAAAAGACTCCAAACCTTTGTCATTTAGCTCCAGCTGGTCATACATATATGGAAGACTTAAACGAAGCCGGTGGTGTGTATGCAGTTATGAAGCAGCTTGCAGACGCAGGACTTCTTAATACAGAGTGTATGACAGTAACAGGTAAGACAATTGGAGAAAATATTGCAAATGCAGTAAACAAAAATCCAGAAGTTATCAGACCTATGGATAATCCATATAGTAAGACCGGTGGTCTTGCAGTATTAAAAGGAAATCTTGCTCCGGACGGTAGCGTAGTAAAACGTTCTGCAGTCGTAGATGAAATGATGGTTCATGAAGGACCAGCCAGAGTATTCGAATGTGAGGAAGATGCGATTGAGGCAATCAAAGGTGGAAAGATTGTAGCTGGTGACGTAGTAGTTATTCGTTATGAAGGACCAAAAGGCGGCCCAGGTATGAGAGAAATGTTAAACCCAACATCTGCAATCGCAGGTATGGGACTTGGCAGTTCGGTAGCACTTATCACAGACGGTCGTTTCTCAGGAGCTTCCCGTGGCGCGTCAATCGGACACGTTTCACCAGAAGCAGCTGTAGGTGGACCTATCGCTCTCATTGAAGAGGGAGATATCATCCAGATTAATATTCCAGAATTGTCATTGAACGTAAAAGTTTCAGATGAAGAAATGGAAGCACGTCGTGCAAAATGGCAGCCACGTGAACCTAAGGTAACAACTGGATATCTTAAGAGATATGCTTCTATGGTTACCTCAGGAAATAGAGGGGCTGTACTTGAGATTAAATAAAAAGAAAGGGTGCTGAACTGCACAAAGAATTCGCAAAATGCGTTCTACAAAGTAGAACACAGTTGTTTCACAACTGATTTTGCTCATCTTTGGGCATTCTGCCAATCAAAAAACATTGAAATATTTATGCAAATAAATTCGCAACATATTTCATATGTTTTTTGGCAGTTCAGAATTGTTATTTGATATGCAACTCAATGGATCACAGATTATCATCGAATGTTTAAAAGAACAGGGTGTAGATACCGTATTTGGTTATCCCGGCGGAGCGATTTTAAATGTTTATGATGCGATTTATCAACAATCAGATATCAAACATGTTTTGACATCCCATGAGCAGGGAGCTTCCCATGCGGCAGATGGATATGCCAGAAGTACTGGTAAAGTAGGTGTTTGTTTTGCAACAAGCGGACCAGGAGCAACAAACCTGGTAACAGGTATTGCTACTGCTTATATGGATTCGGTTCCAATGGTAGCCATTACATGTAATGTAACCTTACCGCTTCTTGGAAAGGATAGTTTTCAGGAAATTGATATCGCAGGTATTACAACACCGATTACAAAGCACAATTTCATCGTAAAAGATGTTGAAAACCTGGCAGATACGATTCGCAGAGCATTCAATATTGCTCGCAAAGGTCGTCCAGGTCCAGTACTTGTAGATATTCCAAAGGATGTTACTGCAGCAACTTGTAAATTTACTAGCAAACCAGTGGAATTTCCTGCTAGAGTATCACATACAATTGAAGATGAGGATATCGAAAGGGCACTTCGTCGTATAAGAAAAGCAAAGAAACCATATATCTTTGTAGGTGGTGGTGCAGTGCTTTCGGAAGCGAGTGAGGAACTTCGTAAGTTTGTTGACTTAGTAGATGCGCCAGTTTGTGATACCTTAATGGGAAAAGGTGCTTTTGATGGCACAGATGAACGTTACACAGGTATGCTTGGGATGCATGGTACTAAGACATCAAATCTCGGTGTAAGTGAATGTGATTTACTTATTGCAATTGGTACACGTTTTTCAGACCGAGTACTTGGTAATCCACATAAATTTGCTAAGCATGCGAAGATTTTGCATATTGATGTAGATCCAGCAGAAATTAATAAAAACGTGGTGGCATCAGCAAGTGTTATCGGTGATGTAAAAGAAGTATTAGGCAGATTAAATGCACAGTTACCACAGTATGAACATCCAGAATGGATGGCACACATACAAGACTTAAAAGAAAAATATCCTCTTAGTTATAATCCAGAAGGACTTAGCGGACCATATGTTATTGAAAAAATCTATGAGATGGTTCATGGCGATGCGATTATGGTCACAGAGGTAGGACAGCACCAGATGTGGGCTGCCCAGTATTATAAATACAAAGAACCAAGAACACTTTTATCATCTGGTGGACTTGGAACTATGGGATACGGACTCGGGGCAGCAATCGGTGCTCAGATGGCAAATCCAGATAAACAGGTAGTAAATATCGCTGGTGATGGATGTTTCCGTATGAACATGAATGAACTGGCAACCGCAAGCAGAAATAAACTTCCATTAATAGAAGTAATCATTAACAACCATGTGCTTGGAATGGTTCGTCAGTGGCAGACATTGTTTTATGAACAGCATTATTCCGCAACTATTTTGGATGATGGCGTAGACTTCGTAAAACTGGCAGAAGCAATGGGTTGTGAAGCAAGAAGAGTTACTTCCAGAGAAGAATTTGAAGCAGCTTTTGCGGAAGCCTTAGAATGTAAGATTCCATTCGTTATCGATTGTATTATTGACTCAGACGATAAGGTATGGCCAATGGTAGCACCTGGTGCACCAATTAATGAGGCATTTGACGAAAAAGATGTTTCGTCTAATTGTTAAAATTGTAAGTTGATAATTTCATACGGGGACAAAAGATAGTTGGTCCCCGTATCTTTTTAAACGAAGCACTTTAATGCGATAACGCGTTAAACAGATAAAGAATTTCCAATATTATATTAAGTAAAAAATAAAAGGAGGTAGTTGGAAATGAGTAGAGTGTATAATTTCTCGGCAGGACCTGCAGTTTTACCAGAAGAGGTACTTCGTGAAGCAGCAGAAGAAATGATGGATTACAAGGGATGTGGAATGTCGGTAATGGAGATGAGTCACCGCTCGAAAGTTTTCGACGAAATCATCAAAGAAGCTGAAGCAGACCTTAGAGATTTAATGAACATTCCAGATAACTACAAAGTAATGTTCTTACAGGGTGGTGCTTCACAGCAGTTTGCAGCAGTTCCAATGAACCTGATGAAAAACAAAAAAGCAGGTTATATTATTACTGGTCAGTGGGCTAAGAAAGCCTTTGCAGAAGCAAAAATCTATGGTGAAGCCGTCGAGCTTGCTTCATCCGCAGACAAAACATTTTCTTATATTCCAGATTGTAGTGATTTGGCAATCACAGAGGATATGGACTATGTGTACATATGCGAAAATAATACGATTTATGGTACAAAGTTCAAAGAATTACCAAATACAAAGGGCGTTGATTTGGTAGCAGACGTAAGTTCCTGCTTCTTATCTGAACCAGTAGATGTAAGCAAATATGCTATCATCTATGGTGGTGTTCAGAAAAACGTAGGACCAGCAGGTGTGGTAATTGCTATCGTTCGTGAAGATTTAATCACAGACGACGTATTGCCAGGCACACCTACAATGCTCAAGTACAAAACACAGGCAGATAACGATTCACTTTATAATACCCCACCATGCTATGGTATTTATATCTGTGGTAAAGTCTTTAAATGGTTAAAGAAGATGGGTGGCCTTGAAGTAATGAAACAGAAAAATGAAGAAAAAGCAAAAATTCTTTATGATTTCTTGGATCAGAGCGAAATGTTCAAGGGTACAGTTGAAGAAAAAGATCGTTCTCTCATGAATGTGCCATTTGTAACTGGTGATGCAGATCTTGATGCTAAATTTGTAAAAGAAGCAAAAGAGGCTGGTTTTGAGAACTTAAAAGGACATCGTTCTGTTGGTGGTATGCGTGCATCTATCTACAACGCAATGCCAAAAGAAGGTGTAGAAAAATTAGTTGCATTCATGAAAGAATTTGAAGCAGCAAATAAATAGGAGGATTCGGATATGTTTAAATATACATGCCTTAATCCTATCGCAAATGTAGGATTAAATTTATTTTCAGCAGATTATGAAAAAGTAGATGATGTAAAAGATGCAGATGCCGCACTTGTAAGAAGTGCATCTGTTCACGATATGGTACTTGGAGATAATATTGTAGCCATTGCCAGAGCAGGTGCTGGCGTAAACAATATTCCTTTGGATGCATGTGCAGAAAAGGGTATCGTTGTATTCAATACTCCAGGTGCAAATGCAAATGGTGTTAAAGAACTGGTTCTCGCAGCTATGCTTTACGCTTCTCGTGACTTAGTTGGTGGTATTGAATGGGTACAGAACAACAAAGATGATGAAAATATTGCAAAAGCAGCTGAAAAAGAAAAGAAAAACTTTGCAGGTACAGAAATTTCTGGTAAGAAACTTGGTGTCATCGGTTTGGGTGCGATTGGTGTTTTAGTAGCAAATGCAGCAACAGACCTTGGTATGGAAGTATACGGTTATGACCCATACATCTCTGTAAATGCAGCATGGAGTTTATCAGGATCAGTAAAACATATTACAAATATTGATGATATTTATAAAGAATGTGATTTTATTACCATTCATGTACCTCTTTTAGATTCTACAAAGAAGATGGTAAATGCGGATGCTATTGCTAAGATGAAACCAAATGCAATCGTTTTAAACTTTGCAAGAGATTTACTTGTAGATGAAGAAGCAATGGTGGCAGCATTGGAGGAAGGCAGAGTAAAACAGTATGTAACAGACTTTGCAAATCCAACCGTAGCAGGAAAGAAAGGCTGTATCGTAACTCCTCATCTTGGTGCATCTACGGCAGAGTCAGAAGACAACTGTGCAATCATGGCAGTTCGTGAAGTTCGTGATTACCTTGAAAATGGTAACATCGTTCATTCTGTTAACTATCCAGATTGTAGTATGGGTGCATGTACAACTGCAGGTCGTATCGCTGTTTTACATAAGAATGTAAAAGGTATGATTGGTCAGTACACATCTGTATTAGGCGATGCAGATATCAACGTAGCGGATATGACTAATAAAGGTAAAGGCGAATATGCATATGCTCTTCTTGATGTAGATTCTCCAGTTACAGAAGAAGTAGTAGAAAAATTAAAAGCCATTGACGGCGTTTTAAAAGTTCGTATAATTAAATAATAGAAGTGAAGGCTCCGCTTCAGCGGGGCCTTTTTAATAGTATTTTTGATTTGAGAGGTATTATATGAGATTTTTGTTAACGGCAGATTCTGCTATTACAGATGCGATTGTAACTACTACAGAAAAAGAAATAGGACTTTTGGAAAAATATCTACAGGATTCTTTGCCTAAATTATTAGATTTTGCGATTGATGTAATTTTGGCTGCAGTTGTTTTGTTGATTGGCGGAAAAGTTATTAAATGGATTGTCGGAATCATTCGTAAATCAATGGAAAGAGCCAATGCAGAGCAAGGGGTAGTGACATTCGTTGGTTCATTGTGTAAGTATGCATTATATTTTGTTTTGATTCTAATGATATTGTCTAACTTTGGAATTACCGCAAGTTCTGTAATTGCAGTACTTGGTTCTGCAGGTTTGACCTTAGGTCTTGCTTTGCAGGGAAGTTTATCCAACTTTGCAGGTGGCGTATTGATTCTATTACTTAAGCCTTTTGTGGTAGGAGACTATATTATAGAAAATGCTGATAAGCAAGAAGGTACTGTATCTGAAATCACGATTTTCTATACAAAACTTTTGACAGTAGATAATAAAGCAATCATGATTCCAAATGGAACTTTGTCGAATACAAGTATCGTAAATGTAACAGCAATGAATAAACGTCGTTTGGATTTACGATTTGGTGTTGCATATGAGAGCGATATTCAAAAAGTAAAAGAGATATTGAAGCGTGTAGCTATTGGTGACGAAGGTGTACTCAAGAATGAGGATTCAAATGTGTTTGTTTCTGAATTAAAAGATAGTTGCATCGAGATGGGCGTTCGCTGTTGGGTTAAGACAGATGATTATTGGGCTACAAGATGGCGTATCACAGAGAATATCAAGTTAGAATTTGATAAAGAGGGAATTCATATTCCGTTCCCACAGATGGAAGTTACAATGAAAAAATAGATTTATGCAATTTGCACACCCATAACTTTCTTTTGTTGACATAATTCGTCAAATGTGCTAGTCTAAAAAAGTGGAGTGCATAATCCACAAAAGGTTTTATTGTATTAGGAGGATTTTAGTTATGCAGCAGGGAACAGTTAAATGGTTTAATGCAAAAAAAGGTTACGGATTCATCTCTGATGAAGCTGGTAACGAAGTGTTCGTTCATTTCTCAGCACTTAATATGGACGGATTCAAAGAATTAAAAGATGGTGAAAAAGTTGAATTTGAAGTAGTTGACGGCGATAAAGGCCCACAGGCTGCAAATGTAACTCGTCTTAGCTAGTTTGATTTTTTGAATATAAGGCACCAAGCCCTTCGCGAAAGCGGAGGGCTTTCTTTTTGGTAGGGAGTATTGTAGAATAGAAGTAGATAAATGATAATTGACCGAGTTCTTTTGAGCAAGGGATGCTTCTTGGCCGATGGACAAGAAGATGAGGATGATATAAATCTGAATTTGTAGGGGAGAAAATATTTATGTCAAGAATACGTGCTGGCGAATGTGGAAATATGGATATGGAATGGTATGGTGTTGATAAAAAAGGCAATGTCGCTGTGTTTTGTAGTGGAGGAGAAGGAAATTTGCCAGAGTTCGTTTGCGAAAGCGAAGAAAGAGCTGATGAACTAATAGAGTATTTTGATAGAATGAAAAAAACAACAAGTAGTATGTTGATGTTTCCGCAAACCAAGGTAGGGCGTGCAGAACAAGTTGCAAGGAATTTCTCAGACAAAGGGCTATATTATTTTGACGCAGATGATGGTACAAAATTAGGAATTTGTACATTTCATGAATATTATACAAAACATTCCTGTCCCCAAAATCCCTTAAAATATGAGTTGTTGCCAAAACATATCAGAGAAATTCTAAAGCATAACTTTATGGAAATTGAAGATTTTTCACTTGTGAATACGGTATATGTAAAACACGCTTATGAATTATAAACTTTTTAATCTCAAAGTAAGCGAAATTTCAGTTTGACAGAGTGACAAATCTTGCTAATGTTTGTCAAGAATAAGTTTAAGAAATTTTAGGAAGTCGGATCGTAGCCATGTCGTTCTGTGAGCCAAGGAGTTGAACTGGTGTATTGTCTTCCTAAGACCGCTTGGCCTCCGACTTAATTATAAACTTTTTAATCTCAAAGTAAGCGAAATTTCAGTTTGACAGAGTGACAAATCTTGCTAATGTTTGTCAAGAATAAGTTTAAGAAATT
>JAZURS010000060.1:0-1727 GCA_045606325.1 Agathobacter sp.
GTAGGTGTTGTAATCGAAACATTAAAACAGATTGAATCTCAGATGAGAGTACGTTACTATAAAGGATTTTTGAATGACTAAAATGTACATTGGAGATACCTAAAATAGGTATCTCCATTCGTGCATGAAATAGGAGATATACAAATATGAAAATTATTATGTTAGGGGCTCCTGGTGCTGGAAAAGGAACTCAGGCAAAACAGATTGCAGCAAAATACGAAATTCCACACATCTCTACAGGAGATATCTTCCGTGCCAATATTAAGAACGGTACAGAACTTGGAAAGAAAGCAAAAGAGTATATGGATCAGGGAATGCTTGTCCCAGATGAACTTACTTGCGATTTAGTAATGGACCGTATTGCGCAGGATGACTGTAAAAAAGGATTCGTATTAGATGGTTTCCCAAGAACAATTCCACAGGCAGAAGCTTTGACCAATGCGTTAAATAAAATCGGTCAGTCAATGGATTATGCAATCGATGTGGATGTGCCAGATGAAAATATTGTAAACAGAATGAGTGGTAGACGCGCATGCTTGAATTGTGGAGCTACATATCATATCGTATTCAACCCAACAAAGACAGAAGGTGTATGTGATACATGTGGTAACGAAACTGTTTTACGCGATGATGATAAGCCAGAGACAGTACAGAAACGTCTCACAGTATATCATGATCAGACACAGCCTCTAATTGATTACTATAGAAACATGAATATCTTAAAATCTGTAGATGGAACAAAACCAATGGATGAAGTATTTTCTGACATTGTGAACATCTTAGGAGAATAATAATGTCTGTCAAGATTAAAACCCCTCACGAAATCGAACTGATGCGTGAAGCGGGCAGGATACTTGCTCTTGTGCATGAGAATCTTGCAAAAGAGATTAAGCCAGGTATGTCAACGCTTGACATTGACAGACTGGGAGAAGAAATGATCCGTAGCTACGGATGTATTCCTTCCTTTAAGAATTATTGTGGATATCCAGCATCTATATGTGTTTCAGTGAACGAAGAAGTTGTTCACGGAATTCCAAATGCAAATCGAATTTTGCAAGAGGGAGATATCGTAAGCTTAGATGCAGGGGTTATCTATAAAGGATATCATTCCGATGCAGCCAGAACGGTTGGCGTTGGAGAGATATCAGAAGAAGCAAAGCTTCTGATTGAAAGAACTCGAATGAGTTTTTTTGAAGGAATGAAAAAGGCTACCGCTGGAAATCATTTGCATGACATATCTAATAACATTGCGAGTTATGCAGAAAGTTTTGGATATGGAGTGGTTAGAGATTTGGTGGGACATGGAATTGGATCCCAGTTACATGAGGAGCCAGAGATTCCAAACTTTAGAAAAAGAACCAGAGGCATAAAGCTTCGTGCAGGTATGACCTTGGCAGTGGAACCTATGATAAATGTAGGAACCCACGAGGTGTTATGGCTGGATGATGACTGGACAGTTATCTCAGAGGATTTATCTCTTTCAGCACATTACGAAAATACAATTCTTATTACAGAAGGAAAACCTGAGCTTTTAACTTTAACAGAGAGTGAAAAAGCCGAAGGAGTTCTGGAGCTATTTTAGAAACAAGTAAGTTAGTTTTATTTCAGGAGGATTTGAAAATGTCAAAAGCAGACGTTATTGAAGTTGAAGGTGTAGTAGTAGAAAAGTTACCAAATGCGTTCTTTAAAGTAGAACTTGAAAATGGTCATCAGATTCTTGCTACAAT
>JAZURS010000061.1:0-4646 GCA_045606325.1 Agathobacter sp.
CTGCATCTCATCACGAGACTCTATCAAACCATCACGCTCTGATTTCAGATCTTCTATTTCATTTTCTTTCGCTGTAATCTCTGCCTGTTTATCTTCCTCTGTATAATTTGGTGTAACAGGCTTATTCTTTATCTGCTCCAGCTCAGCTTCAGCAATCATAATATCGCTCTCTGCCTGACGAAGACTCATATTTGTAGAAGCAATCTGTCCTTTCAAAAGAAGTCTCATAGAAGCAAATTGATCCGGAATGTCTTTTCTCGCCTGTTCAAGTTCTTCTCGTCCAGATGCAAGTTCTTCTCGTCCATCTTTAATCGCCTGCTCGCCTTCTTCAATGGCATCTTCTCCCGACTCTAACTGAGCCTCTGCTTCTTCGAGTTCTTTCTTTGCATCTGCTAATTCTCTCTCGGCTGCATTTAATTCTCTTTCGGCTGCGCGTAACTCTTCTTCACCATCCAGAATATCCCATTCCCCATCTATAAGGTCTGACCATCCATCCTCAATATCAAATTTCGCATCAAAGATATCTTTCTCGGCATCTGATAGTTTTTCATCAACCTCAGCCTCAGCTTCGTCTACTTTTTCGTATGCTTCATTTGTAATCACTTCATATCTTGCCTGCTCACGATCGGATTTAATTTCCTGCTCTAAGATAGAAACGATTTCATCCACACGAGATACATATTCATCCGAATAACATCTAAGTTCATCCGTATCTGTTAAAGTAATATAAATCGCTGTATAGATATCTGTACTTACTGCCTCTGGCAAAACAAAGAAGGTATAATCCGTAGTGCTATTATTTCGAAATGCAACTGCGCCTTCTGAACTATTGATATCCTCCGCATCAATCACTACACCAGTAATTACATAATCTGTAACTAAGAAGTTTGGTTCTTCTTCATCTTCTTCCACATCTACCGTATAGTCATCTTCTTTATCATCTGACTCATCTTTTTCATATTTTGTCTCTAAATTCAAATCAAATGGAGAGTCCTCTTCTTCCGTTTCCTCTTCATCCTCTTCTTCCGTTTCATCCTCGTCAAACACTTCTTCTATAGAAATAATGTCACCTAGTTTTGCTCCAGTTTCATTTATATATTTTTGCGTAACAAGAAGCTCATCCGAGCGCATAGGCATTTCGCCGTCTAGGAGGTAAGGCTCATTAATCCCCATATCACTCAAGACTTTAACAGAAACCTGTTTTGTCTGTCCATCAATTTTCGTATGTACAGTTTCACTAAAAGATCCCTCTATTGCATCGATTCCTGGAATATGTTTTAAAACTTCTAAATCATCCTCAGTTAATCCATGTGTAGAAACAATCATGATATCGAATAAATTTTGTTTATCAAAAAATTCATCCGCTGTCATACGCAAATCGCCACAAGCCGCCTTAAGCCCTGTCATCATACAAACACCTAGTGCTGCTATGAGTGCCAGTGCCATAAATCTCTTCATGCCTTTTACAATTGTCTTAATTATGTCCTTTGTATAGGCTTTCATCTATATCCTTCCTACCATTCAATATCTGCAATCGATACTGGATTTTCATTTACTTTCATTTCTATAACCTTGCCACTCTTAAAGCGAATCAATCTGTCCGCCATAGGAGCAATTGCTGAATTGTGTGTAATCAGCACAACTGTAATACCTTCTTTACGGCAGGTATCCTGTAAAAGCTGTAAAATCTGCTTTCCTGTATTATAGTCCAACGCACTTGTTGGCTCATCGCACAACAAAAGTTTTGGATTCTTTGCCAACGCTCTGGCAATAGACACTCGCTGCTGTTCACCACCAGACAACTGTGCAGGGAAGTTATTCTTTCGTTCTCCAAGCCCAACCTTATCTAGAGTATCTGAAGCATCCAGTGCATCCTTACAAACCTGTACTGCCAATTCTACGTTTTCAAGTGCTGTAAGGTTTGGAACCAAGTTATAAAACTGGAATACAAAACCAATATCCGTTCTTCGATAACCAACGAGCTGCTGTTTATTGTATTTTGTAACCACATTTCCATCTACGATAAGTTCCCCGGAAGTTGCTGTATCCATACCACCTAGTATATTTAAGGCAGTTGTCTTACCTGCACCTGATGAACCGAGAACTACTGCAAGTTCTCCCTTTTCTACGATAAAAGAAGCTTCATCCAAAGCCTTAATTGTCGTCTCACCTGTAATATATTCTTTTGAAATCTGATTAAATTCAATATATGCCATTATTTCTCTCCTAAGTATTCAATTACGCTATGAGCCGCTACATTGCCTTCACCAACTGCTTTTGCGTACTGATATGGCTTGCCTGTGCAGTCCCCTGCCGCATAAATACCTTTCATATTTGTTTCCATTTGACGGTTTACTGCAATATGTCCATCTATCACTTCCAATTTATTTAGAAGCGTGGTAGGAGCAATTGCATTTCTCATAATAAAGACTCCATCCACCGGAAGAACGTCTGCTTCTCCTAACACCAGCTCCTCAACTCGAAATCCACCTTTGATTTCCTTTATCGGTTTTTGTACTCTCTCCACATTTTCTTTTGTAACTTCACAATCCTTATAATATGGAAAAAGATATACCTTTTCTGCAAGCTCTGTTAAAAATTCTATTTCATGTTCAAATCTCTTCGCAGTAGAAACTACCGCAATCGCTTTTCCTTTATATAATGCACCATCACAGGTAGCACAGTAGCTTACGCCCCTACCCAGAAATTCGGTTTCTCCTGCATATTCATTTGACGACACCACTCCTGTCGCTAATATAATGGTATCGGTTTCATAAAACTGATTCTCAGCCATGACATTGTAGTAACCACCCATATCATAGATAGTACTTACAATCTTATCTGTTATCTCTAATCCCTGACTTTCTTTATGCTGTAAAAAAGCTCCAGCAAGTTCCTGACCAGTTAGTTCTGGTATCCCAGGATAATTCACTACCTTTTCTGCCTTCTGCACTTTTTCGCTCAACTGTGCATTTCCGAACCAAAGAAACTCTTTATTATATGTTTTTAAATTAATTGCAGCAGATAAACCTGCTGGTCCGCTTCCAATAATTATACAATCGTATCTCATATTCTCTCCCTCGCAAAGTGGGACATTGCCCCACTTTACCTATAATATTCTATTATAAAACATGTGCACCTACGGTCAAGTTAAAATTTATAAAAAGTAGTTGTATCCCCTATCTAAAGCGACTATAATCCGAATTAGGAACAATCCAATTTTTTATACTGAGGATAAAGTGATGAAACAATCTATTAAAAAGGATATTATTCGAATTATAAGCATTTGCTTTGCAGCTCTTGTAATGGCTATCAACATTAAAACTTTTGTACGGACAGGAAATCTAATTCCAGGAGGTGCAACCGGTCTGACAGTTCTTCTACAACGAGCCTTTGAAACTTTTTTCCAACTGCAGATTCCATATAGTGTGTTAAACGTTATCATCAACTGTATTCCTATCTATATAGGATTCCGCTATATTGGCAAAAAATTCACCTTATACTCTTGCTTAATGATTTTTCTTACCGGTATCTTTACAGACTTAATACCAAGTCATGTGGTAACCTATGATATCTTACTTATCAGCATCTTCGGTGGTATCATAAATGGTTTTGCAATTAGCCAGTGTTTAAACTCTGACGCTACAAGTGGGGGAACCGATTTTATTTCCATCTATTTGTCTCAGAAAACAGGCAAGGATTCCTTTAATATCGTATTAGGAATCAATACCGTAATTGTAGGACTTGGTGGCATTCTTTTCGGATGGGATATTGCTCTTTACTCTATCATCTTCCAGTATGCCTCTACCCAGGTTATTCATATGCTCTATAAACAATTTCAGCAGCAAACCTTGTTTATCGTAACTAACAAAGCTGCTGCTGTGTGTGAAGCTATTTCAGATATCTCAAATCATGGTGCAACCATCATGCAAGGCGAAGGCTCCTATGAAGGTCATGAGCGCAGTGTCGTTTATTCTGTGGTATCCACTGACGAATGTCAACGAGTGATATCTGCAATTAAAGAAGTGGATGAAAACGCTTTTATAAATACCTTAAAAACTGAACAGGTAAAAGGACGTTTCTATCATAAACCAAAAGATTAAATTATGAAATACAAAAAAGTACGCAGAAAAATCTGCGTACTTTTTTATTAGACATTAACCAGCTAAACCTGGATACATCACACCTGCTACAATAAGGAGCAATGCAATTGATGCCATCACAAGACCAGCATTACACAATTTATTAGTTTCTATCAAGGTTTTAATTCCTTTAGCTAATCCAAATACAAAAACAAATGGCCAAATAAACCATGCGAAATAGTAGAAAGTTGCAATTAATTGTATTAAGCTAAACATCATATAAATCACTCTCCTTTGTTAAAATCAAATTTATCTACTTCTATTATAGGATAAATAAAAAGGCAATCAAGTAGATAAATTGGATTTGACGCTCCATCAAACTGAAAGTTTACTCTCTGTATTACTCCAATCTATCTATTTCAGACTACTAATTTCATTTTGTAAATTCGCCAAAAATCTACCTGCGTGAGCACCATCCATCTGCGTATGATGAAATTGAAAAGAAAGTGTTAGATAATATCGAAACCATTTCTTTTTGTATCTGCCCCAAATGATAAATGGATT
>JAZURS010000062.1:0-4654 GCA_045606325.1 Agathobacter sp.
TTAACAGCCTTTTCCGTAGAAAACTCGCCACTTACTACATTTCCGGATTTTGCTGCAATTCCCAACATTTGAAATACTCTATTTCGCAACTTTACTCATCTCCTGTTCTAAAGAATCATAAACACTCTCAGGAATGGCAACCTTCAAGGAACGTTCCAAGCCTTTTTTGCGTCGTGCAGATTTTAAACATTCCATACTTGCACAAATATATGCTCCTCTGCCATTTTTACGGCCTGTTGCATCTAATACAATATCTTCTTCTGGAGTTTTAATGATACGAATCAATTCTTTTTTCGATTTCATTTCTCCGCAACCTACACACTGTCGCATTGGAACTTTTTTGTTAACCATTATTCTTCGTAACCTTCCTCGTCATATCCTTCTTCTACATATTCTTCATCATAATACTCGTCATCATCATAGTATTCTTCATCTAAATAGTCGTTTTCATAATCCATGAAATCACCAGCTTCACGAGCCTGTGTTTCACTCTTAATATCAATCTTAAATCCTGTTAAACGAGCTGCAAGACGAGCATTCTGACCTTCTTTACCGATTGCAAGTGATAACTGATAATCTGGAACTACTACTTTTGCTGTCTTTTCATCACCATCTGCAATAACCGAAATAACTTTAGCTGGGCTAAGTGCATTCTGGATTAAAATAGCTGGGTTTTCATCCCAAGTTACAATATCAATCTTTTCACCACGAAGTTCATCAACGATGGCATTTACACGTGCACCATTCATACCTACGCAAGCACCTACTGGATCTACATCTGGATCATTTGACCATACCGCAATCTTTGTACGGCTACCCGCTTCACGTGAAATAGATTTGATTTCAACGATACCGTCTTTTACTTCTGTTACTTCTGATTCAAATAATCTCTTTACAAGTTCTGGATGAGTTCTAGAAACTAAAATCTTAGGCCCCTTAGATGTAGATTTTACTTCTAACACATATACTTTGATACGTTCTGTTGGAACATAAGTTTCACCTTTAATCTGTTCTCCTTCTGTAAGAAGAGCATCTGCTTTACCAAGGTTAATACTTACATTCTTTCCAACATAACGCTGAACCACGCCTGTAACAACATCTTTTTCTTTGCTGTTATATTCATCAAAGATTACTTTTCTTTCTTCTTCACGGATTTTCTGTAAAATTACATTCTTTGCATTCTGAGTTGCAATACGACCAAATTCTTTTGATTTAACTTCAATCTGTACAACATCTCCTAATTCAAATTTAGGATCAATCATCTGTGCATTTACAAGTGAAATCTGTTCTACTAAATCTTCCACTTCTTCTACTACTGTTTTTTCCTGATAGCAGTGGAATTCACATGTTTCAGGATTAATTACAACCTTAACATTGTCTGCTTTACCAAAGTGATTCTTACATGCCTGAACAAGAGAATTTTCAATTGCTTCAAGTAATGTTTCTTTGCTGATATTCTTCTCCTGTTCTAATATATTTAACGCCATTAATAACTCATTATTCATTTTTCTTTCATCCTCCTATTTTCGTTATCTTACGCTAAAACCTTTTAAAAATGTACTGCCTGACGAATTAATGCAATATCTGCTTTTGCAAAACACAATTCTTCACCATCTGCATCAATTGTCACACTATCTTTATCGTATGCAGTAAGCATACCATAAAATTCTTTGCTTCTGTTTATTGCACGATAGGTGCGAATCTCTACTTCCTTACCCATGTTGCGAACATAGTCCTTTTCCTTCTTAAGTGGACGTCCTAAACCTGGTGAACTCACCTCAAAGGTATAGGAATCTGGAATAAAATCCTTTTCATCCAACAACACGTTCATTTCTCTGGCTACTGCTTCACAATCATTAACTGTAATGCCGCCTTCTTTGTCAATATAAGCTCTAAGGTAATAGATACTGCCTTCTTTTACATATTCTACATCAACAAGTTCGAATTCCATTCGCTCTAGAATAGGTAAAATCAAGCTTTCTGTTTTTGCCTCATAATCACTTGCTTTTGACACTTGAAACACACCTCTCTTTCGATTCTAAAAACAAATAATTTTGTTCAAAACGTGAATTGAGAGAGGACTTTTGCCCTCTCTCAATCTAGCTTTTCTATATTGTCTATGATAGTTTACCATCAAACATTAGAAATTGCAAGACTTTTTCCAAAAAACAAAGCAATTAGATAGAGAAGGATTCCATAATAGAAACCATTGTATCAACCTGTGCTTTCTGTTCTTCAGAAACAGCTGCTGTTTCTTCTGATGTAGCAGAGTTATTATCTACTACTGATGATACATCTGCGATAGATGCATTAATATCATGCATGTTATTTACATCATTACGAAGTTTTTCAGAAATCTCTGTCATCTTATCTGTTGCAGCCTGAGCATTTACAACTACTAAGTTCATATTTTCTACAGTTTCGTCAGCAATAGCAATACCCTTTTCTACTGTAGCGATAGTAGTTTCAATGAGGATATTTGTTCTGCCAGCTGCGGCTGCAGATTCTTCTGCAAGTTTCTTAACCTGATCAGCTACTACTGCAAAGCCTTTACCTGCTTCACCCGCACGAGCTGCTTCAATAGCGGCATTCAGTGATAAGAGGTTGGTCTGTGATGCAATATCATCAATTGTATTGATAATCGTACTAATCTGTTCAGAACATTTACTAATTTCAGCAATCGCAACCTTAAGTTCTTCCATCTTCTGGCTGCCAATCATAACGGTTTCACCAGCTTCAGATGAAAGACGTACAGATTCTTCTGCTTCTACTGCACTTGTTTCCATACTATGAGTCATTAACTCAATAATATCTACTAAGTCAGAAACCTGTGCTGCCTGTCTTGTAGTACCATCTGCTAAATCCTGTGCTGCACATGCAAGCTGCTCTGCACCAGCATCAATCTGACCAGATACATCACGGATAGTAAGTAATGTTTCGCGCATCTTCGCACCAATCTTTTCAAGGGAATCCTTGATTTCAACGAATGCACCAACATAATCTTTTTCTAAAACAAAATTATAGTTACCATCTCCCATTGCACCTAATACATCAGAGATTTCACCAATCATTTCTTTATTATTCTTCTTCATAGTAGCGATAGAAGAAACCATGATTCCAACTTCGCTTGCATCTTCTTTAAGGTCAAGAACCTGATCAAAGTCACCCTGAGCAAGATGCTGCATTTCTACAGATACCTTTTCAATAGGTACAAGTAATTCTCTTTCAGCAAATCCAATCACACTTAAGAACTGTCTGCCGATAAATAAGAACATAGCTAATAATGCAACCTGAGAAACCGTCTGTAAAAGAGATGCTGTACTTGAAGCATTCTCCAAACGAGCCTGAACTGTAGAAATCAGTTTATCTGTTAAGTCATTAATCTGAACAACAGCATCTTCATAATCATGTCCAAACACAGCCTGTTGTGCGGCATCTAAATTACCTGCCTCAACATCAACCATTGCCTGTTCTTCTAGTGGAACCAATCCATTTGACAAACCTTGAATCTCTTCGAGAATCTTCCATTCAGAATCTTCCAAACCTTCGTCTTCCAAAACTGCAAGAGCTTTATCACGATTTTTGATCGTGGTTAATTCAGCATTATAATCATCTTTGTACTGTGCTTCACCAGTAACTGCATAAGACTGAACTGCAGAAGTTAAAGCCTTAGAACCCATGCGATATTGATCCAATGCCATGGTTACAGAAAGCTGTTGTCTTTTAGCCATACCATTCATAATACTAGCACCTAGCATAAGCACCATAACAATTGTTCCAATAAAAAGAATTCCTAAATTCTTCTTACGTATTTGTGCTAATTGCTCTTTCTGACTAACTGGATTCTTACTAGTCTTCGCTACGTTTTCTTTTGATTTCTTTTTACCCATAATGTGGTCCCCCATACAAACATTCATTAGTATATAAATTGTATACCTTTTTAATCCATTTTTCAAGAAATAATGTGAAAAATTTGGCATATTTTGTTGAAATTGTATAAACAAATGCACATGGAAAAAGCAATAAAAAAAACACATCTATAAAAGATGTGCTTCTCGGGTTGGGCTGTTATGAATTTTTTCTCATACAGTCAACAGTTCGTACGGGAATCGAACCCGTGTTTTCGCCGTGAGAGGGCGACGTCTTGACCGCTTGACCAACGAACCATACTACGAAAATATATCATATATAAATATAATTTGCAAGAGAAATTTAGCTTTGAAGCATACATAATAAAAAACAGGAATTCGCCGAGGTTAAGCAACTTGTTGCCTCGAGGCGAATCCTGTTTTTCTATTCATTATGCTTCGTACCCATTTGGATTATTGCTCTGCCATCTCCATGCGTCTTCACACATTTCCTTGATACCATACTCTGCTTCCCAACCCATCTCTTCTTTTGCTTTACGTGGGTCACAATAACAGGTAGCAATATCTCCTGGTCTTCTATTTTTAATGATATAAGGAATTTTGATTCCATTTGCAGCTTCAAAATTTTTCACAATGTCAAGAACACTGTAACCATGACCTGTACCTAAATTATAAATACAGAGTTCTGCATTTTCATCAATCTTCTTCAATGCAGCAACATGGCCTCTTGCAAGGTCTACTACATGAATATAATCACGCACACCTGTACCGTCTGGAGTATCATA
>JAZURS010000063.1:0-4037 GCA_045606325.1 Agathobacter sp.
GTACGTTCATACAACTGCTTAAAGAGAGCTGGTATCAATACAGTTGCTGAACTTATCAACAGAACTCCAGAAGATATGATGAAAGTTCGTAACCTTGGACGTAAGTCTTTAGAAGAAGTATTAGCTAAATTAAAAGAATTAGGTTTACAGTTAAATCAGGGTGAAGAATAAAAGTTCAAGCCTGTTTTAATAAATACTCATACGAGCAGAACCGGTAAGACCAAAGAGCGCGGCTTATGTTCATCTCATGAGTGGCAACTGATGGATATCCATCAAAACAAGAGATTGCATTCGGTAAGTAAGACCAAAGAGCGTGGCCGGATGTACCACAAATGGAGGGAAAGAAAAATGGCAAAATATCGTAAATTAGGCAGAACAAGCAGCCAGAGAAAAGCATTATTAAGAGGTCAGGTAACACAGCTTCTTGCTAATGGTAAAATCGTAACAACTGAATCAAAAGCAAAAGAAGTTCGTAAAATCGCTGAAGGACTTATTGCTATGGCAGTTCGTGAAAAAGACAACTTTGAAGAAGTTACTGTAACAGCTAAAGTTGCTCGTAAAGACAAAGATGGCAAGAGAGTAAAAGAAGTTGTAGATGGTAAGAAAGTTACTGTATACGATGAAGTAGAAAAGACAATCAAAAAAGATATGCCTTCTCGTCTTCATGCTAGAAGAGAAATGCTTAAAGTTCTCTACCCAGTAAAAGAAGGACAGGGTAAGAAAGCTACAGAAGTTGATATGGTTGCAAAATTATTCGACGAAATCGCACCAAAATATGCTAACCGTAACGGTGGTTACACAAGAATCGTTAAAATCGGTCAGCGTAAAGGTGACGGAGCTTTAGAAGTAGTTCTTGAATTAGTTTAATATTAAGGCTAGAAAAACAAAGGCCACAGTGATAATATAGAGTTATCACTGTGGTTTTTTTTGCAGAACAACTTGTAACAAAAGAGGTGAAGGGTGATGAAGTTTAAGAAGGGGCTTCAAAAAAGAAAAAAAGGAATATTACTTGGGGGAGTATTATTTACAATTGCGGTCTCTATATTACTAACAAGCCATGCAGTTTACGAAGCGGATGAAAAGGTGGTTCGTATCGGATACGATGCAAATTCCAATTTCATCAAGGAAAAGGATGGCGAATTTTACGGCTATGGAGTTGAGTACCTAGAGAAGATAGCAGAATATACAGGTTGGAAGTATGAGTACGTCAAGGATGAAAGTTGGCATGCATCATTAGATAAGCTTCGTAATGGTGAGATTGATGTGATTTGTACTGCGCACTATACAGAGGAAAGAGATGCAGAGTTTCTTTATTCTGACATACCACTAGGCTATGAAGCATCTCTTTTATATGCTCCAAAAGATAGTGAAATATTTTATCAAGATTTCGAATCAATGCAGGGATGCAAAATCGGATTATTAAAGGAGAGTTATTCTGCTCAGGATTTTGAAAACTATGCTGTAAAACAGGACATTCAATACGAGGGTGTTTATTTCGAACGTGAGAATGATATGATGGCGGCTCTCGGGAATGAAGAAATAGATTTAGTGGTTATCGGAAGTAGATATGCTACGTCTGACTTAAAATTAGTTGATGTTTCAGGTGCAAATGCATTTTACTGTATTGCAAAAGAGGATAACAGTGCATTAATTGAAGAGATTGAAACAGTTCTTCAGCAGATTATGTTTGACGAACCTACTTTTGAAGGCGCATTAAATCAAAAGTATTTTAGTCATAGTGTAATTTCGCATACACCTTTATATACAAAGGAAGAACTTGATTATATCGAAAGTCTGGGTACTGTAAAAATAAAGTTTATCCAGGATCAGCGTCCATCCTGTTACATGGAAGATGGAGAAACAAAAGGAATCTGGGTAGAGTTAATAAAACTTTTAGGTAAAAAAAGCGGAATCAATTTTGTGTTGGAAGGCGGTTCCTCAGAAGAATATTCTAAGGAAAGTTATGAGAATTATCTTTCAGAGGGCTATCTGTTACTTCGAACACAAAGAGCGTTAGAGCATATGGATGAAATAGAAGGGACAATAGTTTCTAATGCAATTACTAACGTATCGGTAGCATATGTGAAGCGTCAGGCGGCGTTTGTGGAAGATAAATACGTTTCCCATGTAATTGCTACTACAAAGGATTTGGCATATTTGGAACCATTGCTTGAAGAGGAAAATCCTGACTATGAAATAAAGTATTTTAGTGATGCTAAAGCCTGTTTTGAAGCACTTATCAATAAACAAGCAGGAATGGTAATACAAAATAGTCACCGTGCGAGTTATTTGATGCAGAAGCCAGAGTATGCGGATAAGCTTGCAGTCGTACCGGGAGTGGACCACGGAAATGATGTATGTATCGTGGCTACAGAAGATAAGCAGATGATGGTTGATATCATTAATAAGGCGATTCACCATTTATCTTACGAAGAAATAAATGAAATCGTAAAGCGTGAGCTTTTAATGAATCCGTATCCATTAGATAATGATGACTTTTTATATCAGTACTGGAAGTGGATTGTTATTATAACAGTGCTTGTAGTAGCCGGAATTATTGTGTACACTCTTATGACACAGAAAATGGCTAATATGAAGGTTCAGAAGAAAGAATACGAATTATTACAGAAAAAGGTGCAGTTGGATGAGTTGACGGGCTTATACAATCGTACATATTTCTATGAGATTGCAAGAGATGTGATAAAAAATACCGATGAAGAAATGTGTATCATAACCATGGATATTTCAAACTTTAAGATTGTAAATGAACTCTATGGTATGAATGTTGGCGACCGTCTTTTAAAGGAGATCGCTCAACAGGTGCAGAAGTTGGATAAACATCATAATATTATTCCTGCACGTTTTATGGCAGATCATTATTATATGTGTATGCCAAAGAATGAATTTGATCAAATTGAGTTTCCAAAGAGTTTTCATACCTTCTTGGAAGACATGGATATTCGTGTAGTATATGGGGTATTTCTCATAGAAGATCAAAAAGAAATGCCAATCAATATTATGTGTGACCGTGCTCTTCTTGCAGCTCATGACAAAAATTATAAATATGTAGAATACATTCATTTTTATAATGATGCAGAACGTGTACAGATTATGCAAGAGCAAGAAATTGAAAATGAAATGGAAAGAGCTTTGGAAGAAAAGCAATTCTACATTGTAGTTCAGCCAAAATATGATCCAAATACAGAAAAAATTGTAGGTGGAGAAACTCTTGTAAGATGGCAGCATCCAGAAAAAGGAATTATATCTCCAGGTGTCTTTATCAAGATTTTTGAGAAAGATGGATTTATTATTCAGTTAGATTACTTCGTGTGGGAAGAAACCTGTCGTTTGCAAGCAAGCATGAAGCAAAAGGGTATAAAGACAGTACCAATCTCAATCAATGTATCCAGAGCACATTTTTATGGAAGCGAGCTGAAGCATAAATTAATAGACTTAATCAACAAATATAATTTGGAAACTTCCGATATCGAATTAGAGATTACAGAATCTATTTGTGGAGAAGATTCAGAGAATATTTATGATATCATTCGCGAACTTCGTGAAGAAGGATTTAAGATTGCTATGGATGATTTTGGTAGTGGTTATTCCTCTCTTAATATGTTAAAGGAGATGCCACTTGATATCATCAAGATGGATTTAAAATTCTTAGATGGTGAAGAAGAAAAGAGTCGTCTAATCTTAAAAGCACTTATTGAAATGTCGCAGACAATGGATTTAAAAGTAATCGTAGAAGGTGTAGAAATACGCTCGCAGGTAGACTTCCTTTGTGAATTCGAAGGCTGTTATGTACAGGGATATTATTTCTCCAGACCTGTAGTTGGAGAGGTATTTGAAGAAATGGTAGAGAATAACTAGTTAGCCAAGTAAAAGTTTTTATAAATTCTACGAAAAAGGAAATAGCCATATCTATTATACGAAACACGACTTTCGCTCCTAGTGAGCTCGTTACGTTACTAAATTCGCATCCCACAAGTAAGTGGTCTGCTCATTAAGTAACGACGGCTCCCTAAGGGTTT
>JAZURS010000064.1:0-12726 GCA_045606325.1 Agathobacter sp.
CCTGTTTCCATGTATACAGTATCCTGAAGCTGGTTAATAAGCGATGATTTTCCTACCCCCGAAGGTCCTGCTACTGTAGTAGTTTTCCCTTTTAATAAATCCTTCAGTGTATCGAGATTGATTCCAGCCTTTGCACTGGTAAATATCACGTCATATCCTGCTGGCTTATAGATAGCCGCCAACTCCTGCTTCTGTTCTTCTGTCACCAAGTCACATTTGTTGAAACAAATGGTTACAGGCACTTTCTGATATTCCATCATACAAAGGAATCTGTCCAAAAGATTAAAGTTTGGATCTGGTTTGGCTGCCGCAAAAATTACGAGTGCCATATCAATATTGGAAACCGCTGGACGAATCAGTTCATTCTTTCTTGGTAGGATAGCTTCCACGTTCCCTTTTTTATTTTCTTCATCAATTACCGCAATCTCTACATTATCCCCTACGAGAGGTTTGATTTTCTGATTACGAAAGGCTCCTTTTGCCTTACATTCATAAATTCCGGTTCCTACTACGTGAACGTAGTAGAAACCGGAAATTCCTTTTACAATCTTACCTTGCATTATGGTGTTGTTGCTCCTGTGCCTTCACCTGTACCGTTACCTGTACCATTTTCATTGCCTGTGCCACTTTCATTACCTGTGCCACCTTCATTTCCTGTATTGCCACCATTGTCTGGTTCTGGTGTTGGTTCTGGAGCAGGTTCATATACACTTACATAAATAGTAACTGTACTTCCTTTTGCTACTTCTTTTCCTTCCATCTCTACAACAGTAACTGTACCTTTTGCTTTTGTGCTGTCAGTATCTTCTTTCACCTTAACTAAGAAACCAGCTGCCTTTAATGCTTTTTCAGCTTCTGCCTGAGTCTTTCCAACTAATCCTGTTGGAATCTTCACCTTAGCTTCATCGTTACTTACGTATACGTTGATTACACTACCTGGTGCTTTCTGTGTACCTGCACCTTCTACTTTAAATACAGTACCTGCTGGATATTTTCCGTTACTGGTCTGTTTTACGATGTTAGCCACGAAGCCTGCTGCTTCAAGTTCTCTAATTGCTACAGCTTCTGTCTGTCCAACTAAGTCGGCTGGTACAACTTTTGTATTCTTTCCTTCGCTGATTACGATAGTGATACGTGTACCTTTTGTCTTTTTCGCTTTTCCTGCTGGGTCCTGAGAAATTACGGTACCAGCTTCAACTGAGTCATGGTTCTTGTATTCTTTGGTTACAAGGAAACCTTTATCTTTTAATTTTGCTTCTGCATCTGCTTCTTTTTCACCAGTTACGTCTGGAACTTCAATCATAGTTAAATCCTGATTTTCGCCAGCAACTACTACAGAAATAATGCTGCCTTTTTCAACCATGCTGCCTTTCTTTTCGCTCTGGTCTAAGATTGTTCCATCGGCTTCATCAGATTCTTCATACGCCATTACTTCGAGTTCAAGACCGATTTTTTCTAATTCTGCCTTAGCTTCTTCGATATCCATACCGAGGATTTCAATCATTTCAACTTCTTCTACATCTTCTGTAATTTCAGATTCTGTATGCTGTGAACTGGTGTCTTCTGTATTTCCCTTACCGAAGTTAAGTGCATCTGAAATCATGCTTGTTACTAAGAATACGATAATACCAACGATTAAAACACCGAGAGCAATAGCTCCATAAGTAACTACCTTTTCCATCTTAGGATCTAAGAAACCTGTAGCATCTTCGCTGTCTTCGTCATCAAATTCATCAAATTCATCATCTTCTTCAGCACCTGCAAATCCGTTTTCACTTTCTAAATCTGCATCTTCTGCTGAAGCCTGAATTTCGTCTAATTCATCACCATTGATGATACGTGTATCGCCTACAACTGGAGGAGCAATTACTACGAAATCTTCATCTGGTGTAACAAGCGCCTGACGTAAATCTGCTAATAATTCATCTACCGCCTGGTATCTACGTTCTGGGTTCTTCTGTGTACATTTTAAGATGATTTTTTCATAACTAATAGGAAGATCTTGTGCATATACACTTGGTTCAACCATTTCTTCCTGTAAGTGCTGAATAGCAACAGCTACAGTAGTTTCTCCGTCATAAGGTACACGTCCTGTTACCATTTCGTACATTACAATACCGAGAGAATAGATGTCACTTCTTCCATCGATAAAGCCATTTCTAGCCTGTTCTGGAGATGCGTAGTGCACAGAACCCATAGCATCTGCACTGATAGTATTTGAACTAATTGCCTTTGCGATACCAAAATCAGTAACTTTTACTTTTCCTTCTGTGGAAATCATAATGTTCTGTGGTTTGATATCTCTATGCGTAATATCTTTATTATGTGCAGCTTCGATACCTCTTGCTACCTGAATTGCAATACTGGTAGCTTCTTTGAATGAAAGCTGTCCTTTTTTCTCTACATAAGTCTTTAGGGTAATACCTTCTACATATTCCATAACGATGAAGTGTAAGCCACTTTCACTTCCTACATCATAGATATTTACGATATTTGGATGTTCCAAGCCAGCTGCTGACTGAGCTTCTGTACGGAATTTTGTTACGAAGTTGATATCTTCGGAAAACTCCTGCTTTAACACCTTAATCGCTACTACACGACCAAGAATGTGATCCTTTGCCTTATATACGTCAGACATTCCGCCTGCGCCAACTTTACTTAATATTTCGTATCTGTCTACTAAAAACATTCCTTCTGCTAACATTATTTCACCTCATCATAATATGGTTTTAATACGACTGCAGTAATGTTATCCTGCCCACCATTTTTATTTGCTTCATTTACCAAATTTCTGGCTATATCTTCAGTTTGCTCTGATGACAAAACGATTTGGCAAATGCGTTCATCAGTTACCATGTTGGATAAGCCATCTGTACAAAGAAGCACAACCGCATTATCCTCCAAATCCACTTCGAAGATATCTGTTTTTATCTTCTCCGTTGCTCCAACAGCTCTGGTAATAACATTTTTCTTTTCGTGATTACGAGCATCTTCACGGTCAACCTTACCCATACGAACCATTTCTTCTACATAAGAATGGTCTTTGGTAATCTGTTCAATTTTTTCGCCAATGACATACAAGCGACTATCGCCTACATTTGCCACATATAATCTGTGATCAACAAGTGTAGCTGCTACCACTGTCGTTCCCATGCCTTGCTTTTCGGCATCTTCCCTTGACTCAACTACCAAAAGTTCATTCGCTTTTTGAATTGCATCACGCAAAATGCGAATTGGGTTTTCTGAACGGCTACGAGAAACATGCGCCAGGATACGTTCAACTGTATATCTTGATGCATATTCTCCCGCCTTATGTCCACCCATACCATCACAAACGATGTATAGATTTGGCAGGTTGCCAATAGGAGTGTCCGAAGAAAAGCAGTAGTCCTGATTCATGGTGCGCAAGACCCCTGTGTCCGTAACGGAAAACGTCTTCATTCCTTCGCTGTCCTTTCTTTAATTATCGTATGCAGGGCATAGTACCACACATACTTAATCTATCTTATAATTTTATCATACAATAAATAAAAGGGCAAGCGTTTGACACTTGCCCTTCCCATTCTTTTCCAAAATTTTATAATTGACCACCGGAATCTTTATATCTTTTTCTAAGCTGTCCACAAGCCCCATCAATATCACGTCCCATTTCTCTTCGCACCGTAACATTAATCCCTGCCTTTTCCAACTTATTCTTGAAAGCTTCTATTACCTTTGCATTGGACTGTACATAATCTCGTTCCTTAATTGGATTTACCGGAATAAGATTTACATGACAGTTGATTCCTTTTATCAGCTGACTCAGTTCCTTCGCATCCTGGTCCGTATCATTTACACCGCCTACCAAGCTATACTCAAATGTGATACGTCTTCCTGTCACATCAAAGTAGTACTTGCAGGCCTCTATCACCTCATGAATATCATATTTGTTTGCTACCGGCATAAGTTCCAAGCGTTTTGACTGATTCGATGCGTGGAGCGAAAGTGCCAAAGTAATAGAGAGTTTTTCATCTGCCAGCTCTCTCATTTTAGGGACAATACCACATGTAGAAACCGTAATATTTCTCTGACTAATATTTAATCCCTTTTCATCTGTCAAAAGTTCAATAAATTTCAAAAGATTGTCGTAATTATCCAATGGTTCACCTGTTCCCATTACAACAACATTAGAAATTCTTTCTCCAATATCCTTTCCAATCTGGTATATCTGATCCAGCATTTCTCCTGCAGTAAGTCCTCTTACCAGACCATCTAATGTAGATGCACAGAAACGACAGCCCATACGGCAACCTACCTGAGAAGAAATACATACAGAGTTACCATGCTTATAACGCATCAGTACACTTTCAATTACATTTCCATCTTCCAGCAAAAAAAGATACTTTCTAGTGCCATCTAACTTAGAAATCTGTACCTCTTCTTTTTTAAGGCTTGTAAGGTACGCATTTGCCTCTAGGGTTTCTATAAACTTTTTCGAAATATTGGTCATCTCCTCAAAACCATCTACCTGCTTCTCATGAATCCACTGATAAATCTGTTTTGCTCGAAATGCCTTCTCTCCCAAAGACTCTATAAATTCAGTAAGTTCTTTTTGGTTAAGAGATTTGATATCTATTTTTCCTGTCATATGTAGACCTCTTCATCTTATGCTTTGCGTCTTAGTTTTGCTATAAAGAATCCATCATGGTATTCTCCGCCTGGGAACATCTGCTCACTTGATACTACTTCAAACTCTGGATACTTTTCTACAAACCAGGCTACATTACCCGAGTTCTCATCCTTGTGAATGGTACATGTACTATATACAAGGGTTCCACCCTTTTTTACATATGTGTATACAGTATCCAATATCTGTCTCTGAAGCTGCACCAAATCCTTTTGTTTCTCTGCTGTCATCTTATAACGGATATCTGTTTTCTTTCCCATTACGCCAAGTCCAGAACATGGTAAATCGCAAATCAACACGTCCGCCTTCTCTTTTGAAGCATCATCATAGACCGTTGCGTCCATCTGAACAGCGTTCATATTTTCTAATCCATGACGTTCGATATTTTCTTCTATCAAAGACACCTTGTATTCCGTCAAGTCTCTAGCCTCAACCACACCTGTGCCTTCCATCTTCTCTGCCAGATGCGAACTCTTTCCACCTGGTGCTGCGCATACATCAATGATATAACTATTCTTTTCTGGTGCTGCAATCTCTGCTACCATCATAGAGCTGATATCTTGTACATAAAAGAGTCCTTCTTCAAAACTAGCCAATGAATTTAAGTAATCGTAACCACTAATTTCAAACGCATAGGATAATTTTTCAATTACTTTTACTGTTACACCTTCTGATTCTAATCTCTGCTTCAGC
This sequence comes from Agathobacter sp., assembly GCA_045606325.1. Classification (GTDB taxonomy): domain Bacteria; phylum Bacillota; class Clostridia; order Lachnospirales; family Lachnospiraceae; genus Roseburia. The sequence continues at coordinate 5,360 of JAZURS010000064.1, forward strand.
TCTTCTGGTGTAGTCTTGGTCAGATTTGTACGAATGGTAATCGGACGTTCCTGCAAGAAACTCTCGCAGATTATCTTCGCCTGCTCATATCCGAAATCCTTTATCCAGGTTTCAACCATCCATGCTGGAACGGAATATGTAACTTCTAGAAAGTGTACTGGCTCCAACTTCTCGTCTGGATACTGTAACTTATTTAATTCTCGTGCTATATTTCGGAGCACCCCATTTACAAATCCGCGCAACTGTCCAAACCCACGTTTTCTCGCAAGTTTTACTGCCTCGTTACAGACCGCTGCGTCTGGAATCGAATCCATATATTTAAGCTGATACACACTCATACGAAGAAGGTTTCGAATGAGCGGTTTCATTTTCTTCACTTTTACTTTAGAGAACGAATTGATAATAAAATCCATTTCCAGCATATGCTCAATGGTACCTTCTGCAAGGCGAGTCAAGAACGCTCTCTCCTGTTTCTCCAAATACTGGTATTTGTTCAAGACATCTCGAATGACCAAATGCGAATACTGTTCCTTTTCATTCACTTCAATAAGAATATCCAATACCAGTTCTCTTACACTGACGCCGTTAGTCATCTCGTCTTCTTCCTCCAAACAGCATAATGATTCGTAGCAACTGTAAAATCGCTGATGCTGCGCTCGCTACATAGGTAAGTGCTGCTGCACTTAATACCTTTCTTGTATATGGAAGTTCCTGCTCACTTAAAATCCCTTGCTCTTCCAATAAAACCAATGCTCTGCTCGATGCATTAAACTCTACTGGCAAAGTAATCAACTGAAAAATTACAGCAAATGAGAACAGGAAAATTCCTGCATTAATAATCAATTGCGATGATTCTGAAGTAATAAACAAACCAATCAAAATCAAAGGCCAGGCTAGTTTTGAACCAAAGTTCGCAACTGGTACAAACCAAGTTCTAAGATTGAGCGGAAAATAGCCCTTGGCATGCTGAATTGCATGTCCACATTCATGAGCAGCTACACCAATCGCAGCCACCGAAGTGGAACCATAAACCGAATCCGACAGATTTACAACCTTTGTAGCTGGATTATAATGGTCGGATAGTTCTCCACGAACCTGTCCAACTCTCACATCATTTAAACCTGCACTACGTAACAATCTTTCTGCTACCTGAGCACCTGTCATATTTGTCATACTTCTATAGTTTGCAAACTTTTTGTAAGTAGATTTGACATTTGCGGAAGCCATCAAACAAATGACCGCTCCTATTAATACTAAAAAATATGTCGAATCATAAAAAAACATAAATTACTCCTTAATCTATATAACTCTCAAAGATAGATGTGAATCCATTTACGCTTGTAACTGCACCTTCTTCAATCTTGCAAATTGTTCCATAACGGTCAATATAAACAGAAGTTGGGTATCCATTAATCCCAAACGCTAATGCCCAGGATGGTGCACACTGTGCCACCTTAAATGGAAGCGGCTTCGTATTTCGATAATATTCAATCTGTGTTACGCTATCATATGGATTCAAAGCAATGATTTCTACATCGCCTTTATATTGTTCATAGGCTTCCGCCATATATGGAAATTCCAAATCACAAAAATAACAATTAATAAACCAGAAATTTAGTACCACTAAATCTTTTTGTTGCAACAGCTCTGAAAGCGTAAAACGTTCTCCATTTACCGTATCGATCGTGATATTGTACATGCCATCTCCCACTCTAAGATTAGCCCCGATCAGATTTCCTTCCACCAGATACTTGCCTCGTTCTGGATCAGGATTTGATGGTTTGGTTTCCACCTCTGACTCTGGTTGTTCTGGCTCCTGTTCTGCTGGTTTTTGTGGCTCTACTGGTGCTTGTGGCTCCACTGGTGCTTGTGGTTCCACTGGTGCCTGTGGTTCCTCTGGCTTTTGTGGCTCCACTGGTGCCTGTGGTTCCTCTGGCTTTTGTGGTTCCTTTTCTGGTTCCGTTTGAGGTTTTTCTTCACTTGAATTTTCAACACCACTCTCAGTACTCTGTGCAATTACTGTTTCCACTTCTGTACTGCTTTCTACTTCTGTACCTATTTCTATCTCCGTGCCTGTTTCTGTTTCCTGAACCTGCTGACTATCCTGTTCTACTTTAGACACATCCTCGTTTTTTGAATTGCTTTTCTGAAAAATACCGCATCCAAATAAAAGGAATACCATACAAGAAATCATTACTATCAAAAACTTCTTTTGCATCTAAACCTCCCCAGTTATCACTACTGTAATTTTGTTCCTACCTCAACTGTATATCCACGTAGGAATGAACCTGCATCCATACGTTTCTTCCCTTCAATCTGAACTTCAAGAAGCGAGAGTACTCCCTCTCTGGTCTGCACCTTAAGTGCATTCTTTTCTACCGCTACAATGGTTCCTGGCTGTGCATTCTCATTTGTTTCCACAACCTCAGCCTTCCAAATCTTAAAGGTTTTGCCATCGAGCTTAGTATATGCACTTGGCCATGGATTTAAACCACGGATCAAACGTTCTATTTCTACTGCTGATTTGTTCCAATCAATAATTCCAAACTCTTTACTAATCATCGAAACATGGGTTGCTTCTTCATGATTCTGTGGTGTACGTGTAGCAGTACCATTTGCAATCTGTTCCATAGCCTCTAAGCAAGCTTCTGCACCTACTACAGCCAACTTATCAAAAAGACCGCCACCCGTTTCATCGGCAGAAATAGCAAGTTCTTTTGTCACAATAATATCGCCTGTATCCACACCGATATCCATCTGCTGGATAGTAACACCTGTCACTGGATCTCCATTGATAACCGCCCACTGAATAGGCGCTGCACCACGGTATTTTGGTAAAAGAGATGCATGCACATTGATACAACCATGCTTTGGCATATCCAAAATGCTTTTTGGCAAAATCTGTCCAAATGCCGCTACCACAAAAATATCTGCATCATATTTTCTCAAAAACTCTACGTTTTCTTCTAATCGAATTTTGGTAGGCTGAAATACTTCAATCCCATGCGCCAATGCACATTCTTTTACGGGAGTAAACTGTAATGCACCGCTTCTTCCCTTTGGTTTATCTGGTTGAGTTACTACCAAAAGCACCTCATGTCCAGCCTCAATAATCGCCTCTAATGTTCCCACTGCAAAATCAGGGGTTCCCATAAAAACAACTTTCATTATTCTTCTTCCTCTTCTACTACTTCATAAGTCACATCGTGAAGACCACCTTCTACTTTTTCTACATAAAGATGTCCTTCCAAATGGTCTAATTCATGGCAAATTGCTCTTGCAAGGAGTTCCCCTCCCTCAATTTCGCATTCATTCATTTCTTCATCGAAGAAACGAGCCTTTACATAGTTTGGACGAGTTACGATACCTGCTTTTCCTGGAACACTAAGGCAGCCTTCGTCACCTGTCTGTTCTCCGTCCTGCGCCACGATAACAGGGTTAATCATAACGATTGGCCCCTCTCCTACATCAATAACCACAAGTCTCTTTAAGATACCTACCTGTGGAGCTGCAAGACCTACACCATTTGCTTCATACATAGTTTCAATCATATCATCGATTAAATCCTGAATTCTTGGAGTTACCTCTTTAATTTCTTTACAAACCTTTGCGAGTACTGGATCTCCTTCTACTCTAATTTCTCTTAATGCCATTTCTATTTCCTCCTTAAAATCCGCTCATCGGATTAAAATCAAACTGTGTGGACACCTGTCCAAAATCTCTATTATCTTTCATGTAATATTCCAGCCGGTCCTTTAAAGAAACCAAATCCTGGTAATCTTTTGTTTTAATATATATTACCTTGCGGTAAACATCATTCACCCTGGCAATCGTTGCATCTGCTGGCCCTACGACCTGAATTGGTTTTCCTACAAACACCGCATCCTCGTCAATGTGCTTCTGTAATCTTTTTGCCAGTTTTTCACTTGCGATCTGAAGCTGTTTTTCATTTTCAGAGGTACACATCACTAGAAGCAAATTCCAAACCGGTGGATAAAAACCAAGTTTGCGATACATAATCTCCTGCTGATAAAAGTTCTCATAATCCTGCTCCTTTGAAGTAAGCACTGCATAATGTTCTGGATTATAAGTCTGAATAATCACATCTCCCGGCTCGTCTCCACGACCAGCTCTACCTGCCGCCTGCGTCAATAACTGGAAGGTTCTCTCCGCTGCATGAAAATCACTGATATGCAAAGACATATCTGCTGCAAGCACACCGACCAAAGTAACATTTGGAAAATCGTGTCCCTTTACAATCATCTGCGTTCCAATCAGAATGTCTGCTTCCTGATTCGCAAACGCCTGTAGAATCTGCTCATAACTGTCCTTGGTACGAGTGGTATCAAAGTCCATACGTAGAACTCGCGCCTGCGGAAATCTTTGCTTTACCATCTCTTCTATCTTTTGCGTACCTGCTTTAAAGCCGCTGATATATTTGGAACCACAGGATGGACATACGCTAGGCTGTGGCTCTTCATAACCGCAATAATGACATACCATTTTACCATTATTATGCTGGCTTAAAGACACATCGCAGTGTGGACATTTCACCACATAACCACAGGCTCTACACGACATAAATCCTGCTACGCCACGACGATTGATAAATAGCATCATCTGCTGCTTTTTCGCCAGACGTTCTTCCATCAGTTCCTGTAAGCGTTCACTTAGAATCGAACGATTTCCATTCTTTAATTCTTCTCTTAAATCTATGACTTCACAGCTAGGCAATGGTTTTTCCTGCACACGCTGTGTAAGTTCCAGTAATTCATACTCCCCATTCTGGGCATGATAATAACTATCCAGTGATGGCGTAGCTGAACCCAGCACCACACTTGCACCATTCAATCTGGCACGTTCAATAGCTGTTTCTCTTGCGTGATATCTCGGTATCGTCTCACTCTTGTAAGAGGATTCATGCTCTTCATCTATAATGATAAGTCCCAAATTTGCAAATGGCGCAAACAAAGCAGAACGTGGACCAATCATAATATCAATATCTCCATTCTTTGCACGAAGATACTGGTCATATCTTTCTCCCTGAGACAAACGGGAATTCATAATGGAAACCCTGTCTCCAAAACGATTATAAAATCGCATCACCGTTTGGAAGGTCAGTGCAATTTCTGGTATCAAAACAATGGCTTGTTTCCCTCTGGCAATCGTATGGGCAATCAGTTCCATATACACTTCTGTCTTACCGCTTCCTGTTACACCTTTTAACAGATATGTCTTTTGCTTGTTTGATTCCATATCCGAAGCAATATGGTCTACCACTTCCTGTTGCTTCTCATTCAGGGTCAGGTGATATCCCTTGCTTTCCAGGTGGTTCACTGGATTACGGTATTCCTTGGTGGTTTCAATTTCCAGAATCTTATCACGTTCCAATGCCTTAATCGTACTGGATGAAACATTTAGTTTCTGGGTAACAAGCGTTTGTTCTAACTGACCTGCATCCATCAGTTCTCGAAGCAATTTTACCTTGGCAGTAAAATGTTTATTTTCATACAAGGCAAGCGTATGAATCGCTTCTTCTCTACTGATTATGAGTTTTAGAATTTTACGCTCAATCGCCTTGGTCTTCTGCTTAATCGGAATCACGGTCTTTAAAGCCTGATTCATGGTTCCGCCATAGTTTTTTCGCATCCAGCCTGCCAATTCAATCAGCTGGGATTCAATAGGCACACTACCTTTTTTCACCCCAATAATCGGCTTTAATTTGGTCACATCAAATTCTGCCTCATCGGTAAGTTCTACCACATATCCGGTAATAGAACGATTCCCGAATGGAATATCCACCAGCACGCCAACACGCACTTCTTCCACGAGCTCCTGTGGAATCAGATATTGAAACGTTTTATCCAGTTTTTCATGTGAAATATCGACAATAATATTTGCGTATTTTGCCACTGGTTTACTCCTTAAAAAATTCTATGCATACTCCATTAGATTATAAGGCAAAATAGTAAAGATTGCAAGAAAGGGGAGTCTCATATGCTAGCAAGAAATTTTGTTATTTGTGGATTAACTGGATGGTGTATGGAGGTAGCATTCACCTCTGCAGGAGCACTTAGAAAAAAAGACAAAAAAATGATGGGACAAACCTCCGCCTGGATGTTCCCCATTTATGGAACTGCTGCACTTATCGGCGAAATCGCTCCAAAGATAAACCATTGGCCAATGCCTGTTCGCGGTTTATTATATGGCGGAAGTATTATGCTTGGAGAATATGTGAGTGGAAGTATTTTGACAAAGTTCGATGTTTGTCCTTGGAGTTATAAAGGATGCAAATACGCCGTAAAAGATATTGTAAGACTGGATTTTTTGCCATTTTGGATGGTGGCTGGACTGATTTTTGAGCAGATTCTAAGTAACGATTTAGCTAAGTAAGCGGATGAAAATAAAGGAGGTGCATGCTTGCATGCAACCTCCTTTTATTTTTAGACGTATAATTTGGCGTTTCGCCAAATAGCGAGAGCCGAGTCGCTTTAAAAGCGACGGAAAGTCACGAAGTGACGTGGGGCGAGCTTACTTGGCTAAATAAGAATCACAAAATATCATGCGTGGCGTTTAATCAGTTATATTCGATAAGTATATCCGCGCGTCTATTTTTAATATAACAAGTTAGAATGATGTTTTCATATTCGACATGCCTTTTTTTCGGTTCAAAATTGGAGAGAGCAAGTTGAAAACTATATTTTTATTTTCAACATGCTATTTTCTGGGGTTTCAACACTTTCATCTTTAAAAAGATAAGAAAATAGCATGTTGAAAGTAAGTAGTTTTGTTTCAACATGCTTAAAAATATTTTCGCGCTAAAAAACGGCATGTTTATTATTACTTTTTGTTTTCAACTTGTTCATTTGCCCAAAAGATAAAGAGAAAAGCTAGCTCGTATCGTTTGCTACGCAATCATGCACCTCGTTCCGATGTGCTGACACTCGCTACTTGTCTTATCGCCAAGTACGTCCAACAAAAAAGTCATGGAAACGTAAGTAAGCTTACTTCCATGACTTTTTCATTGTCCTACTTTTCTCTTTATCTTAACTAAATCGTTATTTTATTTCACTTTACGTCTTGCTGGATTGATGTATTTTTCTTCACAGTATTTACAGCGATATACTTCTTTTACTTCATCAGTTAACTGGAATACCTGATCCAGTTCCTGTTCGATAGAAGTGATACATCTAGGGTTTTTACATTTGATAACATTCTTTACTTCAGTAGGAAGAGTAAGTGCTCTCTTTTCAACGATTTTATCACCCTTGATTACATTTACTGTAATGTTGTGATCGATAAAACCTAAGATATCTAAATCGAGTGCTTCTACAGGACATTCTACTTTGATGATGTCCTTTTTACCC
>JAZURS010000065.1:0-10024 GCA_045606325.1 Agathobacter sp.
TATCCATCTTATGCGATACTTCTAAGATGCCATCTAAAATATCTCTTGCTTCTTTTGAATTTCTAAAATTCTCTTCTGTTAATTCTGTTGACTGCTGAGCAGAAGCGGTTACTTCCTGTGTTGTTGCAGAAAGCTGTGTAATATGCGTAACAATTTCTGTGTTAGCCTGAGATAAATTCTCTAACATTCTTTCAATCTCATCTACATCCGCTACCAATTCACTTACATTTGTATTCATCTCTTCAAACTGTCCAGCTACTTCCGCAATCATTTCTTCCTGAACATTCCCCACTTCAAGTGAACGTTCTACTGCTCTAGCCGTTTCATTTGCATTTTCTTCTAATGCGCCAAGAATCTGTGTAATATTTTCGGTCTCTTGTCTGGTTCTTTCAGACAAGGCACGAATTTCATCTGCTACTACCGCAAAACCTCTACCTGCTTCGCCCGCACGCGCACTTTCAATAGATGCATTTAATGCTAATAGATTTGTCTGAGACGAAATATCAAAAATAGTCTTTGTGATTTCTTTTACATTATTTACATTCTGCTGAAGATGTCCCATAGAAGTAGACACCATCTCATTGGTCTCTGCTAACACCTTTGATTCTTCATTTAATTGTTCAATACGTTTCAAACTTTCTGCATTCAGTTCGCTTGAACGATTTGCGACACGCACCATGTTCTCAGCACGAGCAACTGTCTTCTCCAGATTATCCTGGATATTGTTCGTCATCATGCTCTGATTTTCAATATTTTCAGCCGTAACGGATGTACTCGTGCTGATATCGCCTACTGAATTACTAACAATTTCAGAAGATTTCTGCAGATCCTTCATAAGGTCCATCGCATTTTCTGTGCCTGTACGTACCTGCTCTGCGATATGTAGCACATCACTCATCATTTCCTGCTGCAAATCAGCCTCATGTTTTGCCTTATCTATAGAATCACTATTGAATGTTTTTCCTACGTTAGTCACATACCAAAGCACGAACATCATAACCATAATAACTACAGCAATCGTAATGTTGTCCATAAACTGCTCATCTTTATAATCATGTAAAACCATTTCACGAAACAGGGTAATTGCAAAGTTTTCTATCGTAACGATAATTCCTGATATTTTCGCAAACTTTGTATCAAAGAAAAGGACACAGCCCATAAGTGGCACTGTGGATAATACTCTCATATAATAAGAATTAAATCCATATATCAGTAATGCCATAATAATCAGCAATCCCGCCAGCATAAAGTATCGCAAAAATACGCTATCCTTATTTTTCTTATAAATCACAAAACCACCAATGGATGTGATAATCATAATCGCGAGCAAACCAAAGGTATACAGTTCTGTACGATATCCTCTCATATATGAGACAAAGATAATAGCAAAACTGATTAGATTTAACAAAGCTGTACTAATACATAGAAACTTATTTATCTTTCGAATCTGTTCCTCTGTGTTCGCAAAACGATAGTCTCTTTCGTTCATTTTATATCCCTCTTTTGTACGTTAATAACTTTGTATTATTATACACATTATCTAGTCACACCGCAATGTACTATCTACGCAATTATGATTTCATCCTTCTCTAATTTCTCACCTGTTAAATCATAAATATCTTCGAAAGGAATCTTTGTATTCACTACTTTAAGAATCCTTGCATCTACATCAAGACGCGAGACCATCCCTTCCAGTTTGATATATTCCCCTTTACAAAAATATACCACTGTAACGATATCCCTCTTTCCTATCTGATGGAGTTTAAAATCAAGCTCGGCTTTTTTCTCTTCGGATAATTCTATTTTTTCTACAACTATCTTTTCCTTTGCGCGCAATGCTTCCTCATATCCCTTTACAGCTGCAAAAGGAACAAACTGCTTGGCTCTGTTATCCACTTCTATGCCCTCCAATTTGCTGATTTCTCTCTCTGGTCGTAGCACCTTCTTCAAGATTCATACCTTTCAGAATCGCATTCTTCCCGAACTTTTTCTTGATATCTATCATCGCATGCTGAATTTTACGCTCACGCTCTAGTTCTACGGGATCTATAAACAAATCATATTGTTGATAGGCTTCATCTATTACATTATTAAACGTCAAATTCACTCGGCGAATCCCCATGTGCTTTGGAATAATTTTTTCATACAATTTCTCTACATATGGAATCATGGTCTTTGCCGAACTCGTTGTAATTGGCAAAGTTGTTGTTCCTCTCGCCATCGGAAGTTCCAATCGATTTTCAAAACCTATTTGCAAGGAAACAGAGTCTGTCACAAGCCCCTTATCCACTAATTCAAGACACAACAAATCTGTCATCTCTTTTACAATCAAGAGGCCTTCTTCATGAGGCCTTTCCGAACATAGAACCTGTCCACTCGTTAGACTATTATGTTTCGGCTTATATGCTTTAATATCCGCTATCATGGTAGGCTCTCTACCCCATGCATGATCAATGAGAAGTTCTGCATCTACACCAATCAAACTATATAGCATCTCCTCCTTTGCACTCGCAACATCCTTCATTGTGTAGATGCCATGTCGTTCCAATCGCTTCGCAATCCCTGCTCCTACACGCCAAAAATCTGTGATAGGCCTATGCGTCCATAGCGTCTTCTTATATAATTCTTCGTCTAAAAATGCAATATTTCCTTTTACATGTTTTGCAGAAATATCCAATGCTACTTTTGCTAAATACATGTTTGTACCTATGCCACAGGTCGCTGTAATGCTAGTATTTTTATATACATCTTCCATAATAGTAGATGCTAACTCTACCGCATCCATTTGATACATAAGGAGGTAATCCGTCACATCCATAAAAACTTCATCTATCGAATAGACATGAATATCTTCTTTCGAAATGTATTTCAAATAGATTGCATAGATATCCGCCGACACATCGATATATCTCTGCATACGTGGCGGCGCCATAATATACTCCAAATTGTCTGGAATTTCAAAAACACGGCAACGGTTTTTGATTCCTAGTTGCTTCATCGCTGGAGATATCGCCAGACATATCGTCTTCTCTGAGCGTTCTGGGTCTGCCACCACTAACTTGGCTCGCAGAGGATCCAATCCCCTATCTACACACTCTACGGATGCATAAAAGGACTTTAAATCTATGCAAATATACATGCGTTCTTTTTCCATTTACACATCCTCCTTCCCTTTACAAGCCGTCTTATTTTTGATATACTTTATTATATATCATCGAACAGATGTTCGCAAGAGGGTAATTATGGAACGAATCATTTTTCACATTGATGTAAATAGTGCCTTTCTTTCCTGGGAGGCCACATATCGCATGCGTGAGTTGGGGGACACAGAGGATTTACGTACAATTCCATGCGTAGTAGGTGGTTCTGAAGAATCTCGCCATGGTATCGTATTGGCAAAATCTGAATCTGCCAAAAAATATGGCGTCATCACAGGCGAACCATTGGTCGACGCTCGTCGCAAATGCCCAGGGCTTAAGACGGTTCCAGCAAACTTTCCTATCTATGTAAAGTATTCCAACGCAATGATGAAAATATTAGAAGACTATACTCCTGATGTGGAACAGTATTCCATTGATGAATCTTTTCTAGATATGACCGGCACGCAAAACCTCTTTGGACCACCAATAGAGCTTGCCCACAAAATCAAAGACCGTATCTATGAAGAGCTGGGATTTACTGTAAATATTGGGATTTCTACAAACAAACTGCTTGCTAAAATGGCTTCCGATTTCAAGAAGCCGAATCTAGTGCATACACTTTTTCCAGAAGAGGTTCCTACGAAAATGTGGCCACTGCCCGTTTCTGATCTCTTCTTTTGCGGACGGCAAACCACCAAAAGATTGCACTCGCTTGGCATCTTCACGATTGGAGACCTAGCCAAAACAGATAAAAAGGTTATTGTCGACAATTTAAAGGGACACGGCTCTGTTATCTGGGAATTTGCAAATGGTATAGGTGATAGCATGGATGACGTCGCAAATAAAAATCGTAAACCTGCAAATAAAGGTTATAGTAACGAAACCACACTTGCTTTTGACGTGACTGATGCTGCTCTTGCCAAGGAAATCCTACTTTCCCTTACGGAAACTGTAGCAACTCGTGTCCGTGCTGACAAATCCTATATATCCGTTGTCTCTGTTTACTTTGTAGACAACGAATTCCGTCACACCTCCAGACAGATGACTTTGGATTCTGCTACAAACGTGACAAACGAAATTTATCATCATGTCTGTCAACTTTTTGATCAGCTTTGGAATGGTAACCCTATCCGCCTTCTCGGCGTACAGACCAGCAAAGCTACCAAAGAAGCAACGCGCCAATATTCACTTTTTGAAACGCAGAATGTGGAAAAACTATCTAAACTAGATGCAGCAATAGATAAAATTCGAGATAAGTATGGAGAAGACTCTGTGAAGAGAGCAAGATTTTTGGAGTAGATTATAAGCCGAGCGTGATTTACATTTCTTATTTAACCAAGTAAGCTCGCGTTTCGGTGCTTCGCACCTTTTTCATCGCTTTCAGCGATTAATCCGCTCGCTATTTGGCGAAACGCCAAATTACACGTCTAAAAATAAAAGGAGGTTACATGCAAGCATGTACCTCCTTTATTTTCAGCCGCTTACTTGGCTAAATCGTTTAATTATAATCTAGCGTCAAACAGACCACAGAAGCTATCGATAGGATCTTTACCCTTGAATGCATCTGGGCCAGCCATAAGCTGATCTACTAATGCGTCAAGTGTTGTATCCAATTTATCATATGTATTGATATAAGTACGAGCCTGTGGCATATCTGCAAGCATTGTAGGTGCACCAACACCAACAACAATTACTGGAAGTTCAAATACATACCATGGAATTTCTCCGCCACCTTTTGACATACCAAACGCTGGTCTTCCGTTCTGAACATCACATACTGTGATAATTAAATCCTGTCCAGCTACGAAATCTTTGATTGCGTTCTTGCCTGCGAAGTACATATCGATAGATGGTTTTTCACCAGCTTCGATTTTCTTCTTCATTACATCAAGTGGACTTTCGTAAATGAATGCATCAAAACCTTTTGCACAAAGACGTTCTTTTAACGCTTCTGCTGGGCTCTTTCCTCCTGCATATCCCATAGCTTTCATGAGGAAATCCATTGGAGAACCAGCTGGTTTAATATGAACAATCATGATTCTCTTATATTTTTCTGGAGTGATTGGTAATACATCAGCATCTTTGTATTTAACAAGAGTGATAGCATCTTCAGAAATCGCTTTCTGCATATCTTTGTACTGCTGAGCACCAAGTCCTGCTAATGCTTCTGGTCCTGGAACCATAGCATCTTTTTCTACTTTATGAAGTCCCATCTTAGCTTTTAAACCGATGATTCTTGTAAGTGCTTCTGTCATACGTTCTTCAGAAATGATACCTGTCTTGTATGCATTGAGCATAGTAGCAAAGTCTTCTTCTGGATCATTGAAGAATAAGAACATATCACAACCAGCATTGATTGCAAGTGGAAGCATGTCTACACGTTTCATACGGTCTGTCATACCTACCATATGAGAAGCGTCAGTTACTACCATACCATTGAAACCTAATTTATCACGAAGAAGTGTTGTCATAAGATCATATGATAAAGTTGCTGGCATCATATCATCATCTTTGATTTCTGGATTAAGTGCTTTTGTATAAGTAGGCATCATAATATGTCCACCCATGATAGCATCAAGTCCAGCATCAATAAGTTCTTTGTAAACATATCCGTAAGTTGCATCCCATTCTTCTACAGACATATCGTTGATGTTGTTAGAAAGATGTGCATCTCTAAAATCAAGACCATTACCTGGATAATGTTTTGCAGCACATGCAAATCCACCTAATTCATGAGCACCTTCTAAGTACTGAACACCCATTTCTGCAACAAGTTTAGGATCGTTACCAAATGCACGTGAGATAATTTCTGTATTCTGCCAGTTATATGCGATATCTACTACTGGTGCAAATGCCATATTACATCCGATAAGTTTTGCTTCTTCATTTGACATCTTACCTAATGCACGAGCATATTCTGGTTTTCTTGTAGCACCAATTTTGATACCAGCACCAATTTCTGTTCCGCCTGGTGTAGCACCGTCGCCACCCTTTTCTGTGTTACATGCGATAAATGCAGGAACCTTAGAATATTTCTGGATGTAACGGTTCTGACTCTGTAATTCATCTGGACGCCCTGGATTGTAACGTAATCCACCTAAGTGATACTTTCCAAGTAAGTCTTTGATATAGTCTTCTTCTTTTGACTGTGTCAGCTGGAAAAATAACTGTCCAACTTTTTCTTCATCAGATAAAGACGCGATAGTTTCTTCTACCCATTTAATGTCTTCGTCTGACAGGTTATATGGTTTTGCTTTCAAATCAACCATTGGTATTACCCCCTTATAAGATAAATTAAGTTAATAAATTACAATTTGAGTTGCTTATGTTTCCTTATTTTTCCTTATTTTTACTTATTCTGCATCCTCACACTGTGCACAGTATGCATCTACTACTCGGTTGTATTCTTCTTCAGAATCGATGTTCTTAACAGTGATTTCTTCCCCTTCTGAAACACCTTCAAAAAGATACAAGCCCTCATCACTTAAGGTTTCTCCAAGAACTTCCTGACAGATAATATATGTCTTGTCTTCAAATGGAAATTCTTCGATGATAGCCCATTCCATAGTTTTTCCATTGAGTTCATAGGTAAAAGTATCGTATTCTACCATTTCCTCTTCGTTTACAACTTCTTCATTCTTTAAAACTTCTTCGTTTGCCATATTCATCTCCTATTTTTCTAAGCCCTTAATGGCTGTTTTTAATCTATTCATAGCTTCCACTAATCTGCTATGTGGAAGTGCAAGATTCATACGAATACAGTTTGGTCCATTGAATGCGACACCTGGCTGCCAGATAACACCTTCTTTAATGCCTGCTGCATATACTTCGTCGATAGTTCTATCATGTTTTTCCAACCATTTGCTAAAATCTGGGAAAATCATGTATGTACCTTCTGGTTTTGAAATATCAATACCATCAAATTCATTGGTAAAGAAGTCACAAGCATAGTTCACATTTTCTGTAAGAACCTGGCAAAGCTCGTCTACCCATTCATAACCTTCTGGCTTGTATGCACCAATAAGAGCATGTACAGACAAAAGATTTGCTGCATTATAGTGACCCAAAGATGACTCTTTTCTTACACGGTCACGTAAGTATTTGTTGTAAATAATATGGTAACTACCTACCAATCCAGCCAAGTTGAAGGTTTTAGATGGAGCATATTCTGCGATAACACGCATCTTTGCATCTTCATTAATAGACTGCAGTGGAATGTGCTTATAATCTGCCAAGATAAGATCCGACCAGATTTCATCACAGATAACCATTACGTCATGCTTCTTGAAGATTTCCATTGCTTTTTCCAATTCCCAACGTTCCCAAACTCTTCCTGTTGGATTATGTGGTGAACAGAAAATCGTAGTATGGATATCATTTTCTACAATCTTCTTTTCCATATCTTCAAAATCCATACGATATACGCCGTTTTCATCTTTAACAAGTTCACTATGAATAATATCATAACCATTATTCTTGAGTGTCATCGTAAATCCGATGTAAGTTGGTTTGTGAATTAAAACCTTATCACCTTTTGAACACAATACGCTAAGTGCTGATGCCACACCACCTAATACGCTGTTTTCGTATTCGATGCACTCTCTTGTAAGACCTGTTACACCATTACGTTTTTCATGCCATTCAATAATAGAATTGTAATATTCATCTGGTGTTATAAAATATCCATATTCTGGATGATTTACACGTTCAATAATCTGCTGTGGAACAGTAGGCACCGTCGCAAAACTCATATCTGCTACCCACATAGGGATTACATCTACATCTTCACGAATATCGATTCCTTGTGTCATTGCGCCATAACCATCCACAGCCATGGTATTTCTTCCACCACGATTCATAATCGTCGTAAAATCGTATTTCATCTCTCATTTTCCTCCGTTTTTTGCATACTTATGCACGATACAAATATTATAACAGAATTTTCCTTTTTCGTATAGTAACTTTTCTTGAATATTTTTGGACAAATTCCCTCTTTATGTTGCATACAATATATTGACCACAGCCTATGAAAAAGCTATAATAAAGATAGCGTCACTCTGTGACACCTTGACACTATTTTAGCTAACGGAAAAGAAAAAAAGGAGGATTTTTACAACATGAGACAGATTTTCAATCTCAACACAAAATGGGCATTTACAAAAGATGCTACAGAAGCACCAAAAACAATGCCTGAAAAATGGTATTGGGTTACTTTACCACACACATGGAATGACATTGATGGTCAGGACGGTGGAAATGACCTTTACAGAGGCACAGCTTACTATGCAAAAGAAGTAGAAAAAGCTGATTTACCTGCAGCTGATCAGTATTACTTAGAATTTAACGGTGCAAACTCTTCTGCTAAAGTTTACATCAATGGCGAAGAAGTAGCCGTACACCACGGCGGATACTCTACATGGAGAGTAAATGTAACTGACAAATTAACAGACAAAACACTTATCGTAGTGGAAGTTGACAACGCTCCAAACGATACTGTTTATCCACAGATGGCAGACTTTACATTCTATGGTGGTCTCTATCGTAACGTAAACATCGTAGCAGTTAGCGAATCACACTTCGACCTTGACTACTATGGTGGCCCTGGTATCGCTGTTACTCCAGAAATTGATGGCAACGATGCAACAGTTAAAGTAGATGTTTATTTAACAAACGCTAAAGCTGGCCAGGAACTTATGTACACATTAAAGGATAAAGAAGGCAACGTAGTAGCCGCTGATAAAGTAGCAGCTGATGAAACAAGCGTTACATTCCGCATCGCAAACGTACATCGTTGGCATGGACGTAAAGATCCATATCTTTACTCTGCAGAAGTTTGCTTAGTAGAAGGCGATGAAGTACTCGACAACGTAGCTACACGTTTTGGTTGCCGTACATACGAAATTGACCCACAGAATGGTTTCATCTTAAACGGCGAAGAATATCCACTCCGTGGTGTATCTCGTCACCAGGATAGATGGGGTATCGGTAACGCTCTTCTTCCAGAACACCATGACGAAGATATGGATCTTATCTGTGAAGTAGGTGCTACAACTATTCGTCTTGCTCATTATCAGCATGATCAGTACTTCTACGATCTCTGTGATGAAAGAGGTATGGTAATCTGGGCTGAAATCCCATATATTTCAAACCATATGCCAAACGGTAGAGAAAATACCATTTCTCAGATGAAGGAACTTATTACTCAGAACTACAACCATCCATCTATCGTAGTTTGGGGTCTCTCAAACGAAATCAGCATGCAGGGTTCTAGTGATGACTTATTAGAAAACCACAATATCTTAAATGACTTATGTCATGAAATGGACCCAACACGTAAAACAACTATCGCTATCGTATCTATGTGTCCAATGGATGATCCATATGTACAGATTCCAGATACAGTATCTTGGAACCACTACTTTGGATGGTACGGCGGTACAACAGCTGATAACGGCCCATGGTTTGATGCATTCCATGAAAAATATCCTAACCTCCCAGTTGGATGTTCAGAATATGGTTGTGAAGCACTTAACTGGCACACATCAGATCCACAGCAGGGTGACTACACAGAAGAATATCAGGCATACTACCATGAAGAACTCATCAAACAGCTCTTCACAAGAAAATATATGTGGGCTACACATGTATGGAACATGTTTGACTTCGGTGCTGACTCACGTAACGAAGGTGGCGAGAACGGACAGAACCATAAAGGTCTTGTAACATTTGATAGAAAATACAAAAAAGACTCTTTCTATGCTTACAAAGCATGGTTATCAGATGACCCATTCGTACACATCTGAGGCAAACGCTATGTAGACCGTGTAGAAGATGTTACTAAGGTTACTGTTTACTCTAACCTTCCAGAAGTAGAACTCTTCGCT
>JAZURS010000066.1:0-4023 GCA_045606325.1 Agathobacter sp.
TATTTGAATGGAGCACCATCAAGTTCTACGAGAGCTTTCTTGATAACTGGTTTGTCTTCACCGTGACGTCTTTCCATATTCATCATCTTTGTGATAGGCATACCACCTGCAACCCAATCATTTGCTGGTTCTGAAAGGTTAGAAATCTTTGATAAGTAACCTGTGTAACCATACTGGATAAGCATGAATGCGTTGTATCCTAATGAGTAGCAGTAATCTGAGTCAAAGTTAGATGGGAATGCACATCTTCCTTCGTATCCTAAGAAGTGGTGTAATGCACCAAATTTACCATTGTATGTACCAGCTGCTTTTCTAGCTGCAAGTTTGTCAGCTACTAAAGCTGAGAATAATTTTTCTGATTCGATGAGAGAAACCTGTACGTTTCCGTGTGGATCTCTTTCAAGGAATAACTGCTGCTGGATAGCCTGTGGAAGAATTGCAAATACTTCCATAGATTCTTTTGTAAGACCAGCTTCGATGAATGCATATTTTTCATCCCATGTTGGAAGTGCATTGAAAGCGTCTGCTTTTGCTCCAGCAAGGAGTTCATTGATTTCTGCGATAAGTACAGAGAATTCTGGAACGAATTCTACTACACCTTCAGGAATGATAGCTACACCAAAGTTCATGCCTTTAGCAGCTCTCTTAGCTACAGCGTCAGCGATGTAATCAGCGATTGCTGAAAGTGACATCTTCTTAGCTGCTACTTCTTCTGAGATTAAGCAGATGTTTGGCTGTGTTTCAAGAGCACATTCAAGTGCTACGTGAGAAGCTGAACGTCCCATAACCTTGATGAAGTGCCAGTATTTCTTAGCTGAGTTAGCATCTCTTTCAATGTTACCGATGATTTCTGAGTATGTCTTTGTAGCTGTATCAAAACCGAAAGAACATTCGATATCTTCGTTCTTTAAGTCACCGTCGATAGTCTTAGGACATCCGATAACCTGTACACCAGTATTGTTAGCTGCCATGTATTCAGCAAGAACAGCTGCGTTTGTGTTAGAGTCATCACCACCGATGATAACAAGAGCTGTGATGCCGTGTTTCTTACAAACTTCTGCTACGATAGCGAACTGTTCGTTTGTTTCAAGTTTTGTTCTACCAGAACCAATGATATCGAAACCACCTGTATTTCTGTACTGGTTGATGTATTCGTCTGTCATGATGATGTAATCATCTTCGATAAGACCACTTGGGCCGCCCTTGAATCCATATAATTCGTTTTCTGGGTTTGTAGCTTTGATAGCATCATAAAGACCACAAACTACGTTGTGTCCACCTGGTGCCTGTCCGCCAGAAAGGATAACACCTACTTTGTGAATCTTAGATTCAGATGTATTCTGTCCTTTTGCGAATTTAATTTCTTTTTTACCATAAGTATTTGGGAAAAGCGCTGCGATTTTTTCCTGGTCAGCTACTGACTGTGTTTCAGCACCTTCGTTTACACAGATATCTGCAATACCGTTTCTAAGCATACCTGGAAGCTTAGGAGCATATTCATATCTGGCTGTCTGTAATGGTGAAAGTTTCATATTTCGTTCTCCTTTTTATAAAAATAATATTTTTATTTACGCTAACTAATATTGTAATATATTTTCTGTGTTTTTTCTACACAAATTTTCTATATTTCTCCATAGGTTTCGGCTTCCTCTAGCATTGCTGCTTCGTGTTGCAATTTCATATGTTCATCAATAAGATTTGCATCTAGGAAAATACCCTTCAAATCAGAAACCATTTGTTCCACATCATCCATTGCATAAATGTGTTCGTCCGCAATATAACTTGGATTATGAAGCGTTTCACGGAACCCGAAAATCAGATGATTGTGAAGGAAGGCTGTTCGAACTGCAGATACAATTTCCGACTCGTGGTTAATATCCAGATAGAAATCACATCCTTTGAACAACTCATCCAAAATGTGCATCTTTACGCCAGGGTACAAGCTTACATTGCTATAAGAATCCATACTCATAAGCTTTGAAGACATTTCTGTAATCGCAGCAATCGTAAAGTGAAGTTCTGGAATTGCCTGCACAATTTTTTCAATATGTGCAATACGGTCTGAGTTTGTACATATAAGCACTTCTGGCTTATGCTCATTTTCTTTCTCAAATGGATAAATATATCCAAGACAACTTAACATCTTTGGATTTGCTCCTAATGCTAAGAGTTTCTCATATGCATCCTTTTTCTGCACCATAATCTTGCTTGTACGAGAAGCCTGTCCATTTAGGATTACCTGCATGTTTCCAGGAATATCATCTCTCTTTGGCTCCTGCCAGAATAAAACATCTTCTTTTCTATCTCCGCCTACTCTTTGTGATACAAAGAAGGAGGTTGATAATGTATTGAAGAAGATTCTATGGTCTTTTAATCCTGCTTTTTCAAAGAAATAAACCACAAAATCCAACTTGTTATTAAAAATTCTAACTATATCACCATCATTTAAAATAATATTCTTGGTTACATAGTTTTCCATGATGATTTCTCTGCCTTTTGCATCGAAATAGGATTTGTTTACACGCTGGCCTTTTTTATTAAAGGTTGTTCTCGCATATAAAGCACCATATCTATTGTAATGGTCACTAGAACGAACTACACCTTTCTCATCGTACCAATCTACTACTTTAATCAGACGTTTGTGCTTTGGCTCTGCATAGAATATACGTGCACGTTCCTTGTTCAAATCATGCACTTTCCCGCCACTATTGCTAGCACTAATTTCCCAAAAATCTGGAACCTGTATCTGATTAAAATATCTAGGTTTACCTGTTACACGTTCACTTTTTTCGAATTCACCCAGAAAATATCCATATATAGACTGTACCCCTTCAGGCAAGAATCCGTCATCATCTATAACTGCAGCCAAATAATCCTTGCCTGCTAATTTAAAAGAAGTATGTAAATTAATACTATCTTGGTTATATACATCAAAAAGTAATACTACTTTGTCTGTTTTAATAGGGTTGCCCATCGTTTCTCCACCTCTGCTGTTAGATAGTTTTCTGCTTTTTTATATGCATGCTTATGGAAAGCATCCATATCTGCCTCTGTAAACATTCTCACAATGCACTCAGCTAATTTTTCGATACGTTCACTACTTTCCATGCGATCATGAACCGGTATCTTGTAGCCATTTTCTTCATGATCAATGAATGTCTGATTGCCATAGCGAACATCAAAGCCGATAATCGGAAGTCCAGAACCAACAGCTTCCATAAGCGTTAATCCAAAGCCCTCGCTGGTTGAACCTGCGATATAACCTTCATAGTTTTTGTATACCTCTTCAAGATTCTGCTGTCCACATAGTTTGATATAATCCTGAGCCTGATGTTTTTCCATTATTTCTCGAATTTTGGTCTCTTCTGGACCTTTTCCATAGATATCAAGGGAAAGTTCAGGAATTTGTTCTTTTGCTTTAATTACTGCTTCTACAATCCAATCCACATGCTTTTCCGTCGCAAGACGTGATGCTGTGATAAGGGAATATGGCTTTCTTTCCCCTTCTGGGTATTTTAATTCCGGCAAACTACCTACCGGAATAGTAACTACGTTTGGTGTATAGTCCAAGTATTGCTCAAACTGCTCTGTTACCAACTTTGCCTGGTCGTCTGTGGCACTTACATATGCAAAGAGGCGTTCTCTCTGAGAAAATGCATACTCATAATAATTGTTCCAGAGGATGTACTCATCATTCGTACTTCCTTCACTGAAGTGGTCTGCGTGAATAATGCTGATAATGCGTGCATCACCGGCATTCTGCATAATTGCCTGACCAATGCCAGTCGTACGGTCAATAATTGCCACATCATCCTTTGTCAGATTCATACGCGAAACCATATACCCTACAAATTCTTCTTTAGAACAAAGAAGTTTGTCAGGGAACTGGTACATTACTTCATCATCATCATTGATTTCGTCATATGCAACAGAACCATCTTCATTAAAGAAACGACGCTGATACATATGTGCTTTATTATCCAATGGTGCGTAGTATTCCGAATAAATACGGCAATATGTAAA
>JAZURS010000067.1:0-6180 GCA_045606325.1 Agathobacter sp.
AGGTGCACTAGGTCAGACTGCTGCAATTAAGCAGCGTATGCTAAATTTTCTTCAGCGTTTATATTTAAGTTTGCCATTTAACGCATTGCATACGACTCGCTTCTCCAGCTGCATGATCCCCGTCGAAACCATTACTAGCCCGGATTAAATTTATCTATAAGAGCTTATGCTCTCATATTCACTTTGAAGTCTCTCTGTGCTTCTCGCTTCATATCTTTCTTTGCAATATCCTGACGTTTATCGTAAAGTTTTTTACCTTTTGCAAGAGCGATTTGCACTTTCACAAGACCATTGCTTAGATACACTTCAACTGGCACCAGAGTGTAACCTTTTTCTGCAATCTTACCAATGAGCTTCTGAATCTCTTTTTTATGAAGAAGAAGCTTCTTTGGACGAAGTGGGTCTTTGTTGAAGATATTTCCTTTTTCATATGGACTTACGTGCATACCATAAATAAATACTTCTCCGTTCTTTTCGATACGAACAAACGATTCTTTGATACTGCATTTTCCCATACGAATGGATTTTACTTCGGTACCATGAAGGGCGATGCCTGCTTCATAGATTTCTTCTAAGAAATATTCATGGTAAACCTTTTTGTTATTGGCAATAAGTTTCTTTGCGCCTTTTTCCATGAGGCATCCTCCTTTCATGAGACTTTATTTTAATCTTCTACGAGGGAAAAGTCAACCGTTCTAGAAATTCTATCGGTACCTTCCACGCGAACTTTAACTACCTGCCCTAATTTATAGGACTTACCACTATTTTCACCCACCATTTCATAGGTAGATTCGATGTAATGGTAGTAATCATCCTTTAATGCAGTTACGCGTACAAGTCCTTCTACTGTGTTTGGAAGCTCTACGAAAATGCCCCATTCCATAACACCTGAAATAACACCTTCAAATTCTTCTCCAATAAACTGCTCCATATACTGGACTTTTTTTAGTTTTACCGTTTCGCGTTCTGCTTCCTCTGCTCTACGCTCTGTTTCACTGGAATGCTTCGCTACTTCATTCAGTATCTTATCGTAGTGTTCGATACGTTTATCATTCAAGCGACCACGCAGGTTTTCCTTGATAATTCTATGAATCTGCAAGTCTGGATAACGTCGAATTGGGGAAGTAAAGTGACAATAATACTTCGCCGCCAACCCAAAATGTCCAGTACAAAATGTCGTATATTTCGCCTGTTTCATAGAACGCAGAGTCAAACGGCTGATTAATGCTTCTTCTGGTGTTCCTTCGATTTTCCCAAGGAGTTTCTGTAATTCCTTTGGATGAAGTTCTTCGCTTCCCAAATGGATATGATGACCAAAGTTACTGATAAAAATATTCAGTTTCTTAATTTTCTCCTCATCTGGATTATCGTGTGTACGATATACAAAAGGAAGTTCCTGCCAAAAATAATCTGATGCTACTGTCTCATTTGCAATCAGCATAAAATCTTCGATAATCTTTGTGGCTACATTTCTGTCATATGGTTTGATATCGATAGGTTTTCCTTCTTTATCAAGAATTACTTTGGTTTCTGGAAAATCAAAGTCAATTGAGCCACGTTTCATACGTTTCTTACGAAGTATTGCCGCAAGTTCCTCCATCAATTCAAACATTGGAACCAAATCACGATACTTTTCGATTTCTTCTTCGTCCTTTTCTGCAAGTATCTTCTTCACACTCGTATAACTCATACGGGTATCTACCTTAATGACAGTCTCTGCAATGGTGTGGTCAATAACCTCACCCTTTGGATTTATTGTCATGATACAGCTGAGTGCCAGACGATTCTCTCCTGCATTTAGAGAACAAATTCCATTTGATAATGCGTGTGGAAGCATAGGAATTACACGGTCTACCAGATAAACGGAAGTCCCACGTTTTAAGGCTTCTACATCAAGTGCACTCTTTTCCTGTACATAATTGGTTACATCCGCAATATGCACACCTAGAATATAGTTATCTCCTTCTTTACATACGGACACTGCATCATCCAAATCCTTCGCATCTTCCCCATCAATAGTCACCATAACTACATCGCGAAGGTCCATTCGGCCTGCCATATCTGCCTCAGATACTTCCTTTGCCACGTTTTCTACCTGATGCATAATCTTCTCTGAAAATTCCATTGGAAGCTCATAAGCACGCACGATAGAAAGAATATCTGTACCAGGATCATTTACATGGCCTAAGATTTCTACAACTTTTCCTTCTGGACTCTTTCCTGGCTGTGCATATTTCGTAATTTCCACCACGACCTTATGACCTTTGACAGCTCCTTTGGATTTTTCTAATGGAATAAAAATATCGGAACCAAAGCGAGGATTATCTGGTACTGCAAAGCCAAAGTTCTTGCTCTGCTCATAGGTACATACCACCTGTTTCATGCCACGTTCTAATACCTTTACGATAACACCTTCTTTTCGACGGCCCGTTGCCATAGGTGAAACCACCACCTGCACCTTATCCATATGCAAAGCATCGCCTACCTTTGCTTCCGGAATAAAGATATCCTCTTCTTCGCCTTCCACAGACACAAAGCCAAATCCCTTTGGATGGGAGGTAAATACTCCTACCACCAGGGATTCCTCCGCCTTGGAATATTTTCCACGCTTGGAAAGAGCAATCTTTCCTTCCGCCATAAGTTCTGTCAGAATAGTCTCCAATTGTGGACGGTCTTCTTTTTTTACCCCTAGCACGATAGCCAGTTCCTTAATCTTCATAGGAACATACATATCGTCACAGATAAACTGATATACAATTTCTTTTCTCTTTTTAAAATCTTTTCCCACGGAGTACCTCCTCTCCCGAGATAGTATGTGCAAATATGCATAAAAAAAGAACTGCCTAATTTAGACAGTCCCTTCATTCTACCAAATTCCTAAATTAAGAACGACAGCTAATAAAAGGAAAACAGCTACACAAATCTTTGTAACTTTAACGAGCATTCCTTCCATTGAACGTCCTTTATTTTTTCCCCAGTAAGTATCTGCAGCACCAGCAATAGCGCCAAGACCTGCCTGCTTACCTTCCTGCATTAAAATTACTACTGTAATTACAAGACTGACTATAATAAATACAATTGTTAATATTGTCTTTAAGATTTCCACGGTTTACACCTCCTTGATTACTTCACAACTCATGCTAGTATATCATAGGAAATTTACATTTTCAACTGTTTTTATTAGAAGAAATTGGATTTTTGGTTTTCTTTTGTTTTAATCTGTTTTATAATATAAGGGACATTTTATATCAAAAAAATATATTGGAGTATATATGAAGTTTAGGACAAAAAAAACATACTTGGTATGTGTTTTCGTTTTCCTACTTTGTGCTATGCTGACCGCCTGTGGCGATGATTCTGGCAAGGACAAACCTGTAGATACACCAACCGCTGAGTCTACAGAAAAAGGCTCTCGTGATAACACCTCTGTAATCCTTGTACCTGAGGCTAGCGGATCAGCTACACAGTCCTGTGATAGTGCTACTATTGACACCTCAAACTCTGCTGAAGGATATATCATGGCAGATTATCATGGTGCAAACGAAAAAGTAAAGTTACAAATCACAGGTCCAGACGGCGTAACCTATAGTTACAATATGCAGGGTGGATACGAGGTATTCCCGCTTACCGCTGGAAACGGAACTTATACCATCGGTGTTTATGAAAACATTTCCGGAACTAAATATTCGACTGCTTTATCCTGCAGTATAGATGTGACCATTAGCAATGAGTTTGGTCCATATCTCTACCCTAATCAGTACGTAAACTTCACAGCATCTTCTCTTCCAGTAGATAAGGCTGTTGATTTAGCATATACTGCGAACAATGATTTGGAAGTTGTAGAAAGTGTATACAACTATATGATTCGCAATTTTACTTATGATTATGACAAAGCAGAAAATGTACAGAAGGGCTACCTTCCTGTAATTGACGAAGTATATAAGGCCAATACAGGCATTTGCTTTGATTATGCTGCCGTAATGGCAACTATGCTTCGCACCCAGAACATTCCTACCCGACTCGAAGTCGGATATGTGGGTGAAGAATACCACGCATGGATTAGTACCTATATCCAGGATATTGGATGGGTGAATGGTATTATTGAATTTGATGGAGCTGATTGGAATCTTTTGGATCCTACATTCGCATCCACCAGTAAATCTCCTACTGACTTCATTACAGAAGACAGTAAATATTTGACCAAGTACGTATACTAGGAGGACCACATGTCTTTAAATCAAAAAACACTTAGTGAATCCGAAATATCGGCTTTTTGCCAACAGGTTGGCATGATAGTCAAAGCCGGACTTCCTACCTATTATGGTATCTCTATCTTAAGAGATGAAGCTACGGATGACTTTACCAGAGATTTCTTAAACAAAATCTACGAACCAATGGAAAGAGGCGTTACATTAGGCGAAGCATTGGGAAACACAGATGCTTTCCCTGAATATATGGTAGATATGATTCGTCTCGGCGAAGAAACTGGCCGTTTGGAAGAAGTATTGGATTCCTTATCTACCTACTATGAACGTGAAGCCGATATCAAGGCTGGTATCCGCCATGCAGTTACATATCCACTAATTATGACTATTATGATGCTGGTGGTTATCGTAGTGATTATCACACAGGTTGTTCCGGTATTTTCCCAGATTTATGAACAGCTCGGAAGCGGCCTGACAGGAACAGCTCTTATGCTTATGAATGTCAGCACTTTCTTGAATCGATATATGCTCGCATTTATCTGCCTTGTAGTTGCGGTAGCAGTTGCTGGATATGCATTCTTCCGCACACCAAAGGGAAGAACGCTCTTCCAAGGCCGAGGCTTATCTATGTCTATTGCAGCCAGCCGTTTTGCCAACTGCATGTATCTGGCCCTATCCAGTGGGCTAGACACTGACAGAAGTCTGGAAATGGCAGAAAAACTTATCGATAACCCATATATGCTTGCAAAGATAAATGATTGTAAAAAACACATCCGAAACGGAGAACCATTTATTAAATCGTTACTTCTTTCTGGAATCTTCTCAAAAGTATATTCCAGTATGATGACCATTGGATTTAAAACAGGTTCTATGGATGATATTATGCAGAAAATTTCTGAGGCGTATGAAGAAGAAACAGATGAAAAACTTCGTCATTTTATTTCTATTTTAGAACCTACATTAATCGTTATTTTATCCTTCTTTATTGGATTAATTTTGATTTCATTCTTACTTCCATTGCTTGGAATCATGTCAAGCATTGGCTAAAAAGCAGGAGGCTTTATGAATCTTTTTTCTAACACAAAAGAAAAAATATCCATAACTACATATTTACCTGTACTAATTATGATTGCTGTACTTGGTGTATTTGTGCTCTTCTCTAACTCCATGACCAGTAGTAACACAGAGCGAGAAAAAGAGATATTGGAAAATGCCATTGACCGCAGTGTTACCCAGTGTTATGCCTTAGAAGGTACTTATCCAGGCAGTCTTGAATATTTAGAAGAAAATTATGGTCTTATCTACAATAAGGAGCAATTCTTCGTAGATTACCAATATATTGGAGGCAATTTGCGTCCAGATATTACTATTATAGAAAGGGACTAATGCATGCTTCGACTTGACAACAGACGTTCAACCAAAATAGATAGTGTGTTTGTAATTGCATTGTTTACCATGTTTGCGGTGACAGCTTTTCTGTTGATTCTTATTGGCGCGAAGCAGTATCAGCACACTGCAGATACCATGGATGCAAACTACGAAAGTCGTACTATCTCTTCCTATTTGACAGAAAAAATTCGTCAGAGTGATAGTCAGGGACAGATTTCTATCGTGGAATTGGAAAACCTTTCTGCACTTGCCCTTGAAACTGTTGAAAATGATGTAACTTATATTACATATATTTATTATTATGACAACGCCTTGCGTGAAATTGTGGTAAATGACTCTTCTGTCTTTTCTCTTGGCACAGGCCAGGAAATTATAAAGACAGGTGGTTTTGAAACCGAACTGCTTGATGATGATCTGTTAAAAATCACCATTACCACTACTAATGAAGAAAAACAAACACTTTTTCTCTCCCTTCACAGCACAGGTAGAAAGGAGCAGGCATAATGCGATATGAACGTTCCAAATCCAGCATGTTCCTATTGGAGATTCTGATAAACATTCTGCTCTTTAGTATTTTATGCGTATG
>JAZURS010000068.1:0-24497 GCA_045606325.1 Agathobacter sp.
AATCTACAAGGAGTAAGCCTTCTGGCTTGATTTCAACATCCGTCTTTGGTGTAGCCCCATAGTGAATAATCGCACCGTGTTCTCCATAACCACAAATGGTATCAAAGCTTAAATCAAAGGCACCTTGATCTTTCCTTAAATTCTCCAAATAATCAGAAGCAGAAATCTCTGTCATAGGAATCTTGCCTACATTTGTTTTGAGCCAATACATAAACTTGCACATTGCAACAGCGTCTTTGATATGCGCTGCTCTTGTATTGTTTAATTCCACTTCATTCTTCTGTGCTTTCATAAGAACCGATGGATCTGCTTCATCGACTACCTTCACACCTTCTGGAATGGTATTGCAAATACGATAATTTACAACAGATTTATTCATAAGAACGGTTTTGTCTGCTTCCATCTGTTCTACATATTCATAGAAACTATCATATGGTTTTGTAATAATATTATTTGTAGACAAGTATGCAGATAATTCATCTGTAAGAACTTCTTCCTGTACAAACCAAATACATTCCTCTTTTGTAAGTGCCAAATAAGAAAGTACAACTGGCACACAGTGGATATCATTTCCACGTACATTTAAAATCCAAGCGATATCATAAAGGGATGTCAACAAATGTACATCTGCACCCTTTTCGTCCATCACTTTACGAATATCTGCAATCTTATCTGCAGTATTTTTTCCTGTATATTCGTAACCAAGGAGACGTACTGGTTCTGCTGAGAGTGTTGGTCTATCTGTCCAGATAATATCAACCAAATCCTCTTCCACAGCCAATTTGCCGTTCTTCTTTTCTACGATTTCTTCTAATTTCTTTCCCCATGCCGAGTTTACTACGCGGCCATCGAAACCAAGAATCTGTCCATCTTCCAGTGTTTTTTCGATATACTCGTCAACCGTTGGAACACCTTCTTCTCCCATTTTATAAAGGGTAACTGTGGAGCCTTCTAACTGGTTTGCCGCCTGAATAAAATATCTGGCATCTGTCCAAAGTCCTGCTTCTTTCATTGTAATCACAGCCACACCTGCAGAACCTGTAAATCCAGTAATATATTTTCTAGCTGTAAAATATTCGCCTACATATTCTGATTCATGAAAATCTGCTGTAGGTACTATATAAATAGCGATATTTCTCTTCGCCATTTCATTTCTAAGTGCATGAAGTCGTGTTGGAATCATATATTTTTCCTCTTTTTTCTAAAACTAATGAGCTCTTTCTTTTCCGTCCTCAAAAAAAGAAATAGCCACCTTGTATTATCTCACAAAAGGCGGCTATTTTCAATAAAACATGCACGTTTTTCTATATTATATTCTTAAATAAAATGGTTACTTCTCCAATGCCACACTCTACATTTATTTCCTTTGTGGCACCTTCTCTTCTAACGCTATCTTCTGCTGCTAAACCTCCATAAGTAGCATCTCCTATTTTGACACTACCAATACCACATTCCACGTAGTAATTGAATTCTTCCTGTGGAGCATTTAAAGAAATACTAACCTGTCCCATACCAGCTTCCACATCTAGCTGATTTACAGTTAATTGTTCAAATGTCGCCTGTCCAGCTCCTACAGAAACAGACATTTTATCTGCGATCAAATCTTTAATCAATGCCTGACTTGCGCCAATTTCCATATCTATTTCTTTAAACTGCATCTCGGATGGTATGATAACCTCAAGTTTTCTGCTCTCTGCATCATCTATATCTATATTCGCCTCACCGATAAACCCAATTTTTAAAGTTCCATTCTTGGCTGCTACAGAAATATCCGCTAAATCGGTTGCCTTTACCACGATATGCTCTACATCATCATAGTAAATTTCTAACACACCTGCACCAAATTCAAGGTCAATATTCTGGCACTCTTCCTTTATCTCATATATATCTGTTTCATCATCTGATTCTGTACTAGGATCCATTCCATCGAATTCATCTTTTTCGAATAAGTCCTGTTCTATAATTAGAGAATCTTCAAGTCCGAACACTTTTAGTTCTCCATCTTCAATTTGAATGCTAAAATCACCATCCTGGAACATCTTTACAAAGTCATCGGTAGAAAATCCTATACAAAATGCAACGAGCATACATCCTATACCAATGATAGCAAAAATGCCTGCAAGAGAAAGCATTACTTTTGTAAATGTTTTCATATCTCATTTCCTCCTTCCTCTCGATGGGTAACTCGTTTTACCCAGGATACAATTGCTTTTACCAACTTTGGAATCCACACTCCCACAAGTAGGATACACAAAAGTGCGAGCAAAATACCAATTGATACCAGAAATGCTCCAACTGCAATGCTAGCCAACGCTATTGCTGGAGCAACTGCAAACTTTACAATTCCAACAATCACACATCCTATACCTCCTGCAATAAGTCCTATTGCAGAACCACCAACACCTAGCACTGTACCGAATAATCCGCCTAGAATTCCTACTAATCCACCAAAAAGGCCTGCTACTACACCAATCCATAATGGAAATGTGAGAATAATTACAATAACAAGTAGCACTTTAGTTGATGTACTCATCTTCTTTTTGGTCGTTGTTTTATCCGCAGAGTATGTATTTTCTGTCTGCTGA
Organism: Agathobacter sp.; assembly: GCA_045606325.1. Lineage (GTDB taxonomy): Bacteria > Bacillota > Clostridia > Lachnospirales > Lachnospiraceae > Roseburia. Next base: position 2,586 of record JAZURS010000068.1, read on the forward strand.
TATGCAGCCTGCTGTACATCTGCCAGAATCGTCTGTGCCACCTGTTCTGGTGATCCCAGTTCACGAATTACCTGATATTCATTTTCTGCACCTGCTTCATCAAAATAAGCATTGTAATACGCAATCGCGTCCGCTCTTTCCCCTTCTGGAATCCCTCGTAAAAGATACTCCAGCCTATTCATAAACTCCTGTCGATTCAACATTCATTCCCTCCTTCGAATAATGAATTTATTTTCGAAGTATAATTCTTCCATTCGATCTTATAGAGCTGAAGCTGCGCTTCGCCCTTCTCTGTCAATTTGTAATACCTGCGATTTCTCCCGGCATATTCCATGTCATAGACTTCCAGGCATTCATCTTTTTGAAGTCTTCGAAGCACCGGATACAACGTCGATTCAGACACATCTAAAATCTGTCTAACATCCTGCGTTATTTTATACCCATAGGTTCCCTGCTCCTCTTTGGAAACTACCGCAAGTACTATTGCATCCAAAAGTGCCGCACCTGTGTTAAAAACCATAGTATTTCTCCCATAAACTATATATTATATTTTTCTCAATATTATATAGCATATAATATTATATTGATACTATACGCCATATAATATCATTTGTCAACTTATATATTAGAAAAACAAAAAAGCTCCATTCGGCATTAACCGAATAGAGCCTCTATATCTTTTCAATTATTCATCAATCTGCTCATATCGTTTCCAGATTTTATCTGCACCACAAACATGTTTGGTACCATCTTCATCGATTACGATATAATCGTTTACACCAATAAATTCTCTACCACGACGATTTAAGATAAATGGACAAACTACATATCCATCTTCACGATTAATCTTAAGCAAAGAATCTGTTACTATCCACTCTCTGGTAACGATTTCCGAATAGAGTTCAAATCCATCTTCTAAACCCTGTCCTAATTCATATTTCTGCACATCTGCTTTAAGTGCTACGCGTTTACACTTCATAGTTTCCCCCTCCTATCTTATTCCCATAAATACATAGTTGTTTGAAACTATTATAACACATGCACTAAGTTTTCACAAACTTCTATTTTAAGCCAAATAAAACTTCGTAAGCCAGTTTTTCAGTAACCTGTTTGTTATAAGTCGCATTGAAAATATCCACTACTGCAATACCACCCTGCTCAGAAAGCTGTTTTACAAATGAATTGAATCGTTTCTTTTTCTCAGATGGCTTACATGCTGGTGCCGCCTCCAGAATATCCATATATGCCTTAAAATGATCCCAAACCATTGGTGAAAGATCATCTTTTTGTTTTTTTGCTACTTTTTTGATTGCACACACTGGCAATTTATATTCATCGTACCAGAGTTCAAATGGAGTTTCCTCTGGAAAATTCGCATATTTTTCAAGCACATCTGCCATAGCAGAAAAATCAATCTGCTCATATTTTCCACCAAATGCTTCTATGTGACAAATATAACTTCCTTTATTACGATGACGATTGTAATAATAAATTGGCATGTCTTTTTCAAATGGAGTTATGATAAGACTTTGCATGTCCCAAAAACCAATGAGACGTTTCATCTCTACTGTCGCTACTCGTCCTAATCCCTTTACATTATATGCATGGATATGAAATGTTGCTCCATCAATCACTACTTTTTCAAAAACATCCGCATCCTGTTTTTCACATACATATTTTGACTGGATTTCTTCTAACATTCTCTGAATCATTGTATTACCTCAAAGTTTTTTAAAATATTCTGTTTTAGTATACCACATTTCGCACGATATTACTACTACGCCATGATTTTCACAAAAAAAGAGAGACTGCCGAGGCAATCTCTCTTATTTATGTAATCTTTAAAGATTAGTTGTTTGCACGACGAGCTTCGAGTTCTTCTGTCATTGTAGCAAGTGTCTTCTTGTCTAAGTTGTAAACAAGTGCAAGACCTACGAACTGAAGAAGTGCTGATACGAAGTAAGCAACAGCTACGAAGTATCTGATGTTCATAGCAACTTCCATTGGCTGGTTTGGTCCAAGTGCTGCATCGTATCCAATGAATGGAAGTGTCATAAGTACAAGTGCGAATGAAGGACCTGCACCCTGAGCAATCTTACGGAAGAATGAATGTAATGAGTATACTGTACCTTCTTCACGTGTACCGAATTTCCATTCGTTGTAGTCAATAGCATCACCCATCATAGACCATGATACTGTAGAGTAGATACCCACACCTAAGCTATTGAAGAACATACATGCGATGTAAAGCATAAGACCTGTTCCGTCTGGAGTAATTGGAAGAACGATTAAAGCACCTGTAGCGATTAATCCTACGATTGAACCAACTACTGCTAATTCTTTCTTACCAAACTTAACTACCATCTTACGAGCAAGTGGTGTAAAGATAATCATAGGAATCATAGAGAACATACTTACGAGACCTGACATCTGTGGGTTTCCAAAATATGTCTGGAACATAACCTGAACTGCTGTAGCAGCACCCTGCATACCAAGGAACATACCACAAGCTGCTAATGTAGCACCAACAGCTGGACGGTTCTTACAGAAGTTACCAAATGCTTTGAAAACGTTGAACTTAGGTACTTCTTCTTCATTACACTGTACATCTACATCCACACGGATAACAGTTGTACGAATCATGAACTGGAATGCAATGAAACCAGCGATACCCATTACGATAGCGATAACGAATACTGTGTTACCCTTAAGTGCTTTGTTTTCATCGTAAATTAACATTGGAAGGATAACCATAGTTGCCATGTTACCTACTAATGAACCTACTGAACGGAAAGCAGAAAGAGACGCTCTGTCACCTGGGTCATCAGAAATTAATGAAAGAAGTGAACCATAAGGTACGTTTGCTAATGTATAGCAAGCATCCCAGAATACATAACCAACGATGAATAAGATGTTCTTAACCATTGCTGGAGCCTGTGGGAATGGAAGGAAACACATAGCACCACCGATGATAAGTCCGATTGAACCTAACCAGATGTATGCTAAGAATTTGTTTCTCTTATACTGACGTTTGTCAGCGTCAATGATTGATCCGATAAGTGGATCGTTGATAGCATCCCAAATCTGAACGATGAGAAGTAATGCTGCATATGTAACTTCATCTACAAGCATGAACTGTGTCCAGAAGAGAGCTAATGTGCCTTTGAGCGCGAAGCTCATGTTACAAGCAAAGTCACCTGCTGCGTATGAAATGCTGTCAAGCATACCAAACTTACGAGGTGTAGTGTTGTTATTAGCCATCGATTTTTACCTCCTTAGCTTATTTTTAAAGTCGATGTACACTTTGAGATAATATTATCACAGCATTCTAAATTTTAATAGTATTTTTTTTATTTTTATCGTATTTTTTTTAGACTTAATGTATACAATTTAATTTTTTATAAACTTTCTATAAATTTTCAAAAATTAATTATTAAGAAAGCACTTATAAGGATTGTATGAAATTCTATTTTTATGATATAATACATGAATACATTGAGAAAAAGTGGAGGAAAATAAGGTGGCAAAGAAAGTAATTCAGGGACTTATTTTAGGAGCAATCTTCGCAGTAATTGGATATGCTATTTTTAAAGATATTGGTCCTGCACTCGTATGGGGCATGATTATGTTTATGTCTATGTTTGTTAAGAAAAATAATTAATTATATATAAAGGAGACCACTCATGAAAAAGGAATATCGTAATAAATTAATTATAACCATGCTTTTATGGGTAGCTATTTTAGCATTTGTTATTATAGATGGGTATATGAGCTATGACCCAAATGATCCAGATAACGTAAAATTCTCTACAGAGCAAATCGACAAATAGTTTCCCTTCTATAAAAAAATATGAATACAGTCAACTATGAAAAAGAACTAAACTTTTTTAAAAAATGTCTCGATTATCAAAAAATTTCATATCGTGTCTACTCTCTGGACCAGGAGATAGTATTTGAGGATTTGGGAATACGTCATGCTCTGAATATTTCTGCACAGAGTTACCAAGGGCTTGTTTCTCTTTTCAAAGATAATCTATCTCCAAATAAACTCTGCTATATTACCGATGAATTTTCCTGTCAGTATATAGCCTTTATTTTGCCCGAAAACAGCCAAAATAAAGTATTTGTTCTCGGTCCTTACATAACTCCTACAGATAAGGATGAATTACTAAGTTTCATACTTCAGCCTGATTTCCCAATTTCATGGAGTTCTATTTTACAGGATTACTATTCGAATATTTGTACCACAACAGATATCGATGCTTTGAATACCTTGCTATATACCTTGGCAGAAATCATCTGGGGAGAAAACAATTTTTCGAGCCATTATTATTCATTTGGTTTGTTGGATTCTATCCACCCTTTCAATACACCGTTAAATGCACATTCATTGCTGGATTTTTCAACCAACATTGATTTGATCGAAAAACTCTATTCTGCTGAAAATGAACTAGCAAACGCAATTTCCTGTGGACAAGCTGCACGTGCACGAACTATCTTTTTAAATTTTCCATCAAATGGTATCCGTTATGAAACAGAACCTTTGCGAAATTTAAAAAATTTCTCAATCACAGTAAATACTATCTTTCGAAAAGCAGCAGAACAAGGCGGCGTTCATCCACTTTATATTGATCAGGTTTCTACTTCATTTATGGAACGTATTGAAAGTTTGGATCGTACAGACAACATCTTTAATCTTTGGAGCGATATGATTCAAAAATACTGTACGTTAGTAAATACCTACAACACGCGTGACTATTCCTTACCAATCCAGAAGGCGATTACACGTATAAACTTTGATATCACGGCAGACCTAAGCTTAAAAGCAATTGCAGAACATTTAAATGTTAATGCCAGCTACCTTTCTACTCTATTCAAAAAAGAAACCGGCTATACATTAACAAACTATGTAAATAAGAAGAGAATGGAACATGCGGCATTCCTTTTATCAACAACTGTGCAATCCATATCTTCTATTGCACAGCAGTGCGGCATCTTGGATGAAAATTATTTTACTAAGTTATTTAAACGACACTATCATGTCACACCATCTCAATACAGAGAGCGAGTTAATCACAAATAACGAGATTACTTGTCTAAATATGAATCATAAAATATCACGCGCGTATATTTCTGCGACAAAGAGAAAAGCTAGCTCGTGTCGATTGCTACGCAATCATGCACCTCGTTCCGATGTGCTGACACTCGCTACTTGTCTTATCGCCAAGTACGGCCAACAAAAAAGTCATGGAATCGTAAGCAAACTTACTTCCATGACTTTTTCATTGTCCTACTTTTCTCTTTATCTCATTTAGATCATTACTGCGTAGATCGCTGCTACAGATACAATAATCTGAATAATCGCAAAACGGAATACAACCTGTGCATTTGACCATTCTTTTTTCTTACGCACATGATCATGAAGTGGTGTGGTCGTATTCTTTAAGATATGTATCTTAAGGAATCGGATTAATGCCACTTTAATAAGTCCTAAGCCACCGTCCAAAATAATCACGATAGCAAAGAGTAAAAACATGAGTGGGCTTCCTGATTTCAAAGCAACGATAGCTAAGAAGATACCCATTGCACGAGAACCTGCATCACCCATCAAAAGTTTACTTGGTGTTGCGTTATACCACAAATAACCAAGCAGAGATACTGCAAATAATAAAATCAAGAAGTTGAAGTTATCTTCCACTCCCATAATAGTATTCAACACAAAGAAGGAAATCATACTAATAATAGAAAGAGTTCCTGACAAACCATCTACACCATCTGTACAGTTTGTAACATTAATTGCTGCCCAAACCAGGATAATTGTAAGAATAGCAAAAATCACTGGTGGAATCGTGATACTAATTCCAAGCAATGCAATTACAATCGTACTCGTATTATAATGAAGATAAACAAGTGCAACTACAACTGCTACAGCCAAATCGAGAAATCCTTTTAAATATTCTCCCCATGGCTTTTCTGCTGCATCATCAAAATAACCAGTCAGCATTTCTACTATAATAAGCACCAAATATATCGCAATTTCCATATTCATCTGTGCAAACAAAACTGCTGAAATTGCAAATGTAAATATGAAAATAATACCTGCACCTCTAGGTTTTCCAGCGGAAAGTTTTCCGTCATGAGCAAATGCACGGCCCATATCTCTTGGGAGGAATTTCTCTAATTTAGCAATCGCAACACAAGTAAATGCAAATGCAAACAAAATTCCAACGAATGCTACGATAGAAAAGTCTAATCCATTGATTAAGTTAATCATCTTATATTCTCCTTTATGTACTTATGCTACATCTATTATAGATATCACAAGAAAAAAAGTAAAGTTATACTTGCTTTTTTCCTATTTTGTGGTATCATCATATTAATACTTTAAAGCGCGAAAGTGAGGTTGTAAAAATTATGGCGCAAAAAGGAAATTTAATGACCGCTCGTGCGGACATTCGTGTATTAGACGCAACACTCCGTGATGGAGGTTTAGTAAATAATTTTTATTTTACAGACGAATTCGTTAGTGCTCTTTACCGTGCAAACGTAAAGGCCGGCGTAGACTATATGGAATTTGGTTATAAAGCTTCCAAGGAGCTTTTTGATGTAAACAAGTTTGGGAAGTGGAAATTCTGTGATGAAGCAGATATTCGTGCCATCGTAGGTGAGAACAATTCAGATATGAAGATTGCTGTTATGGCGGATGTTGGACGTTGTGACTACAAAACCGATATTCTTCCTAAATCAGAAAGTGTCATCGATATGATTCGTGTAGCTACTTACGTACACCAGATGCCTGCTGCTATCGACATGATAGAAGATTGCAAGGCAAAAGGATATGAAGTTGTTTGTAATATCATGGCAATCTCAAATGCAAAAGAATCAGATTTGGAACAGGCTCTTGAAATGGTTGCAAATAGTAGTGCTGATGGTATCTACATCGTAGATAGCTACGGCTCTCTCTATCCAGAACAAATCCGTGATATCGCGGATAAGTATACAGAAATCGCAGAAAAACATGGAAAATATGTCGGTATGCACGCACACAATAACCAACAGCTTGCTTTCGCAAATACTATCGAAGCAACTGCTCGTGGTGTCAGCTACTTAGATGCAACTATGATGTCTATTGGACGTGGAGCAGGTAACTGCGCGATGGAATTACTTATCAGTTTCCTGAAAAATCCAAAATACAATATTTTCCCTGTAATGAAGTTTATTGAGGAATATATGATTCCATTAAAAGAAGCAGGACTTACATGGGGATACGATATTCCATACCTTTTAACTGGAAGATTAAATCAGCATCCATCTTCTGCTATTGATTATATGAAGGAAGAAAGAACTGATTACACAATCTTTTATATGGATCTTTTAGATAAGTAAACTTTTCATTTATATGTACTCCTTTATAAGAAAAGATGGTGAGCCAAGTGCCCACCATCTTTTCTTCTTTAATCCATGAAACGTACGATTTCTCCTGTACGAAGTGTCTCTTTCATATCTAAAACACGTTGATTTCTGCTGCCTCTGAATTTCAACGTCAAATCCTTCTGTTCTGCGATAAACGGGCCATCTACCAATACATCTAGCAGAGACAATAGTTCACCCGTTGCTTCGCAGTATTTTCTGCCCCCTTCAACCAAATCCTGATCGTAAATGTATCCAGTAAATGCCCAAATATCCTTCTTAGGATACTGCTCTTTTACTTTTCGAACAAACTTTACTAATTCCACCTGGTTCTCTGGCTCAAAAGGCTCGCCGCCAAGAAGTGTAAGCCCCTGCACATAGTCAGGTTTTAACGAATCTAAAATGTCCTGCTGCACTTTCTCATCAAAGGCTTCACCATAGTTAAAATCCCATGTATGAGGCTGAAAACAGTCCTTGCAGTGATTACGGCAACCAGAAACAAACAAAACCGTTCTACATCCTAATCCATTTGCTATATCTGTGTACTTTATTCCTGCGTAGTTCATAGTTAACAGTTCAGAACTGCCAAAACAGCTTCCAAAATGTATGCAAATTCATTTGCATATGCATTATGGAAGCTATTTTGATTGGCGGAACGCCCAAAAATGAGCAAAATCAGTTGTGAAACAACTAGATTCTACAAAGTAGAATCATATTTTGCGAACATTTTTGTGCAGTTCTGTTCCCCCTTTTCTTTATAAATGTAATACACGCTCTTTAATTTCCTGTGTACGTCCCTGATTCCAGAACTGTGTACCGATATATCCACAAGTACGACGAGCTACACTCATCTGATCCTGATCACGGTTTCCGCAGTTTGGACATTCCCAAACGAGTTTTCCTGAACCTTCTTCAGATACAATCTGGATTTCTCCATCGAATCCACATTTCTGGCAGTAGTCACTCTTTGTATTAAGTTCTGCGTACATAATGTTATCATAGATGTACTGCATTACAGAAAGTACCGCTTCAATATTATTCTGCATATTTGGAACTTCTACGTAACTGATAGCTCCACCTGGTGATAATTCCTGGAACTGAGCTTCGAATTTAAGTTTATCGAATGCATTGATTTCTTCTGTTACGTGTACGTGGTAACTATTTGTAATGTAGTTACGATCTGTAACACCTTCAATCATGCCGAAACGTTTCTGTAAGCATTTTGCAAATTTGTAGGTAGTAGATTCAAGCGGAGTTCCGTATAAACTGAAGTCCATATTGTTTTCTGCTTTCCATTTTTTACATGCATCGTTAAGTTTTCTCATAACTGCAAGACCAAATGGAGTACCTACTTCTGGTTCTGTATGTGATACACCCTTCATGTAGTATACACATTCATGCAAACCTGCATAACCAAGCGAAATAGTTGAATATCCGCCAAATAATAACTTATCAAGTTTTTCACCTTTTTCTAAACGTGCAAGTGCACCGTTCTGCCAAAGGATTGGAGCCACATCAGATGGTGTGCCAAGAAGACGTTTATGTCTGCACATAAGAGCTCTGTAGCAGAGTTCAAGTCTTTCATCCATGATTTCCCAGAATTTCTTTTCATCGCCTTCTGATGAACAAGCAATATCAACAAGGTTGAGTGTTACTACACCCTGATTGAAACGACCATAGTATTTTGGTTTGTTTGTTTCTGGGTCTACATATGGAGTAAGGAAACTTCTACATCCCATACATGTGTAGCAGTGACCTTCACCATTTTTATCTACTTTAAGTTCTAACATTTTCTTTTCAGAAATGTAGTCTGGAACCATACGTTTTGCTGTACATTTTGCTGCAAGTTTTGTAAGTTCCCAATATTTTGAACCTTCGCGGATGTTATCTTCTTCTAATACGTAGATGAGTTTAGGGAATGCTGGTGTAATATAAACACCTTTTTCATTCTTAACACCCTGAATTCTCTGATGAAGCATTTCTTCGATAATAGCTGCAAGGTCCGCTTTTGTCTGTTCATCTTTTGCTTCATTTAAATACATAAATACTGTGATAAATGGTGCCTGTCCATTTGTAGTCATAAGAGTAATAACCTGGTACTGAATCATCTGTACACCACGGTTAATCTCTTCTTTTACACGAAGTTCAGCAACATCATTTACCATCTGTTCTGTAAAATCAATGCCTACTGCTTCAAATTCTCTACGAACTGCCTGACGGAATTTTTCACGGCTAACCTGTACAAATGGTGCAAGGTGGGTGAGTGAAATACGCTGTCCGCCATACTGTGAACTAGCAATCTGAGCAATCGCCTGTGTTGCAATATTACATGCTGTAGAGAAACTCTTTGGTGGGTCAATCATAGTTTCACTAATAACTGTACCATTCTGAAGCATGTCTTCTAAGTTTACAAGACAACAGTTATGCATATGCTGTGCAAAGTAATCTGCATCATGGAAATGGATAAGACCTTTTTCATGTGCTTCTACTACATCTTCTGGAAGAAGGAATCTCTTAGTAATATCCTTACTTACTTCACCAGCCATATAGTCACGCTGAACGCTGTTCACTGTAGGATTCTTGTTTGAGTTTTCCTGTTTTACTTCTTCGTTGTTACATTCTAATAAGCTGAGAATCTGTTCGTCTGTAGAGTTAGACTTACGTACCAATGCTCTCTTATAACGATATGTAATATAGTTACGTGCTACGTTAAAAGCACGATGATTCATTAACTGGTTTTCTACCATATCCTGAATTTCTTCTACGCTAGGTGAACGTTTCATATTTTCACATGCATTCTCTACGTTTCTAGCAATTTCTTCGATAGTCTTATCTGATAGTTTTTCGTAATCCAATACAGATTCATTGGCTTTGATAATAGCATTTACAATTTTCTCTACGTCAAATACTACTTCGCTACCACTTCTTTTAATGATCTTCATTCGTCTCTCCTCCACATTCTACAAACATCTTGTATCCCTAGGCTCAGTTGCCGGAATAATGATTGGTTCGGCAAGCCTCGCCATTGTTATTTTTATACTGTGCTTCTTTATTATACAAGATATAGTGGTTTTGTCAACTTACAAAAACTAGAATTTGTGGTTTGCTTTACTGCGCAAAAGTATGAAAAACGCCGAAAAATCAAGGTTTTCGGCGTCTCTTCAACAATATTAACAAATTTCACCATCAAAATTTGTGTAGTTTTATTTTGTATTTTCTTCCACTAAATCCACTATATTTTGTGCTAGTCTATCAAGGTACTCACGAAATATAGTGATTTCTTCCTCTGTAAATCCCTTTTTCATAGCAGTTTCTAATCGAACTACGTTTGCACGCGCTACATCATTAAATTGAATTCCCTTTTCGGTCATTTCTAATTTCTTTAATCTAGCATCCTTCTCCATTGGAATACGCCTAACTAAATCATCCTTTTCCATTACCTTTAGGATGTTTGTAGCTGTAGCACCTGAAATAGCAAATGCAGCTTCTAAATCCTTCTGAAAAACATCTTCGTTTTCATGCATGCGCAAGTAATGAAGGGTCGCACACTGCATACGAGTTGGTTCTATTCCAGCTTTTTCCCATGATGTATGGAAATATTTATCAATATTATTATGAACGATACGTACTTTATGACCTATATTCTTATCGAAATCCTTATTCTGCATTCTGTTCCCCTGCTTTCATACCTGTATAGAGCTGATAATACTTGCCTTGTTCTTCCATAAGTTCTTCATGGTTGCCTCGCTCAATGATACGGCCCTGTTCCAAAACCATAATGCAATCACTATTTCTAATAGTAGAAAGTCTATGAGCAATAACAAACGTGGTACGTCCATGCATCAGTTTATCCATACCATCCTGTACGATTCGTTCTGTACGAGTATCAATAGAGCTGGTCGCTTCATCCAAAATAAGCACTGGAGGATCTGCAATTGCTGCTCTAGCAATAGCAAGCAGCTGTCTCTGTCCCTGACTAAGGTTGGCTCCATCTCCTGTAAGCACTGTATCATAGCCATCTGGCAACTGACGAATGAAAGTATCTGCATTCGCAAGTTTTGCTGCAGCTACAACTTCTTCATCAGTCGCATCTAATTTACCATATCGGATATTATTTCGAACCGTATCTGTAAATAAATGAGTATCCTGTAATACAATACCAAGAGAGCGACGCAAATCTGCCTTTCGTATCTTGTTAATATTAATGCCATCATAACGAATCTTACCATCCTGAATATCATAGAAACGGTTAATCAGGTTGGTAATTGTTGTCTTACCTGCACCTGTTGATCCAACGAACGCAATCTTCTGTCCAGGTGTCGCAAACATCCTGATATCATGAAGAACAATCTTTTCTGGTACATAACCGAAGTCTACACCATCAAATACTACATCACCCAGCAATTCATGATAGGTAACTGTACCTTCTTCTTTATGTGGATGTTTCCATGCCCAGCGACCTGTGCGTTCCTCTGTTTCCACAAGTTCACCATTTTCTTCTTTCACGTTTACTAAGGTTACATAGCCTTCATCAGTTTCTGGCACTTCATCTAAAAGCGAGAAAATACGTTCACAGCCTGCAAGTGCCATGATGATACTATTCATCTGCTGTACTACCTGATTAATAGGCATATTGAAACTCTTATTAAAAGTTAGGAAACTCGCCAATTTACCAAGTGTAAATCCATTGAAACCTACCAAAGCTAAAAGACCACCAATCATAGTACATAGTACATAGCCTACATGACCAATATTATTGTTGATAGGTCCCATACATCCTGAGTAGAAGTTGGCGTTTACAGAACTGTCAAATAACTGCTCATTTAACTTAGTAAATTCTTCGATATTCTCATCTTCATGTGTAAATACCTTAACAACCTTCTGACCAGAAAGCATTTCTTCGACGAAACCGTTTAATGCACCCAGGTCCTTCTGACGTGCCAGGAAATAACGGCTTGAGTAGCCTGCAAAATGCTTAGAGACAATCATACTTACAAAAACTACGATAAGGGACACGATTGTAAGCGGAATACTTAAAATACACATGTTAATGAACACTGTCACAATAGTTATCACAGAGTTAAAAATCTGTGGCAAACTCTGACTTACTAACTGACGAAGAGTATCAATATCATTGGTATAAACAGACATGATGTCTCCGTGTGCATGAGTATCAAAGTAACGGATTGGTAAATCCTGCATATGTGCGAACACTTCATTTCTCATGTCACGAATTGTTCCCTGAGAAACATAGATAAGGATCTTCTGCTGAACAAAAGATGCCACTACACCTAAAGCATAAAATCCCGCTACACGACTCATTGCTCCAATGAGAGGTCCATAATCTGGATTTGCTACGCCAATCATAGGTGCAATATAGTCATCGATTAAAGTCTGCATGAAGAGTGTCCCCTGAACACTACAGAATACAGACGCTATGATACAAATGAGAACGACAACATAATGCATCAAATAACGAGAGAAGATAAACTTCATTAAACGGCTTAAAAGTTTGCCTGGATTACTAATTTTAGGAACTGGTCCTCTAGGTCCTCTTCCTGGTGCCATTAGTTGTCACCTCCTTCGTCAAAGTCACCACTGCCATGTACCTGTGCTTCATATACATCGCGGTAAATCGCATTGGCTTCTAATAATTCATCATGAGTGCCAAAGGCATCTAATTTTCCGTCATTTAAAACAATAATCTTATCCGCATCCTGTACCGAAGAAATACGCTGTGCAATAATAAGTTTTGTTGTACCTGGAATAACAGTCTTAAACGCAGCACGAATCTTTGCATCAGTTGCTGTATCTACCGCACTGGTACTATCATCCAAGATAAGTACTTTTGGTTTCTTAAGCAAGGCTCTTGCAATACAAAGTCTCTGTTTCTGTCCACCAGATACGTTGGTTCCGCCCTGTTCAATATGCGTATTGTACTTATCCGGGAAGGTTTCGATAAACTCATCCGCACAAGCCATTTTACAAGCTTCAATACACTCTTCTTCTGTAGCCTGAGCATTTCCCCAACGAAGGTTATCCAGAATGGATCCTGAGAAAAGCACATTCTGCTGCAGTACTACCGCTACTTCATTACGAAGCGTTTCAAGGTCATATTCTCTTACATCTTTTCCACCAACATAAACAGTTCCTTCATTTACGTCATACAAGCGGCTTATCATATTTACAAGTGTAGATTTTGAACTACCTGTACCACCGATGATGCCGATTGTCTGACCTGACTGGATATCCAAATTGATGTTATCTAGTACTGGTGCCTCAGAATGTTCTGAATAACGGAAGGTTACATTTTCGAAACGAATACTTCCGTCCTGTACTTCCATAACCGGATTCTCTGGATTTGTGATAGATGCCTTTTCTTCTAACACTTCACAAATACGCTGACCACTAGCCACACTCATGGATGACATAACAAAAATCATTGCAAGCATCATGAGATTCATAAGAATATTCATACAGTATGTAAGAAGTGCCATAAGGTCACCCGTTTCAAGGTCCCCTGCTACAATAAACTGCGCGCCAAACCAACTGATTAAAAGAATACAGCTATATACGGTAAACTGCATAAGTGGATTATTCCAAAGAATAATCTTCTCTGCACTTACGAAAGTATCATAGATGTCCTGTGAAGCCTTGTGAAAGCGAGTCTTTTCGTAATCCCCACGAACAAACGCTTTTACTACACGGATTGCAGATACGTTTTCCTGTACACTTTCGTTTAATTTATCATACTTTTTAAATGAAGCCTGGAAATACTTCATCGCCTTAGTCGCAATTGTAATTATAGCAATTCCTAAGAAAATTACGGCAATCAAATATATAGTCGCAAGTTTTGGACTAATAAAGAAACTCATCGCCATAGCACAGATTAAGCTGGCTGGTGCTCTCATACAAATACGAAGCATCGCCATATATGCCATCTGAATATTTCCAACATCAGTTGTAATACGCGTAATCAAACTGGCTGTGCTAAATTTGTCAATGTTTGCAAATGAAAATGTCTGAATATTTTCAAACATTGCCTTTTTTAAATTTTTTCCAAATCCCATTGCTGCAATTGAACCGTATTTTGCTCCTCCGACACCAAATCCTAAGGAACAAAGTGCCATTACTACCATGAGAATGCCGGTCACAAAAATATGCCTTGTATCGCCTTTGTTGATGCCCTCATTTACGATGGATGCCATAAGAAGTGGGATAATCGTTTCCATCAATACTTCTCCAATCATAAGAATAGGGGTAATGATCGAAGGCTTTTTGTACTCTTTGATGTGAGCGGCCAAAGTCTTAATCATGTTCATATGTATCGTCCTTTCCTTTCTTTATACTACCTTTTAACAAAGAAAAAACTTAGCCCGCTAAAAGTTAGCCTGCTAAGTTTTATTATAAGCACATATCAAGTTATTGTCAATTAATTTAAAAGAAGCTGCAAAAACTGTTCCACTTCATCCCATGCTTTCTTTTGTTCTGGCAGAATCTGTCCAGACAACTGGAACACATGAAACATATCGTCATAAATACTTAGTCGAACCTCTACCCCTGCAATATCAGCCATACTAGCAGCTGTCACCGAGTCACTTAAAAGCATTTCTGTAGAGCCTACCTGAATCAGCATTGGAGGGAACTGACGGAAATTTCCATAAATCGGGGAGATATATGGATCCTTTTTATCATGTTCACCTGGGTAATCATTGATATAAATCATACTTTCCTTGGTATTTCCAAACAATGGGTCCAATTCATAGTTTAAGGTATAGGACTCTCCGCTAGCAGTCAAATCTGTCCATGGAGACATCGCTACTAAACCACATGGCATTGGCATCTCATGATCACGAAGATACATAGTAAGCGCCATTGCCAGGCCTCCGCCTGCAGAATCTCCCGCAAGAATAATCTGATCTCCACTCCAGCCATGGTCTAATAACCACCGATAACTTGCCAGTGCATCTTCCAAAGCAGCTGGATACGGATTTTCTGGTGCCACACGATAATCTGGACTAAGTACACAAATACCATCTGCAGCATCCGAATAGTAAGTTGCAACCGTATAATAGGTATTATAAATAGCACCAATATATCCCCCACCATGCAGTTGCAGAATCACCTTCTTAAAATTTGGATTCTCCTTACGAGACAAAAGTTTCATAGAGAAGTTTTCCAAATCAAAATGCGTCATGTTGTACTTATCTGGCACTCTCCACTCAGGTTCAACTTTATCATACTGCTTACGAAGTTCACCCATTTTGATTTTCTTCCCGATTTCCAAATCATTTGTAAATCGGTACATCAAATCACTAATGGCTCGGCCTGCAACCGTACTTTCTTCCTGTACAAAACCAGAAAACTCCTCGATTTCATCAATTTCTTCATCTTCCACATCCACGGTTCGATTCACTTCATCCATGAATTGTGCAAGATTCTGTAACACTTCTTCCTGTTTCTTTTTTAATTCCTTGCGGACCTCTCTTTTTTCTTCTCGAACCTCTTTCCGAGTTCTTTTATTTTTATCTGCCATGCCCCTTACTTCCTCTATATAACAAATAAAACATTACCAGTGAAATCTACGCTTCAACTCTTCTCTCGCCTTACGGTCTCCAAGAATCAAAGTTCCTATGAATAATAAAATGGTTATCACTTGCACCCCAAATGCATAATAAGGGAAGGTAATAACTTTCATTAGCATGAGCACCAGCATCACTACGCTTGCAAGAAGCGCTGTCAACTGGTCTATTATGTAGCTCTGCCAATTTCTTCGATTAACAAAGAGCATCAGAATGACAATTGCAATATCCCAAATCAGTAAAGCTGTAGGCATTGCAAAATTCACTCCCCATCCTCGATTTCCCGTCAGGAAATCTGCTTCAATCAAAAACGCCATTCCGATAATAATCGTCCATATAATTTTTGCCATATAAGACGATTTTCCTAAAATTGTGAGGCGAAGCAACACGTTTGCAAATAATATGACAAGCCCTACCGTAAAACTCCATAAATTATTAGGGTCTGTAATATAATCAATTGCAAATATCACAATCCAAAGCACAATAGATGCAAACAAGAAAACATTTTCTAAAAACTGATATTTTCTTCTTTGAATGCGTGCATTTGGATATAAGTCATCTCTTTCACTTCCATCCCACTCTAATACATGGTTACAAAGTGGGCATTTATTTGTTTTATCAAGGATTTCCACCTTGCACATTTTACATTTACTCATAATACACCCCATTTGTTTCAATCTGAACGGTCACCCCATCCTCTGCAATTTTACGGAAGAATTCCTTTTGTACAGAAGTATCCGAAAAAATAGAACTGAAGGTAAACACTAATGTATCCTGGTATGAATTAATTGTGCCCTTTAACGATTGTCCTTTCGACATCGCAATAAAGGAACGGAACATTTTCACATATGGTTCATAAACAGGATCGATTTGAACAAATCCTACATTTGTAATAGTCGTTGTATATGCAAGTGCTGATCTGTTATAAACAACACGCATCACCAGATTCTTTAGTGCAAGTGGCACCATACGCAAAAATTTATTATTTCGGTTTGCAACGCCAATAGAAAACAGTTCTTCTAAATTTTCCTTCTGAATCTGGCTTTTTAAGCTCTTCTGTATCATTTCCAAAACCTGTTCAAAGTTATATTCTTCTCCTGTTGGGAAGAACTCTGCAGCTACCATCGTAAAGAAATTTTTCGTAGTAGTAGAGTTAAAATATGGTCTTAAATTTACTGGCACTGCAATACGAATTGGCAGTTTTGAAGGTGTTTTATGTAAACACTGCACATAAGTCGCCCAGGCAAATACAGCTACCAGATATTCATTAATCGATACCCCAAGTTTCTTCGTAACTGCTTTTAATTCTGGTATATTAATTAACCCATGCATAACCCCGAACTCACCTTTTTGAAGTTTTTTCAGTTTTATAAGGTACGCTCGGTCATAGGTATAGCCGCGTTTTTTGGTTGTTTTCTTATAGTTTTTCTCAAAACTATCCTCCATATTTAATGAAGTAACATCGCTTAATGTATCTTCTACTAGTTCCTTTAACTCTGGATGAGCCAGACGCAAATACTGGTAGGTCAGTTCCCTAATAAAATTCATGCCTCCCATTCCATCCGTTAGAACGTGGAACACCTCTAAATTAATACGATTCTTATAATAAGATACATCAAAAAGATAACTATTATTCTTGTTTGCACGGATAAAACGACAAGGAAAGAGCTCCTCCTCAACTACCCTTGGGGCAGGCTTATTATTCTCCTCAAAATAATACCAGAATACACCCATTCGAAGACGCACGTTAAAAAGATTGAATTTTGGTAAAACAATATCCAATGCCTCCTGCAACAGTTCTGGCTGAATATCTTCACTCAACTCCACGCTAATTCGATAAGTATTTGTCATACCTTCTCCAGCAACAACCGGAAAAATCAAGGCAGTATTATCCAACTTGTCCCAACGAATCTGTCGCTTGCTACGCTCTTTGATTTCTTGTTTTTTAAGTTTTTTTGCTAAACGTTTTTCTTCTTTATTGCCCATAAAACAAACTCTCTTTGTAATCTTTTAGTCCAGTTTTCCGTAAACCTCCATAGGAACATAGGCTTTTATTGCAATTCCTTCTGCAACATATTCCTCTGATATTAACTCTCCCTGTTTACGAATCAACTGTATGATTCCAGCATTATTGTACGAAATCACTCGCTCGATATAGATTTTATCTTCACGAAGCATTTCCTCTAATACTGCTTTCACTTCTTCTAAACCTTCATTTTTCGCAGCGGAGATAGCTAACACCTTATCCGCACGAAAATCCTGCATTGGTTCATTGTCCGTTCTTAAATCCTGTTTATTAAACAGCGTCACTATTTTTTTATCTTTAACACCTAGATTATCTAGTGTTTCATAGCAAATATGCATCTGCTTATCACGCTGTGGGTTGGAAGCATCTACTACGTGAAAAATGATATCTGCATATTTCGCTTCTTCCAAAGTACTTCGAAACGCATCTATCAAATGATGTGGAAGTTTTCGGATAAATCCAACTGTATCAGTCAACAAGACTTCCTGTCTATTGGTAAGTTCTAACATTCGTGTAGTTGGGTCCAATGTCGCAAACAGTTTGTCCTCTTCCAAAACTGCTGCATCTGTCATATGATTAAGCAAAGTAGACTTACCTGCATTGGTGTAACCTACAATCGCTACTACAGGAACATTCTGCTTTTCTCTTTTTGCTCTTGTAATATCACGATGTTTTACTACTTCAGAAAGTTCTCGGCGTAACTGTGCGATACGATCATTGATCAGACGTCTGTCCATTTCCAATTTCTTTTCACCTGGTCCACGGGTTCAGATACCACCGCCCAATCGTGACATGGAGCGACCAAGTCCTGTCAATCGACTGAGGCGATATTTAAGCTGTGCCAACTCTACCTGTATCTTTCCTTCGTTTGTAGAGGCTCTTGCCGCAAAAATATCAAGGATAATAAGAGTTCTATCCATTACCTTTGTATCCAAAAGCTGCTCTAAATTTTTAAGTTGTGCTGGAGATAATTCATCATCACACACAATGCCCGTAGCTCCCGTTTCATCCAAGAGTTCCGCAATCTCATTTACTTTACCAGTTCCAACATAGGTCCCAGGATGAATCTTCTCCCTTTTTTGAACCAAGGTTCCCACCACGACTGCTCCAGCAGTCTTGACCAAATCTGCAAGTTCTACAAGGGAATCTTCTGCATCATCGCCATCCTGCTCACTGACACCTATTAGAAGAACCTTTTCTTCAATATCTTTTATTTCAAATGTTTCTGACATACTTTATTCCTTCTTAATTTTCCGTGTTTTCTTCAATAATTCCTCGTGTTTCAAGGAAAGTGAATTCACGCTTAGCCTCTTCATCCTCTGGATAAGCCTCTAAATAATCCACCATAAGCTCTTTCGCCTTCTCAAACTCCAGATTCTGTTCATAGGCTATTATCAGAGTTTTCATAAGAATCTGCTTGTTTGGAACCTTTTCTAATCCAAGGGCTGTGTTTAGGCATTCAATTGCCATCGCGAAATCACCTTCTCCCAATTCTTCATTCGCAATTTCAAATAAAGTATAGGAATCTACCGCTCCGCTCTCCAAATATGCATTCATGCTACTCTGTGAAGAAGCTTCATCCCCCATAAGTGAATAGATTTCTGCCAAATAGTAAAATGCTTTTTTCTCTCTTCCCTTTGCTGCTTCCTCTAAGAGAGTAATGGCCGTCTGATTCTCACCTAAAAGAAAATTGATACGACCTTTCTGCATCTTATCGTAAGACGAATTACCTTTAAGTTCTAACGCCTGATTCAAGTAATCCTGTGCTTCCTTGTCTTTTCCATGTGCGATGAGCGCTTCATAAACACCCACATATAGTTCATAGTCGTTCTTTTCCTGTTCCAATGCTGCGGCATAATCACTCAAAGCCTTTTCTTCTTCGCCTAAACTATAGTATAAGTTTCCACGTAGAAAATATGCTTTAGCGTTTTGGTTAAGTTCAATAATTGTTGTATAAGTCTGCATTGCACCTTCTACATCACCAAGTTTGTATTGTGCCTCTGCTTTATAAAAACAGATATCCAGTTCCTCATCACCAACTTCGCCTAACGACAAATCCAAAGCTGCCTGAAATTCCTCTAATGCTTTATCATACTTTCCGTTTTCTATCAGAGTGATTCCCTCTAGACGATGCTCCATCTGTTCTTCTACTCGTTCATTACTACAACCGGTACAGAAAAGGAGTGTTAAAACAGTCATCAACACTATGTATTTTATTTTTTTTAATTTCGAATTTAATGTACGCATTTACTCACATTACTCCCAATTTATACTATCATTTATCATATCATATTTTAGGTCTCTTGTGAACAAAAAATGGCGATGAAACGGCTTCTTTTTTCTTATTCCGCATGATATAATTTGAACAGGATATGTCTAAAAAATTTGTGGGGGATTTTACGATGAATCATGAGATAAAAAAGAAAACAAAACTTTTAAAACCCAACGGTCAGCTTATTGAAAAAGGCTATGCTACTCGCATGAATTTTATTTATAACAGAGAATGCGCAAAACTTGGTCCAATGCCATTAAAAGAATGGAACTTCTATCAGTTTCACTGTGACCATTATGCATTACAGCTCACCCTTGGTCATCTGACATATTTTGGACAGATGGCAGTCACTCTCATAGACCTTAATACAGGAGAAAAATGGGGATATAGTACTCTCAAACCATTCTTTGTTCCTCAACTGGACCTAGACCCTGAGAAACCTAGTGTCAGTGAATACAAAAATGCCCAATGTCAGCTGAGATTTACGGTTAAGGATTCCAAGCGAATACTTGCATTAAAAGGGCACAGCAAAGACTATGACACCATAGAAGTAAAACTCATAGTTGAAAATAATCCTAACAACGATAAGATGGTTATTGCAACCCCATTTAAAAAACCTACACAGTTTTATTTAAACTACAAGGAAAACTACTACAAAGCGGACGGAATCATTCGTTTTGGAAAGAAGCAGGTTGAATTCAAAAACGCCACTGGACTCCTTGACTGGGGTCGTGGCGTATGGCCTTATACTCATGAATGGTACTGGGGCAGCCTGACCTCTCACATTGAAGAAGTCCCTTTCGGTTTCAACATTGGCTGGGGCTTTGGTGATACCAGCCATGCAACCGAAAACATGTATTTTTATAATAAAAAAGCCTACAAAGTAGGCAAACTTATCGGCGAATGGGATGATAATGACCTTATGTCTGTTAAACATTTTCATGACAAAGAAGGGAAATTCCAGTTCACTTTTACGCCAACTTATGACAATTATACGTTCAATGAATTCATTGTGGTTGATACCCACTGTCATCAGGTATATGGATTATTCTCTGGCACAATTGAGACAGAGGATGGCGTGAAAGAATTTAAGGATGTGCTCGGATTTATAGAGCATGCTGTAAACCGCTGGTAGATAACGAGATAGCTTAGAAAGTATTTTTTCTAATTACTACGAAAATCGGATGATGTATATATAAAAATAAAGACACGCTTTCGCTCTTAGCGTACTAGTTGCGTTACTAAGTTCGAAGTCTCTAGAACGAGCCTTCTCACTAAGTAACGACTGTCCGCTAAAGGTCTCATTTTTATATATACATCATCCGATTTTCTTACTTTCTTGGGAAAACTACCTTTCATAAGCAACTGCGTTATGTGCAGTAAGGATGGGCGAAGCCCCTATTTATAGCAATAACGCATTTAGACAAGTAAAAAGATTTGCCAAAGTGTAAGAAAAAGGAAATAGCCATATCTAGTGTACGAAACCCTTAGGGAGCCGTCGTTACTTAATGAGCAGACCACTTACTTGTGGGATGCGAATTTAGTAACGTAACGAGCTCACTAGGAGCGAAAGTCGTGTTTCGTATAATAGATATGGCTATTTCCTTTTTCGTAGAATTTAT
>JAZURS010000069.1:0-12261 GCA_045606325.1 Agathobacter sp.
TATTTTCTGGAAGGTTCGTCTTTGGGATGAAGTAGATAATGTAGGCGAATGGAGTGAAGATGCATTCTTTGAAATGGGGCTTTTGCAGAAGGATGACTTTATGGCAAAGTGGATTAATCCAGAATTAGAATGCGATCCACAAGTACATAAGCCAGCGAGTTATTTGAAGACTACTTTTACCGTAGAAAGTAAGGGTGAAGCTCGTTTATATATTACTGCCCACGGCTTGTATGAAGCTTTTATCAATGAAAAACGTGTGGGCGATTTTGTGCTTGCACCAGGGACCTATAATTATGAGAAACATTTGGCATATCAGACGTATGATGTGACAGAGCTTCTTGTTAATGGCGAAAATAACGTACAGGTTATCTTAGGAGATGGCTGGTATCGTAGTTGCTCTGGAGTAGATGGTGATAGAAATCTTTATGGAGAAGACATAGCTCTTTATTTCCAATTGGAAGTAGATGGACAACTTGTATGCATTTCTGACGAGAATTGGTTGACTTCGCAAAATGGACCAATTCGAGAAAATGATATGCAGCAGGGAGAACTCATAGACGCCTGTTTGGAAGAGGTAACGAACTATCATGCAGTGAAAGTCGAAAACTATGAAATAGCGAATTTATGCTGCTCGAACAGTGTTCCTATTGCAGAAAAGGAGCATTTTAAAGGAGAAATTATCATAACTCCAAATGGTGAGACGATAATAGATTATGGACAGAACATGGCAGGCTATATTCAGTTTGAATTAAATGCTCATGCAGGTCAAAAAATTGTTTTGACACATGGTGAGTCCTTAGATGAAAATGGAAATTTTACCGCAGAGAATTTCCAGGATAGAAAGCGTCACAAAGAAGGTGGCACGAATCAGCAGGTTACCTATATGTGTAAAGAAGGAAGAAACGAATACAAGACCAAGTTTTCGATTTGGGGATTTCGTTACGCAAAGGTGGAGACAGATATTGATTTGACAGATGCAGAGTTTACAGCTATAGCAGTATATTCTGATATGCCAGAGCTCGGTATGTTTGAATGTTCCAATGAGACAGTGAATCAGTTGGTGAAAAATAGTATCTGGAGTCAGAAGTCCAACTTCTGTGATGTACCAACAGACTGTCCAACGAGAGAACGTGCGGCCTGGACAGGAGATATGGGAGTATTTGCAGACACTGGTATTACACTGATGGATTGTTATCCAGTGATTCGTAAGTGGTTAGGGGAATGTAGACTTGCACAGCATGAAGATGGAAAGGTATCCAACATTGCGCCAAAGAACAATGTGCCAAGCTTTTTCTCAGGACTTCTAGCAGGTTCTGTTGGTTGGGGAGATGCCAGTATTATAGTTCCATATACCATGTATAAGAGATATGGGGATATCCGCATCTTAGAAGAAAATTATGAAATGATGCAGAAGTGGTATGCTTTCTTGGAGAAGAGAGCCAAAGAAAAGCCAATGAACCCACTGAAGTTATTGAAGAAGAATCCATATCGTAACTATACCATTGAAACGGGCATTGATTATGGTGAATGGTGTGAGCCAGATGTGGAAAGCACCTCAGCAATGCGTACGCCGCAAGGAAAAGTAGCTACCGCGTACTTTGCTTATTCTGGAAAGCTTATGGCTGAGATTGCAAAAGTGTTAGGAAAAGATGCAGATGAAAAACATTATAAGGATACATCTGAAAAAGCAAGGCAGGCATTCCGATTTATTGCCACGAAGGATGGTAAAATAGAGTCAGATCGTCAGGCAGAATATATCCGTGCAATCGCTTTTGACTTATTAGAGGAAGAAGAAAAGAAACAGGCAGCAGCAGATTTGAATCAGTTGGTTATCCAAAAGGATTACCATTTAAATACTGGTTTCTTATCCACACCACTTCTTTGTCCGATATTAGCCGAGTATGGTTATCTAGAAACAGCATATAAGCTGTTACTTCAGGATACTTGTCCAAGCTGGCTCTATGCAGTAAAAAAAGGTGCTACCACAATATGGGAAGAATGGGATGGTATCAATGAAAAAGGAGAAGTAAAAGCTTCTTTAAATCACTATTCCAAAGGTGCGATTACAGGCTGGCTATTCTCAGGAGTATGTGGGATAAAGCTGGAAAATGGTAAGCTAACGATTCAGCCACAACCACATAAGTCTTTGGAGTATGCAAAGGCTACTTATTCGTCACCAGTAGGAGAAATCTATTCAGCATGGAGATATGAAGGAGATGCACTACATGTGGATGTACAGGTTCCAGTGGATGCGACCATTGTTTTACCAGATGGTAAGAAACTAGAGGTAGAGACAGGAAAATATCAATATATGTGTGAATAGCGTAGAAGCGCCACCCGTGAGGGTGGCGTTTATTATGGATTACGTTTCTCTCGATACTCCATCGGTGACATCCCTGCCACCTTTTTGAACATTCTCGTAAAATGACTCTGAGATGAATATCCTAAATAATTACTAATAATAAGCAAACTTTTATCTGTATGTGTCAACAAATGTTTTGCTTCCGAAATCTTGATATAATGGATATACTCGGTCAGATTCATGCCAGTCTCATTTTTAAAACGGGTGGATAAATGACTTCGACTCATAAATAGTGAGTGAGCAATATCCTCTGTTTTAATAGCATCAGAAAGATGATGGCGTATGTAGGAAGCGACATTTCTTACTAATTCTGATTGGTTTCTGTTATATCGAAGTTCTTCTACCGCCTGCGTATATTGCATAATCATGTGATACTGTAAATTGGTGATTTGCTCAAAGGTACTTAAACGTTCACATTTTTGTATGTATGAATCACTTAAACGTAGTGCATCGTCCAAATCCATACCGCCTCGGATAGCGGCTCGCGATACAAGGGTGGTGGAAATGATAAAGGTGTTTTTCAACTGACGAAGCATATTTTCTGCAACCTTACCAGGGCGAACTGCCGGCGCATTGCTAGTCCATTCTTGTAAACGAAGAGTATCTCCACGGCGTACCATGTCAAGAAGCTGTTGTTCAATTTGGTATGTATTGTGTGCGTTTTCTTCTAAATTAACATCAACATCTATTAGAGCATCCGCCTGTGAGTTGATGATTTCTTTACTCAATTCTTCCTGTGCAGAATCAATAATAGACAGCTCATTTAATCCAATCTTTTCCCCTGTGATAACATAATGAATGGTACACAAAATCTGTAGGATACTTTCCAAAGGCATATGAATAATTACCTTCATGGAGGAAAGAAAGGTCTGCATTTCATCAGGTTCTACTGATAGGTCAAAAGCAAGACGACGTAAATATTGGTCTTCAGGAACCGATTGTCTTGCCGGGCCGATAACAATGGTGCGCTCCTTGTGATGAGAGATTCCATAATAATCAAAATCGGAGGTAATAAAATACCCCACAGGTTCTGTAATAGCAAGAAGTTCTGTTTCCCAAAGGGAAGCAGGGTCCTTTGGCAGATATACAAGGGAATGATAAAAAGATAAAGTATTATTTTCATAGATTCTAATTGGTACACCAGCCAAGTTTCCGATAACAGTACATAAATATTCGAAATCTAGTTCTTGCTTCATGATATTTTCCCTTTATGAATAAACGATATATAATAAAACAAATATACTAAAAAGAAAACAAAAGTGCAAGATAAAACGTGCTTTTTAATATAATATAGGATTATAAAAAGTGTCGGAAGGTGTAATGTATGAAAAAACAAGTATATAATCCATATCTCCCACTGGATACTTATATACCAGATGGAGAGCCTCATGTATTTGGGGACAGAGTATACATATATGGGAGTCACGATGCAGAAGGTGGCGACAACTTTTGTTTGTTGGATTACGAAGCATGGTCAGCGCCTGTAGATGATTTGACGGATTGGCGATGCGAGGGAACTATTTATCGTGCAAAGCAGTGCAAGCATTATTCCAAGGAACGTCAAGATATGTATGCACCAGATGTGGTGCAGGGAAACGATGGAAGATATTACTTGTATTATGATTTATCAGGAAGAGGAGACCATGGATTTGACGGTCCGATTTCTGTGGCTGTATGTGATACACCAGCGGGAAAATATGAGTATTATGGTGACGTGCAGTATCCAGATGGAACACCGTTGAAGAGATTTGTCCCATTTGATCCTGCGGTATTCAATGATAATGGGCATATTTATCTGACATACGGATGGGGATTTGTGATGGATACGCATGCGCCTATTGTCAAGTGCTTCATGCCTAAAATCATGAGTAATACATTTAATAAGTCTGTGGAGGAGATAAAACAGGAAGAACCCTTAAGTGTGCTTGGAGCAAATCTTGTAGAACTGTGTGAGGATATGTTGACCGTAAAGGGAGAGCCAGTACGCATTCTCCCAGCGATGAATAATGCACCTAAGGGGACAGAGCTTCGGAAACATAGCTTCTTTGAAGCGGCTTCCCTGAGAAAGTTTGGAGATTTGTATTACTTTATTTATTCCTCGCAGGTAAATCACGAATTATGCTATGCTACTAGTAAATATGTGGACCACGGTTATACTTACCGAGGAGTTATCATTTCTAATGGCGATATTGGATATAAGAATCGTAGAGCGAAGGATAGGTTGGCGGCGACAGGAACAAATCATGGTAGTATCGAATGTATTAATGGAAAATACTATATTTTTTATCACCGATTGACTCACAACACAGCATTTTCCAGACAGGGCTGCGCTGAAGAAATCCTGATAAAAGAGGATGGAACTATTGAGCAGGTAGAAATAACGAGCTGTGGACTAAATGGAGCTCCACTTGAAGCAGACGGTGTGTACCCAGCGGCAATATGTTGCAATCTTACAAACGGAAAAATGCCACATTTATCCAATGCTTTTAAAAATAAATATGCACCGAATATCAATCATGAAGGTGATGTGCGATTTATAAAAGACATAGAAAATAACACATTGATTGGATTTAAGTATTTTTATTTTCAAGGTGAGACAATGCTTTCGGTGACGACTAGAGGTGCAGGAGGAAAACTTTTAGTGATGACAGAGCAGCAAACACCACTCGTAGAAATAGTATTAGAGACATCTACGAACTGGGTAGAAAGTGACTCTGTTACTTTTCATGCAAAAGGAAAACAACCTTTATACCTAGTTTATAAAGGCAGGGGAAAGATAGATTTATTACAGATAGATTTTAAAGATACGGAGGAAAATTAGGATGAAATTTATTGAAAACAAATTATTTGCATCACGAGTGAAGAGCGAAAATGTAGTGGCGAGTGAGAAATGGCTGGGGTATCTGGTAGGACCAGCAGGAGCATTATTGTTAAATGCAGTATTAGCATCATATCTGAATGTATATTATACAGACGTATTGAAATTGGGCGGAATCTGGGGCGGTTCTTTCCTCGTGATTTTCCCAATCGTATCAAAGATCATTGATGCGATTACAAATGTTGTGATGGGGCAGGTGATTGAGCGTACACGTACCAAAGAAGGAAAGGCAAGACCTTGGCTTTTGATTTCTGCACCACTTATTACCATAACAGCACTTCTTTTGTTCCTTGTGCCAAATGCTAGTGAAACGGTGCAGGTAGTATGGGTCATGCTTTCCTACAACTTGTTTTATTCGATTGCATATACCATTTACAATATGAGCCACAATCTGATGGTTCCATTATCAATTCGTGATACAGAGCAGAGAGGCGGACTTTCTGTTTTTAATAATATTGCGACCGTTATGGTTAGCGGTATTATTGTAGCTCTTATTTTCCCAATGGTGGTACTTCCTATGATTGGAGTAGACAAGAGCGCATGGATTACTGTAATGGCAGTGATTGCTATTTTAGCGTTACCACTCACTTTGTTGGAATACTATTACACCAAAGAACGTGTAACAGCTGAAAGTGCAGATGCAGAGCAGGAAAACATTCCACTTCTTATACAGTTAAAGAGTGTGATTCAGGATAAATATTGGGTATTTCTATTCTTATATTTAATCGTGAATCATTTAGGAAGTAATATAAAAAATATCTCTCTTATTTATTATTGCAATTACGTATTAGGTAGCTACAACGATGGTATTACGCAGACTTTGGTTTCTGTTATCGGTGGTATCCCTATGGGTATCGGTATTTTTGCAGTATGGCCTTTGGCTAAAAAGTTTGGAAAAAGAAATCTTACTATGGCAGGTTTTGTACTTTACGCCATTGGTGGAGCAGTGTGTTTGATTGCTCCAACTAACATGGTGGTAGTTTTAATTGGCCAGTTTATTAAGAATATCGGTGGATTGCCATGCGCTTATGTACTTATGGCACTATTTGCAGATGTATTAGACCATATAGAATGGAGGTTCCATTTCCGTTGTGATGGTTTATCTGCGTCATTACTTACGATTATTACAACGGTAGCGGCTGGTGTTGCAAATGGTGTATTTAACATGATGCTTGCAAAATGTGGTTATGTAGCACCTGAGTTAGTCAATGGAGAGACGGTGGCAGCAGTGCAGAATGCAGCAACACAGAATTGGTTTACCTTTGGATTCTTAGGATTCGAAATCATTACAGCGGTTCTTATGATTGTATGCTTAGCATTTATCAATATCGAAAAAACGATTGATAAAGAGCAGGAAGAAATTCGACAGTGGAAAGAAAACAATAGATAATTTTAGGAGAGAGACCATGACATTCGAGATGTGTTGTCAGGCTGCAAAAGACTTTTGGCGTGGAAATAGATATGGGTTAAAAGAATACGTTATCAAAGATGGAAAAAAGCATCCTTTTGCGGTGATTTGTCCAGGTGGCGGATACGAGATGGTGTGTAGCTTTGTAGAAGGTGTGCCATATGCGAAAAGATTGAATGAGTTAGGATATTCAGCGTTTGTTGTTTACTATCGTTGTAAAGGAAAGGCAAAGTACCCAGCTCCACAGGATGATTTAGCAAGAGCAGTAAAAGATATTTTTTCCAGAGCAAAAGAATTAAATCTCGACACAGAAAATTATTCCGTTTGGGGTTCTTCTGCCGGTGGACATTTGGTGGCTTCATTTGGTACAAAGCATATGGGATACGAGAAATATAATCTTCCGAAACCAGCCGCATTGATTTTGTCTTATCCAGTAGTGACTATGGAACACTATACCCATGATGGTAGCAGAAAAAATCTATTGGGGGAGAAGCCAACTGCAGAACGTATTCATTTTGCTAGTGTAGAGAAACATATTGATGTGGACTACCCATCCACATTTGTTTGGTGTGAGGAAAATGACAATGTTGTGGATTCCAAAAACAGTAAGGAATTAGCAAAGGCTTTAGAGAATGCAAACGTAAACTATCAGCTGGAAATATATTCAGGGGAAAAACATGGTCTGGGCTTGGCTCAAGGTACGATATGTGAAGAATGGTTTGATAAAGCGATAAGATTTTGGGAGAAACAAAGAGGTAAGTATGAGAGCAACTAGATTACGTGTAGAATATTTAAAGAATCCAATCGGTATTGATATCACAAGACCACGTCTTAGTTGGAACTGTGTGGGAGGTAAGAAACAATCAGCTTATAGAATCGTTGCAGTGAATGCTGCGAATGAAATTTTGTGGGATACAGAAAAAGTAATCTCTTCCCAAATGGTACATATTCTTTGGAATGGCGTTGAACTGAAAAGTCGGGACAAAGTGATTTGGAAGGTTTGTCTTTGGGATGAAGAAGACAACCAAGGGGAATGGTCAGAAGAGGCAACTTTTGAAATCGGACTTTTATCCGCAAATGATTGGCAAGCAAAATGGATTACAGGTAACTATAAAGTAAATAAGAAAAATAGATATCCAGTAGAGTGTTTCCGTAAAGGATTTTCTATTCAGAAGCCAGTTAAGAAAGCTAGACTATATGCAACAGCCTGTGGTATTTATGAAGCCAGTATCAATGGTGCAAAGTGTGGCGATTTTTGCCTTGCACCAGGAATCACAGACTATAAGAAACGAATTCAGTATCAGACCATTGATGTAACAGATCAGTTAGCGCAGGGCGAAAATCGGCTGACTGTCATGTTGGCAGATGGCTGGTATCGTGGTAGCACAGGTGCTTGGGGACTTACGAATCAGTATGGCACAGAAACGAAGTTTTTAGGACAATTGGAAATTACATATGAAGATGGAAGTAAAGAAATGATTTGCTCCGATGAAACATGGGATTGGAGCAATGATGGTCCAATTCGTTTTGCAGACAACAAGGATGGAGAAATCATCGAGGCTTCAAAAGAGCCAAGCTATCAGGGAAAAGCGAAGCTTTCTTCTCATGATGTCATACCAACAGCGTCCAATAATGTTTCTATAAAGGAATGTGAGCATTTTTCAGCAACCATGCGAACTGCTCCATCTGGAAAGAAAATTCTTGATTTCGGACAGAATTTTGCAGGTTATATATCTTTTTCTATACAGGCAAAAGAAGGAGATAAAATTACTCTTCGTTTTGGGGAATTGTTAGATGAACACGGAGAGCTGACACAAAAAAACATCCAGTGCTCTAGCAAGCATAAAACTACCCCTTTGCAGCAGGTTGTCTATACCTGTAAAGAAGGTAGAAATGAATATAAGACGAGATTTGCCATCTTTGGATTTCAGTATGTAGAAGTAGATACTGAGATAGAAATAAAGGCAGAAGATTTTGTAGGAATCGCGGTATATTCTGCTTTTGAGCAGACAGGCTGGTTTGACAGTTCCAATACTCTTTTGAATCAGTTAGTAGATGCTACTATTTGGTCGACTAAGAGTAATAGTGGAGATATTCCAACAGACTGTCCGACTAGAGAGCGTCATGGATGGACTGGAGATGCACAGATTTTCTTCCAGACTGCATCCTATTTGGTGGACTATGCCAGCTTTTCTAAGAAGTATTTGCGAGATGTATATGACTGGCAGTTAAAAAGCGGACGACTTCCACAGATTGCACCAGCAGGTGGCGTAGACTTCTACATGTGGGTGATGAATGGAAGCGTAGGATGGGCTGATTTTGGTGTTATCATGCCATACCAGTTTTGGAAATTGTTTGGTGACAGAGCAATCTTAGAAGAGTATTACGATAGAATGAAAGCCTATGCTCATTTTATGCAGAACCGTTGTGGAAAATGGGGAGGTCCTTATGCAAAGCCTTTGCACCTTACAGGGGAAGCAAAGAAGTATGCAGTCAATCGAGGACAGTCTTACGGCGAATGGGCAGAGCCAGCAGAGGTATGCCAGTTCCAGTGGTATGATTTTGCGTCTCCACATCCTGAGGTTTCGACCGCTTATACAGCATATGTAATGAGCCTTATGGAAGAGATTGCGACAGAACTTGGGCATCCAGAGGACTTGGCGAATTATAGAGAGTACAAGGAAGGTTGTACAAAAGCATATCAGGCACTGGTGCAGACAAAAGAATATTCCTTGGACACAGACCGACAGGCACAGTTGGTTCGACCTTTGGCATTTGGTTTGTTAAGCGAGGAACAGACTTTATTTGCTAGAAAACGTTTGATTCAGGCCATGGAGAATTATGGCTGGCGACTTGGCACAGGATTTTTATCTACTCCTTTGATTTTAGATGTATTAGCAGACATTGATTTGGAGGCGGCTTATCGTCTTTTGGAGAACGAAGAGATTCCAGGCTGGCTTTCGATGCCAAAGGCAGGTGCAACCACTATTTGGGAAGCTTGGGAAGGCCCAAACAGTACCTCTGGTGGAATTGGTTCCTTGAATCATTATTCCAAAGGTGCGGTTTGTCAGTGGCTCTTTGAAACCATGTGTGGTATTCATGTGGCAGGTGAAAATGAATTTATTATTTTACCGAAACCAGGTGGACAATTTACTCGTGCGAAAGCAGAATATAATAGTGTATATGGAAATGTTGTAAGTAGTTGGAAGAAATCGGAAGATGGTAGATATGAGTTTGAAATTATAGTCCCAGCCAATACTACAGCAAAGGTTATTCTGCCAGATGGTCAGGAAAATGTATGCGAAGCAGGAAAGTATGTCTTTTCCTAAATTCAATGTAAATGAATCACCGAAAGAAAGAGGAAAGAATCAATGAATAAATTAAAACAAAAGATGGGTATGTTCGCACAGCGTGTCGTTGACTGGGGTATGGGAAATGGACTCATGCAGGAAGAGAATATGGCAACTGGAAACGATACTGTGACTCCAGAGATGGCATCCTTTGCCAGACGATGTGCATCCACCCTATCGTGTGAACCTCATGGAAGGATTAAAAAATGCAGATGTAGCATTTGATAAAGCATTGGCAAAAGTTTATGACGACTGGTGCAATAGCGAAGACAACAAAGCATATCATGGCTGGTGGGGGCACTGGCCTATGAGTCATCCAGAGATGCCATTGGAAAAGGAGTCGGTTTCTGAAACTGCAAAGCGTTGTGATACAGCAGTAGTGGTTATCGGACGTGCAGCAGGCGAAGATAGAGAAAACACATTAACCCCAGGTAGTTACTTTTTGACCGAGCAGGAAATCGATATGCTGGATAAAGTTACTACAGCATTCAAGCATACCGTCGTATTGATGAATGCGGGAAACATCATAGATATGTCCTGGGTAGAAAATTATGGAGATAAGATTTCTTCCCTTTTGTATGTATGGCAAGGTGGCATGGAAAGTGGCAATGCCATAGCGGATGTTTTGACAGGTGTAGTAAATCCTTGCGGCAAGCTGGCAGATACCATTGCTAGGACATATGAGGATTACCCAAGCAGTGCGTACTTTGGCGGGAAGGAATACAACGAGTATAAAGAAGATATCTATGTAGGATATCGTCACTTCGAAACCTATGCAAAGGAAAAGGTACTTTATCCATTTGGATATGGACTTTCTTATACAAACTTTACGATTAAGCCAGTTGCTTTTGAGCGTGAAAATGACAGATATAAGATTACTGTTGAGGTGGAAAATGCAGGTGCCTATGCAGGTCGTGAAGTTGTAATGGCATGGTGTAAAGCTCCACAGGGCGAACTTGGAAAGCCTGCTAAGACTTTAGTTGCTTTTACAAAAACAAAAGAAATTCAAACTGGAGAAAAGGATATCGTACAGCTTATCTTTGATGACAAATGCTTTGCTTCTTATGATGATGAAGAAAAGACGCCTTACAAAAATGCTTTTGTATTAGAACAGGGCGAGTATCATTTTTATGTGGACGAACAGCTCGCTGGAAGTTTTTCTCTTGAAGAGACAAAGTGTGTGGAACAATGTGAGACGGCTTGCAATCAATCAGTCAATTTACGACAGAGAATCTTAGAGAGATTGCCAGAAGAAATTCCATTTACAGGAGATAAGGGATATCGCTTATTCGATGTTGCACAAGGGAATATATCTCTAGAAACATTTATTGCACAGTTAAATGGTGAGGAGTTAGAAGCGCTAACGAGAGGTGAAGGCGCCATGGGAAGCAGCCTAGGCGTGGTTGGCAATGCGGGGGCCTTTGGAGGAGTTATCCCTTCTCTTCGTGAAAAAGGGGTTCCACCTATTATTACCGCAGATGGCCCAGCAGGACTCCGCTTAAAGAAATTTACGGCGTTACTTCCATGTGGAACTGGTTTGGCTTGTACTTTTGATGATGCTCTGGTAGAAAATCTTTTCATACAGATAGGAAAAGAAATGCAAAAGCATGACTTAGATGTGTTATTATCTCCAGGTATGAATATTCATAGAAATCCATTGTGTGGACGTAACTTTGAATATTTTTCGGAAGATCCACTTCTTACCGGAAAAATGGCAGCCGCTGTAGTGCGTGGTGTGCAAAGTCAGGGCGGCTCTTGTTGTCCAAAGCATTTTGCATGTAACAATCAGGAAACAAAGCGAAATACCAATGATTCCAGACTATCGGAGAGAGCATTAAGAGAAATCTATTTACGTGGATTTGAGATTTGTATCAAGGAAAGCAAGCCAAACACACTCATGACTTCCTACAATAAGATTAATGGTGTATGGTCGCATTATAATTATGATTTGGCGACAACGATTCTTCGAAAAGAATGGGGATATGATGGGGTAGTCATCACAGACTGGTGGATGCAAAAGAGTGTCAGTCCAGAGTTCCCTAATATGAAAGATAATGCTTATCGTGTGAGAGCTCAAGTCGATGTGCTTATGCCGGGAAATATGGGACATTTACATAAGAAGTACCATTCCGATGGCACATTATTAAAAACAATTGATAAGGCGGATGGAATTACACGTGGAGAATTGCAGAGAACAGCAAAAAATGTATTAACATTAATTTTAAAAACGAAAGAAGCATAAAAAGATGCCACCCTGTTAAAA
>JAZURS010000070.1:0-38791 GCA_045606325.1 Agathobacter sp.
ATCTACTTTTCTACGAATACGTTCATATAACTCTTTTCCTTCTAATTCATCATCTGTCAGATACGATACAATTAAAAATTCGTCCGCACTTACATGATATGCTTCCTCTCCAATCCCTAAGGATTCTGTGATACACTCTGCAATTCCTCGCAAGATATAATTTCCATAGTCGTGCCCAAAGCTTTCATTGATCGATTTGAAATCATCAATTCCAACATGTAAAATATATCCGCTGTTTGCCACTCTGCTGAAGGTTTCTAGAGTAGGGGCAATATAAGAAACTTCTTTTAAGCCAGTTACATTATCAGCCTTACGTCTTCTACCGATTTCATTCACGCAGCCAAACATATATTTAGGCTTTCCATTTTCATCCTTAATCGAACGGCCACAACAATTAATCCAGATTGGTTCTCCTTCTTTTCCAATCCAACGATATTCGATATCATGCTCATCCTTTTCACCAGAAACCATCTTTTCCAGATCTGCTACAAGCATATCAACATCTTCTTCATATACAAACTTCTTATGAGTTTCAAGTACATCAGTAAAAAGATTCTGCGGAATTGCAAATCTTTCTAATGCTTTTTCCGAAATATAATACTTATCCTGTGAGATGTCATAGAAGTACAGATAGTCTTCCATACATTTCGCAAACTGCTTAATTGCCTCACAATATTCTTCAAATTCATAGTCCAATGCAAGTTTTCCGCTCATTGTAATCTTTTTGTTCATAAAAACCTTCCCCAAGGAATATTTATCCCTCTATTTCCTTATAGATGCTAACTGCAAGTTCCTGCATCTTCTCTTTATTTACCTTACAAACCTGTCGATCATAAGTGTACATACCATTGATTTCATCTTCTACGTCACTTACCTGTGTATAAACACATCCGCAAACACCGCCCTTGATACCTGGCAAAACCATTACCTTGTACATGTCTACAATACGATCTGTAAGTTCTTCCGAACTCTTACATGCTCCATATCCATACGATTTTTCAGTATTAAACATATGTCCTTCAACTGCGTATGAAAAACCACCACATTCTGATAAGAACATTGGTCGTGTCTTTGCATGCAGTTCTTCTGCTCTAAAGTAAATATGTTCACTATCTAAATCGCTCTTTGACTGTGCGAACCATCCAGAAGTTGCATCATAAAATCTAGTACTATCAATCGATTTTGCAATATCATACATACGGTCACTTTCGAACTGTCCCCAGCCTTCATTAAAAATGGTGTAACCGATGATACATGGATGATTGTATAAATCATGAAGTGTATCCTTCATATGCCATTCAAATACCTTCTTACATTCTGGGTCCTGATAACGTCCTTTACAGTCATTTCTCTTCTTGAATCCAAAGGTTGGAAGTACTGTATCCAAAATATATGAATATCCACCATTATTTACCATATCCTGTAACACCAACATACCCAAACGGTCGCATTCATAATAGAATTTTTCCGGCTCAATCTTGATATGTTTACGAAGCATATTAAAACCAAGTTCTTTCATGCGTAGGATATCTTTTGTAAATTCTTCCTCGTCTTCTGGAAGATAAATACCATCTTCATAATATCCCTGATCCAAAAGACCATGCATAAAGATTGGTTTATCATTCAAGCAAATACGATTTACTCCATCTTTATTCTTTATTTCTACCGTACGAAGCGCAAAATAAGACGCGATTTCATCCTCTCCTGCCACAATCTTTAAATCATACAAATGAGGATTTTCCACATCCCAAAGAATAGGATTTGGAACCACTACTTTTCCTGTATTCTCTGTAAATGTCTCCTCTACAACTACTTTTCCTTCATCTAAAACTGTTGCCGTAAAACCACTTACATTTCCAACAATTGCAATTTCTAAATCAGTCATAGATGGTGTAAGCTTAATCTCTTCTACGTAGTTTTCTGGTACATTTTCCATCCAAACTGTCTGCCAGATGCCACTAATTGGGGTATACCACATACCACCACGCTTCTTACACTGTTTTCCATATGGATATACGCGAGATAAAGTATCCACAACTTCTACACGCAGCTCATTCTCTTCATCCTTTTTTACAGCGTCTGTAATATCAAATGAAAAATGCAAATATCCACCTTCATGCTTTCCAACATGTATGTCATTTACATATACATCTGCCACTTCATCTACTGCTCCAAAATGTAATATTACACGTGGAAGTGTGAAATCTGCAGGAAGCTCAA
Organism: Agathobacter sp.; assembly: GCA_045606325.1. Classification (GTDB taxonomy): domain Bacteria; phylum Bacillota; class Clostridia; order Lachnospirales; family Lachnospiraceae; genus Roseburia. Next base: position 2,221 of record JAZURS010000070.1, read on the forward strand.
AGTTTTTCTTATAAACTAGTTGTTCTCCAACATTCCCTTTATATTCTGACAAACGACACTGTGGTGCAAATGGAACCTGAATCTCCTGTCCATCTAACTCCCATGTTCCATTCAAATTATAGTAACTTTCTCTTCTTAACTGTGGTCTTGGATAAGACTGCCATTTTGCTTTGTTCATAAGTTTCCCCATTATCATTAGTGATATAAAATTATATTAGAGCAAATGTGCTCTTAATTCTTCAGCGCTTACAGGGCTTAAATATGCTGGTGCTACATCGAAAACTGTCTTGCAGCCCTTCTGCCCTTCTTTGCTCATACGATATGCTGCACGTGCATAAGCCACTATAACAGAAGCAGTAAATTCTGGATTAGAATCCAATTTCAAACTATATTCGATAATATGATTATTTTCTTCATTCCATCCAGTTTTTCCACTACGAATTACAAAACCACCATGTGGAATACCTGCATGATTCTTCATGAGTTCCTCTTCTGAAATGAAGTTTACTGTAGTATCATAGTCCGCGAAATAGTTTGGCATATTTTTGATTTCATCCTCAATCTTAGCCTTATCTGCGCCATCTTTTGCTACAACATAACATTCTCTAGTATGCTTTTCTCTCGTAGTAAGTTCAGGATTCTCTCCGTTACGAACTCTTTCCAATGCTTCTTCTACTGGAACAGTATACTGTTTTGCATTTGCTACACCTTCCACACGACGAATCGCATCCGAATGTCCCTGACTTACACCTTTGCCCCAGAAAGTATAATCACTACCATTTGGTAAAATGGCATTTGCATAAAGTCGATTTAAAGAAAACATTCCAGGGTCCCAACCAACAGAAATCATAGCAACTGTTCCGTTTTCTTTTGCCACTTCATCTACTGCTGCAAAATGTTCTGGAATCTTTGCATGTGTATCAAAACTATCAACTACATTAAAATACTTCGCATATTCTTTTGTCTGTTTAGGCAAATCTGTAGCACTACCGCCACACATAATTAAAACATCTATTTCATCCTTCATCTTTGGTGCATCATCTACATGATATACGTTCACGTTTTCACTTAAAATCTGAACCGTCTTAGGATCTCTTCTGGTAAAAACCGCTACAAGTTCCATATCTGCATTCTGCTTCAATGAACATTCGATTCCTCTACCAAGATTTCCATATCCCATAATTCCAACTCTGATACTCATTATAGTTCCTCCTGTATCATACATTTGTGAAAAAATCACATTAAAATTATAGTGCACAGTGATTTGTATTGCAAGGATAAGATTTAACCAAGTGTAGAGAAAAGGTAGCTCGCATTACGGTGCTATGCACCTTTCCGTTGCTTCGCAACTCCTCTGCTCGCTACTTGGCTCATCGCCAAGCACGAATAACTAAAAAGACATGGAATATTAAGCAAACTTAATTCCATGTCTTTTTGTTATTCTACTTTTCTCTTTCTAGATAGTAAACTTACCAATCTGACTCTTCAAATCTTCTGCTGTACCAGCCAGACGTGATGAATCATCACTTACGCTAGAACTGTTTTCAGTAACTGCATTTGCAAGTTCCTGAACACTAAGCGCTGTTGCTTCAATTTCTTCTGCTGAAGCAGACTGTTCTTCTGTAATCGCTGCCATATTAGTAGCTACATCGTTTGCTTCATAAATCTGAGAAATCATGCCCTGAATAATATCATTCGTACTTTCAATACTCTGGAAGATATTATTAAACTGATCTGATGCTACATCTACTAATTCTGCACTAGAGTTAATCTGTTCCATACTCTGGTGACTCTGTTCTACTGTCTCATTAATTAAACCAGTTACAGAATCAATCAATTCTGAAATCTCGTTTGCAGCAGCACCTGATGTTTCTGCTAACTTCTTAATCTCAGTAGCAACTACCGCAAAACCTCTACCCGCTTCACCTGCTCTTGCAGCTTCGATACTAGCATTTAAAGCAAGCAAGTTCGTTTCATCCGCAATATTTCTGATAGTTGTTGTAATTTCATTAATCTTAACAGCTGCTGTACCTACATCTGTGATAGCAACTTCGAGAGTATTCATACTTTCTTTTACTTCACTCATAGATACGGTAACTGAATTCATACTATCACGGCCGCCTGCAGCTTCCTTCATAGTATCTTCGATATTTTCAATCGCCTGTCTACCAGATTCATTTGTTTCAGATACTACTACAGCCAATTTCGTAGCGCTATCTGCAATAACACCGATTGAGTCTACCAATTCTTCAAGGTTCTGTCTCATCTGGTTCATCGCTTCTGACTGGCCCACTGCAGACTCATGAAGTTCACCAGAAATACGGTTACTTCCTTTTGCCTGTGTATCAATTGTATCTGACACATTTGAGATAGAGCCCAATGTCTCGCGCATTACAGATAAGAATTCCTTCATGCTTCTAGCCATAACGGTAACTTCATCATTACCCTGGATAAGCACATCTGCTGTAAAGTCACCGCCTGTTACAGCAACGATAGTATCGGTAAGTTTATGTAATGGTTTTGTTATTCTTCTAATTAACACAATCAGAATGATTATCATTATGATTGTAACTACAGCACTAAATGCACCTAACAAAGTAGTAAGTGTAGTTAATTCACCATAAATACTATCTGAAGCAGTGTAAGTAACAAGATACCAGCTTGTACCATCTAACTGATCCAATACTATTTCATATGTATTTCCGTTTACTTCAACTGAATGCAAACCAACTTTATATTGTTTTACTAATTCTCCAATCTTTTTGTATAAAGCACTTCCTTCTTCAGAAGCAGCTTTACCCACTGCCATAGGATTGGTTCTATCTGCAATAATGATACCTGTGCTCGTATCCATAACAGTTGCTCCACCCTCACCAACTACTTTAGATGAAGATACAGCTTTAGCCACACTACTTAAATTGATATCAACAGAAACAACTGCCTGTCTTCCGCCGAAATCTTCTATCAAACGAGTAACGGATACAACCTGTCCGCCTGTAAGTTCATCCTGATATGGACGGCCCATCTGGAATGTTGTATGTATTAAACCTTCCTGATACCATTCTGTTTCGCGCAAATCCCCTTCAGGTTCCCAACCTGAAGCATCAATCAATTCGTTATGCTCTGTTGCAATATATATACCATTTGGAAAATCCTCATAAGTATTATAGTAATTAGACAAATATTGCAATGTCTCTGCATCAGACATACCCATATCTTCAATGGTGTTTGCAACTGTTTCAAAAATCTGCTGATTCTTCAACATCCAGTTTTCGATTTCACTAGCAGTAACAGTAGTCTGCGCTTTTAATAAATCTTCTGTCTTAGCTACAATACTATCCTTTGCAGTATTATAAGCAATCATTGTCAATCCAAAGAACGAAACAATCATTACTGGAATAATGAAAATCATAAGTTTCGCCTGAATACCAAATTTCGCCTTCTGACCATTTGATTTAGCCTTCTTTGCAGATTTCTTTCCCGCTTTCTTCTCTGCTTTTTTTGCAGCCTTAGCAGCTTTCTTTTCTGCAGCAAGTGCTAACTTCTCCTCTTTTGTCATCCCTTGTTTTTTCATCGAGCCTTCTCCTAATATAAAATATTCGCGCCCTTATTTCCCCTTATATATATAGCAATCCACACTATACGTAATAATTGTACCATAATCGTTGTAAAATGCCACAAGAAATTACTAAGTTTTACTAAAAAACAACTCATTTTGCACAAATTATCATTTAAAAAGTCTTTTTTATTGCTTTTTATAATAAGAAGTAGTATATTAATCCCATGAGTTTTTTGCATAAATATACATTTTATACATGATTTTATGCATATTTTAAAAAACGGAGGACAAAAAAATGAAAAGATTTATGGCACTTGCTCTTGCACTCATAATGGTGCTTGGCACATTAACCGCTTGTGGTGGTTCAAAGGACAACGGAGACAATGCACCTGCTGGTGCAAAGGTTATCGAAATCAACCTTACAGAAGAACAGTATGCATTTGGTGTTGATAAAGATCAGCCAGAACTACTTAATGATGTAAATGCTTTCATCAAAAAAATCAAAGAAGATGGTACTTTTGATGCAATCTGCAACAAATACTTTGGTGATGGTACACCAGAAGCAGTTGTTTCTGCAGAACTTGACGAAAGTAAAGATCAGTTAGTAGTTGCTACAAACGCAGCATTCGCTCCTTTTGAATATACAGAAGATGGCGGAAAAACATATCTCGGAATTGATATGGAAATCGCTGCTCTCCTTGCAAAAGAACTTGGAAAAGAATTAGTAATCATGGATATGGATTTCGATGCTGTATGTTTAAATGTTCAGCAGAAAAAATGTGATATCGCTATGGCAGGTCTTACAATTAACGAAAAGAGACAGGAACTTGTAAACTTCTCTGATTCTTACTATGATGCTTCTCAGCAGCTCGTTGTATTAGCTAGCTGTGATGAATTCGACGCATGCAAAACTGCAGCAGATATCGAAACTATCTTAAATGGCAAAGATGCTTCTTGCAAAATTGGTACACAGAGAGGTACTACTGGTCAGTTCTATGTAGAAGGTGATGAAGACTGGGGATTTGCAGGATATGCGGTAACTAGTGTTCCATTTGCAAATGGTTCACTTGCAATTCAAGACTTATTGAATGGTGGCGTTGATTATGTTATTATCGACTCAGCACCTGCTGCAAAGATTGTTGAATCTATTAATGCTGTTCAGTAATTAAATTTATTTAGAATTCTAAATTGTGGCGCATACAACTTTATGCGCCACTAATTTTGTCTTTTATCAGGAGAACAAACATGGGAAATTTTGATGTAAAGGTACAGCGTTTCCTGGATATCTTTATCGGAAACCAAGGCTACCTACAAGTTATTGAAGGTCTTAAAAACACCTTAATCATCGCGATAAGTGGTTTACTAATCGGTATTGTTATCGGTACCCTTATTGCAACTGTTCGCGTTATACCAAAATACAAACTATTGCCACGTATTTTAAATGTTATCTGTAACTTCTATGTAGAAACCTTTCGTGGCACACCAATCGTAGTACAGCTTTTAATTTTCTACTACGTACTCTTCCCTCTTTTAGGGGTGCGTATGACTGGACTTGAAGTTGCTATACTGGTCTTTGGTCTTAACAGTGGTGCTTATATTTCAGAAATTATGCGAAGCGGTATTCTTTCTGTAGATGGTGGACAGATGGAAGCTGGACGTGCAGTAGGTTTAAGTTTTGGAACTACAATGATGAAAATCGTAATTCCACAGGCTGTTAAAAACATTCTTCCTACTCTCGGAAACGAATTTATCGCATTAGTAAAAGAAACTTCTGTTGTAAGTTTCGTAGGTGCAACAGACCTTTACCTTGCTTTCAACCGTATCGGTTCAAACAGTTATGAATTTATGGTTCCATACATCGTAATGGCACTTATTTATATTGTACTTGTTCTGATTATCAGTGCAGGCGTAAAACTTATGGAAAGGAGCTTGAGAAAGAGTGATAGACGTAATTAATCTTGAAAAACACTTTGGTGATAAAAATGTATTAGATGGTATCTCTACCACTATCAACAAAGGTGATATCGTATGTATCATCGGACCTTCCGGCTCTGGAAAAAGCACCTTCCTTCGTTGCTTAAACTGTATGGAAGACCCAACTGGTGGTCAGATTATCTTTAATGGTGTAGACATTGCAGATTTTAGTGTAGATATCAATATTCATCGTCGTAAAATGGGTATGGTATTCCAGCACTTTAATCTTTTTAACAACAAGACTGTAATTGAAAATATTATGCTTGCTCCTGTACATGTACAGACACAGGAACTTAACAAAGCAAAACGTAAAAATACCCTTCTTCCAATCACGAATCTTTTTAAATCTGCGGATAAAAAAGAAAGCCCTGTGGCTATTTCAACCACAAAGGCTCAAATTAAAGCAGAAGCAAAAGAAAATGCCATGAATCTTTTAAAACGTATAGGACTGGAAGAAAAAGCAGATGTTTATCCTTCTACCCTTTCTGGTGGACAAAAACAGCGTGTAGCTATCGTTCGTGCACTTGCAATGAACCCAGATGTAATTCTTTTTGACGAACCTACTAGTGCCCTCGACCCTGAAATGGTTGGGGAAGTATTAGATCTTATGAAATCCCTTGCTCAGGAAGGACTTACCATGGTTATTGTTACCCACGAAATGGGCTTCGCAAAAGAAGTTGCAAACCGCGTGCTCTTCTTAGATGAAGGGAAGATTTTAGAGGAAGCTACTCCAGCAGAGTTCTTCTCAAATCCAAAAACGGATAGAGCAAAAGACTTCTTATCAAAAGTATTATAAAAACAAGCCCCGCATTTGCGGGGCTTATCTTATTTCTGTATATATTGAAGATATTTGTCTTCTGGCAATGGCTTCGAGAAATAAAATCCCTGAAGATACTCTACACCTAATTCTGTAAGGTAATCTGCCTGTTCTTTTGTTTCTACACCTTCTGCCACAATTTCTTTTCCAAGTTTCAAAATCATATCTACTGAAGACTCTAAAATAATACGTGCTTCCTCTTCTGTAAACTTATCAAAACATGGCCAAATCAAACTCTTGTCCAATTTAATCATATCAAAGTTGGAATGTGCAATCTTCGCTAAGTTAGAATAACCAGTTCCAAAATCATCCATAGAAAACTTGAAATGATTTTCTTTTAAACGATACATGTTATACTCCAACATTGCGGCTGTTTCCACTGAAGCAGTTTCCGTAATTTCCAGATTAATAAACTCTGGAGAAATATTGTATTCTTTTACATGCTGGGATAATAATTCATTTAATTTATCATCCATAAACTGTGCACCAGATAAATTCACTTCTATGTAATGAATACCTTTTTCATCAAGTTGATTATCTCTAACAAATTTACATACTTTTTTGAAAACAATATCCCCCACCTCGTGAATCATACCATTCTCTTCTGCGATTGGTATAAACTCTTCTGGAGAAACATATCCCATCGTCTGGGTGTCTTTCAAACGAATAAGTGCCTCTGCCGAAACCGATTTCTTCTGAGTATTGGAATAGATTGGCTGATAGTGTACTTCAAAACCATCGTTATCAATGGCATCCTGAAGCATAGTTTCTATTTTTACTATTTTATTTTTTTCTTCCAAAATCTTTTCATCAATACGGAAAATATCTTCTTTAATATCCAGCTTGATTTTATCCATATAGTCTAAAACCTTGATGACATCATTTACACCATTTGCATAATCTGGACACTTCAAAATATTTATGAAGAATCTTGCAGTTCCATGTTCATTATATCCCTGCTGCAAGAACAACTCTCTCTGTTCTTCTATAAATGAATAATATTTCTTTTTATCTGTAAAAACAAGGCTTACCCAATATCTCTTAGGATGGAACACAAGATCTGTTTCCGCATACTTCTTCATATAAGCCGCTGCATCCTGTATATATGCCATAGACGCTTTATATCCCATAGCCTCTCGAATCATTTGAGAATTCGCCATGGTCATACTCACAATATAAAATTCTTTTTTTCGTGCTATATACTCATTCAGCACCGCTAAAAAAGCAGATTTATTTAAGGCATCCCTTACTTCTAAGTCCGCATACTGTCTTGGATTCTCGTAAACCATAAAAATATTCAATGCCAGCATTGAAATACTCATAGATGTGAGCAACAACGATGGAACAAGCAACTGTGAGATGGTTGCAAGAATAATCAGTGCAAATATAAAGAGAAAACTTCCTTTTTCCATTTTTGACATTCTATGTCTAATTCTGTAAACCAAAACCACATATGCAATGAAATATCCCGCTGCAACCCAGGAAATTCCCAATACCATAGTTCCCTGTGAGTATCTTACTTTTCCATCGATATGGTAACTCAATTCACCAAATATCATTACAAACACAGTAAGCACCAATGAAATCGAACGGAAAAATCCTTCCTTAAACGAATATCTTTTTTGGTTTCTAGCTTTGATATCAATAAAAAGCAAAACACTATGTAGTACTGCCACTAATGAGATAAAGAACAATTTATGTGATATCGGATTCCATTCCGCTGGTAATATTTCGTATAAAGTTAATAACGAAAAAATCTCCAGACAGAAACAGCCTACTGCAACATATAAAAAACGGTGAAACCAAAGTGTTGATAACGTAGGCAATTTCCTAAGCATGGTAAATCCCGTAATTACATATATCATTATTGCAATAGATACAATCTGAACACCTAAAAACATGTTACTCCCCCTGTTAAAACATCCCTTCTATTTATTCAAGAACTTCTGCTACATCTTTTAAACATTTTCGAATTTCAATATGCTGTGGACAATGTCCCTCACACAATCCACATTCGATACAATCAGAGGCTTTTCCTCTCTCCTCTGCTTTCTTTGCATATTTTTGTTTTTCCCATCCAAGACCAACGCCCTGGAAACGTTTTACTTTATTATACATCGTAAAGTAATCTGGAATGGCAATATTCTTTGGACAATCTGCTACGCAATATGCACAACCTGTACATGGAACAGCGATATCATTACGAATCATATCTGCTGCCTGTTCCAAAACCGCTATCTCTTCCTCGTTCAAAGGTACAAATTCTTTCATATAACTGGTATTATCTGCAATCTGTGCTTCATCACTCATACCAGAAAGAACCATGACTACATGTTCTAGGCTCGCAGCAAATCGAACTGCCCAAGATGCCGGAGATGCGTCTGGATTATGCTCTTTTAATAAGTTCTCTACCTGTGGGGAAACCTTTGCCAACGCACCACCTTTTACAGGTTCCATAACCAGCACTTTCTTCCCATGTTTTACTGCTACTTCATAACATTTGCGAGACTGCACATTTTCATCTTCCCAATCTAAATAGTTAAGCTGGAGCTGTACATATTCTACTTCAGGATGTTCTGTCAAAATCTGATCCAGAACTTCGGCACTGTCATGGAATGAAAATCCTACATGTTTTACTTTTCCTTCTGCTTTCTTCTGAGCAGCAAATTCAAAGGCTTTAAAACTCTGTGCTTTTTCATAAGACTCTTTCCCTAAGGCATGAAGCAGATAAATATCTATGTAATCTAATCCCGTACGTTCTAACTGGCCCTCAAAGAAAGGTTGCATATCCTCTGCCTTATCGATCATTCCGAAAGACAATTTATCTGCAACTACAAAACTTTCACGCGGATATCTCTTTACTACCGCTTCACGAAGAGCTATCTCACTGTGCTTTCCATGATAAGGAGCCGCAGTATCAAAATATGTAAAGCCTTGTTCCATAAAGGTATCTACCATACCTTTGACACGTTCAATATCAATGGATGTGGCATCATTTTCATCTAATTGTGGAAGTCTCATAAGACCAAATGCTAGTTTTTTCATCCTAAAACCCCATTTTCTTTATAATGGATTATTATAGCACATCCTTTTGCAATGGTCTAGAAGATAGATTGTATATAACTTATTTCCAACGAACAAGAATTGGCTCTTCCATATCTGTATTAAAATGGCAAGTATTAAAATATACTTCTTGATTTGCAAGCGATGTCTCATATTCTCCATAATACAACAAGCCTTGTTCACTTACTGCCGCAACATAAAACTTGCAATCAAAATCGTCATATATTGTCTGCTTATCCGGATTTTGAATAAGACGATTTGCTATTAGCAACATCTCCCCATTCCAGTCAAAGACCGTATCATAATTTGGAATTTCTATGAGATATTCACTCAATAGGGATACCTTATCCTCTATATTATTTCTATCAACGGAAAAGGCTTGTGTATAGCGACCATCCTCTCCCAATTCGAAAACTATAAGGTTCTCCGTTGCTATAACTATATAATCTTCATAAGTCCAGGTAGAATAATAGTACACCTCATCTCCCACCATAAATTTATCTACCAACGTCATAGTATCTCTGTCTATAACCTGCATATAATGATGACCTCGTTCAGAGGTAAGAAGCAAAATATTCTCTCCACTACCATCTACTCTGATTTCTATGATATTTTGTTCAAAGTTTAACGGATATATCATCTTTAAATCACTAAGGTCAATCTCACCTTTCTTGCTATCATAGGTAAAATGATAAATTCCATAACCACCAGGAATCTGACTTACATCCACCAACTCTCCTCGAACTGTACGTGGATTAAAGGTAAAATAGCAGTCGCCATTATCAAACGCAGAGTAGACATCAAAGTTAAAATAATCAGAATTTTCTACCTCTGGAGCATCTGGAATAGTTATTTCTCCTGTTGCTGAACCTCCCATATTGTGGCTATCTCCCATTCCGACAACCACTCCATTTTCATCCTTTGCAATTGCCAACTTATACACTTCTGTATCAACTACAGGGATTTTAAAAAACGCGCGAAAAGTTTCTACGTCCGCCAAATATGATTTTAATTTTTTCAGTTGTTCGTTGTCTCTTCCCGATTCTTCCAACGATGCTATATCGGACCTAAGTTCAGCCTCTGAAAGATAGTAAGTGAATGTAAAATCATTATATGAAAGACCCTCTTCTCCAGGCACGAAAGGCAATTGTAACTCAGCCATAAAATCATAGGTATCCATATAATCTTTTAAATATATCGTGATGCTATTCTCACTTCCGTTCGGTGTATTGTCATACAGTTCCTTCATAGCAATTTGTAAACCATAATACGTTTCTTCTTTTTCAAAGTTGGTTGTCATTACGTCTATTCCACTCCGCACAAAAGACATGGAACCTGCATTGGAAAAATCAACTACCACCTGTGACCTTGGATAAAAACGATATTCCGTTTGCACCTTTGGCACTTCTCCAATCTCATATATCGTATCCCAAAAGAGTTTGTAGTCATAAACAAAATGGGCATCAACGGTCACTCCATCTACCACCGACTTATCTCCATAAAGCACCTTTTCCATAACCCGCACCTGGTCCTTTTCTTTTAGAATTATACCTTGTGCATAATAAGCAGTGCCTGAAATAAGAACAATCAACATCAATAATAGTACGAGGGATTTTTTCATAATTATTCCTCCTCCCACTCCAATTCACTGATCGCACGACCCACACGGTCTGCTCTATAGTTATAGGTTTTCTTGATATAAGACATAAGGGTATCCCCCTGTTCTTCTATTTCCATCATCGAAGTATTGCCTACGATTTCTCCTTTTCGAATAAGAATTGCTCTGCCGATAAAATCCGATACTTCTTCTATCAAATGTGTGGAAAGAAGTACGGTTTCGTTTGGCTCTAGAATCCCAAGCAACACCTTATAAAAATCTTCTCGATTAAACACATCATTTCCTGCAAATGGCTCATCCATCAAGATATAGTCCGCCCCCTGACACAATGCCATGATGACTTCAAACTGATTCTTCTGTCCCGTTGAAAAACTGCGAATAGGCTTATGCATAGGCAGTTCAAAGAACTCCATCAAGGTTTGAAATCTTTTTTCTTTAAATTTTGGAAAATGCTCCTTGTAGAACTCCGCATGTAATTTCGGTGTCAAGTTCGGAATAAAAGAATGTTCACATGTTGCAAAAGAGATATTTGCAATATTCTTTTCTGTGATTTTCTCCCCATCTAAAGTAATTTCTCCTTTGTATTTTAAGAAGCCCAATATGCACTTCATCAGTGTAGTCTTACCTGCACCATTTTCACCGAAAAGTCCAATGATTTCGCCCTGAGGAAGCTCTATATTTACTTCCTTTAATGCTTGTGTTCTTCCATAGAATTTATTTACATTTTTAATCTCTAACATAACTCATCCCTCCTCTATAGCGGCAAACACTGACTTGGTGTAAAGATTATATAAATTGCATAGTAAATCAATTTTAAAATCATCATCCAAACTACCATAAGTACCGCACCTGTGACTGGCAATGTAATACAGCGTTTATGCACATCCCATTTATCTGGCAGACGTTTCATCAGATACATCATTTTACTGCCCTGATAATGATACAAATAGTAGTATATAATCATCAGAAGAACCGCGATACTGCTTGCATATCCCATCAGAAAGAGTCCTGAAGTTATTTGCTCAAAGTTATCAATGATAGCCCCTTCCATTAGTACTTTCTTTCCCGCTTTGTATGTATATAATTGATCCAATGCATTTCCATATTGAATGAAAAAGAGCATGCTATAACCTGTTGCACATCCAAATATTGCCCAAAACCCATTTATATGCTTCTCAACGCCAATTCCTAAAGGTGCGTATTTTTCTAACCATTTCCACTTCTCGCTCATGATTCTTCACCTCCATCACTCACTGTGTTCAGAATCCAACGCATCCACATAACAAAATATACCGCGCATAAAGAAAGAGCTAAAAAGGTAAACTCGTATCCCAATTCTCTTGGAAAAGAAAACATTACTGCTACTAGTAAAATAAGTAATTCAAATCCAACTTTTCTTTCACGCTGTAATTTCGTAAATTCTGCTGTTGCAAAAGCCGAACTAATTCCAATAAGTACCAGTATCCACCAGCCTGGTCCATCTTCTAGCGGAAGTATGCTGTGCATAAACGCGTTTCTATAAAATGCGATAAATATGGTTTGATTTGTAAGATTTACACCCTCTGGTAAGTTCTTTAGATATACTACTGTGCTTACTAAAATCATTATAAGCTGTGCTCCCCACAAAAGAACGTAGGCAAGGAAATTGTAAAGGGACTGTAGCCAGTAGATTCTCTTTTCTTTGATACGCAACCTCTGTAAGGTGTACGACTGTATACTTCCAATATTCATCCCTGGGAAAATAATTGCTACCGTAACCAAAACATATGCGATTTTAAATATTAATCTGTAGTGACTCTGGTTTATGTAAAACTCTATTCCCAATCCACTTGGTCTAAGCATGCTTAGGTAAAAACATACCGCCTGAGCCATTATCATCACTCCGATTATCGATAGCACTTTGTAAATACTGCTGCGTGCTATCATTTCAAAAACAGATACATATCTTTTCATTTCTCACCCTCCTATTCCCAGTATTTATGAATCAATTCGCAGGCTTCTTCTTTGGAAATTCCCATAAGTTTTAATTTTGCTACTGCTTCTTTTGCATCCGCTTCTACAAGTTCTGCTCTGATTTCTGCTAATTTAGAATCGGTCACAACTACACAGCTTTTGGCGCCTGCACGAGATGCAATTAAACCCTCGTCCTCCAGCATCTTATATGCCTTTTGCACCGTATTTGGATTTACTCCCAATAATGCAGACAGTACTCGTCTCGATGGCAATTCATCTCCATCACATATTATTCCTGCTATAATACCTCGTTTAATATATAAAAGGATTTGCAAATAAATCGGACTTCCATCCGCCATAATAAAGTTTTCAAATGAAATCATATGCTCCTCCAACTGTATTAGTCTTATAACACACTTCTTCTAACTGTATTATTGCATTAATACAGTTTTTTGTCAATAAAATAACGATTTAATTAAAATAAAGAGAAAAGTAGGATAATGAAAAAGTCATGGAAGTAAGCTTGCTTACGATTCCATGACTTTTTTGTTGGACATACTTGGCGATAAGACAAGTACGAGCGGAGTAGTCGCCATTTGGCGACGGAAAGGTGCAAAGCACCGTAACGCGAGCTAGCTTTTCTCTTTATCTTTTGGCAAATGGACAAGTTGAAATTAAAAAGTATTAATAAACATGTCGATTTTTAGCCCGAACAAATTTTAAGCATGTTGAAACAAAACTACTTACTTTTAACATGCTATTTTCTTATCTTTTTAAAGATGAAAGTGTTGAAAACCCAGAAAATAGCAAGTTGAAATCAAAAATATAGTTTTCAACTTGCTCTCTCCAATTTTAAACTGATAAAAAAGGCATGTCGAATATAAAAATACCATTCTAACTTGTTATATTAAAAATAGACGCGCGGATATCGTTATCGAATATAAATAACTAATCGCCGCGCGTGATTTTTTCTGTGATATCTTCGAAAAGCTAGCTCGACCCACGTCACTTCGTGACTTTCCGTCGCTTTTAAAGCGACTAGGCTCAGCTGTGCATACCTTCACACTAGGCTCGAAAAAACCTCGCCAAGTGTTCAGGCATCGCTAGATGGCTAATCGCCAAATAAAAAAGACTTCATACGCCCACACTCATGCAAGCATGTGTGGTCGACGAAGTCTTTTTTACTTTTCTCACTAGTTAAGCTACGTATAAAAACATAAACATAAAGTGGCAAAAACTTCCACCCATAATAAACAAATGGAATATCTCGTGTAATCCGAAATATTTGTGTATCTTATCTAAGATAGGTACTTTTAGTGCATAAATCACACCGCCTACAGTATAAATGATTCCACCAATCAACAACCAAAGGAACGCCCAGGTAGGAAGTGTATCTAAGAGTGGTCTAAATACCAACACACACTCCCACCCCATCGCGATATAAATCACGGATGAAAACCACTTTGGACAGTTGACCCAGAAAAACTTAATCAGCATACCTGCAATTGCAGTTCCCCACACTAGCGCAAGTAGTGGATATCCCTGCTGTTTTTCAAGCACCAACATACACACTGGCGTATACGAACCAGCAATCAAAACAAAAATCATCATGTGATCGATTTTCTTGAATGCCTTCAATGCCTTGCCCGTCAAATTCACGGAATGATATAAGGTACTGGCACCATACAAAAGCACCATACTGCATATAAAAATCATCATTGCCACAACATGCTTTATATCCTGTGAATTAGTCGCTTTCATAAGTAGTGGCACTGCACCCAGCATCGCCAGCATCATCGCTATATAATGCGTAAGAGCACTTCCTGGCTCACGAATCGTAATCTTCATAATATATAACCTCCATCTATTTTGGACACCATTTATTGTATGGTGATTACTCTAAAAATATTAGGGTTTTCAAAAACTTTTACATGTAGTTTTCGAAACCGCATCTTGTAGTTATATATTATTCTCTTCTATTCATAAAGTCAAGAGTCTTATAAAAATTTAATAATTACATGAACAACAATAAGCTTGCAGCCATCACTATCATCCCTGCGATTAAGCCATAGATAGACAAATGATGTTCTCCATACTCTCTCGCTGCAGGAAGCAATTCATCTACAGAAATAAACACCATGATACCTGCCACACCTGCAAAAATCACACCATATACCATATCATTCATAATTGGAATTAAAACTAACCAGCCCAGCAATGCACCGATTGGTTCTGCCAATCCCGACATAAACGAATACATAAATGCTTTTTTACGTGAGCCCGTAGCTTGATAAATAGGTACAGACACCGCTATTCCTTCTGGAATATTATGAATCGCAATCGCCGCTACAATCGGAAGTGCTACACTTGGATCTTGAAATGCTGACACAAAAGTAGCCATACCTTCTGGAAAGTTATGTATCCCAACCGCCAGTGCTGTAAAAACGCCCATACGCATCAGCTGCTCCTTTTGTTTCTTCGCTTTCTGTTCCTTTACACAGACTTCGCAATCCCCACAACCCTCGCAATCCGCCAATACATTACTAGGCTCGTGTGGATTTTCTGCTTCCGGAATTAATTTATCAATCAAAGCAATTAAAAACATTCCACCAAAGAAGGCTATCACTGTCCAAATCGCACCTTGCTTTTCTCCCAACTCTAAAACCAGCGCATCCTGTGCTTTTTGAAAAATTTCTATCATAGAAACATATATCATAACTCCAGCTGAAAAACCAAGACTCACAGATAAAAATTTCTTATTTGTTTTCTTTGCAAAAAATGCAATCAAACTACCAATTCCTGTACATAACCCTGCAAGAAGCGTTAGCCCAAATGCAAACATAATATTTCCCATATATAAACCATCCTTTCATATATTCTATTCTGTATATTAAAAATAGAAAGTTGTCTTACTATATAGTTAGTCACAACTAACCATATAGTAAGTATATCACATTACGGGCTACTGTCAATAAAAAAGAAGTCCGACGATGAAAGTCGGACTTCTCTCTTAGTCTACCTGCACAATCGCATCAACTGGACAGCCATATGCCGCATTCGCTGCTTCGCCTTCATGTTCTGTTGGAACCGGAGCATCCATCGCTACCGCTACCCCTGTATCTGCCATTGTAAAATAGTCGGGGCATGTGTTAACACACAATCCACATCCGATGCAATTTTCATTAACCACATATTTCATACTGCTTGCATCCTTTCTTCTTTTTTATAAGTATGCTCGCAATTACGGGATTTATACCATTATTTAAAAATTTTCTAATTCTTCCTCAATTCGAAGAAGTTGGTTATACTTTGCAACACGTTCACTTCGACTCGGTGCTCCTGTTTTTATCTGTCCCGTATTTAATGCTACTGCCAAATCTGCAATTGTAGTATCTTCACTTTCTCCAGAACGATGAGAAGCAATGGCTGTGTATCCTGCACGATGGGCCATTTTAATTGCTTCTATTGTTTCAGAAACGGTACCAATCTGATTTAATTTTATTAATATACTATTCGCGCATTCACACTTTATTCCTGTAGAAAGTCGTTCCGTATTGGTTACAAACAAATCATCTCCAACCAACTGTATTTTGTGTCCTAATTCACGTGTTATCTTTTTCCAGCCTCCCCAATCCTCTTCATCCAAGGCATCCTCTATCGATACAATCGGATATTTATGAACTAGGGTTTTCCAGCGTTCAATTAACTCGTCAGAAGTGTACGCCTTCTTCGATTTTGGCATAATATAATACCCTTTTTTCATGCCTTTCCATTCACTGGCTGCCGCGTCTATTGCAAGTGCAAAATCCTTTTTCGGTTCATATCCCGCCTGACGAATTGCTTCTAGAATATACTCAATCGCTTCTTCCTCGCTCGATAAATTTGGCGCAAAACCTCCTTCATCCCCTACCGAAGTTGCAAGCCCCTTGGCTTTTAGTATACCTGCTAATGTATGGAAAACCTCTGCACACCATCGCAAGCCTTCTCGAAATGATGTAGCCCCCACTGGCATAATCATAAATTCCTGCACATCAATTGAATTTGCAGCATGAGCACCGCCATTTAAAATGTTCATCATAGGAATCGGCAGACGATTTCCTGTTACTCCACCTAAAAAACGATATAACGGAATTCCTAAGCCCTGTGCTGCTGCCTTTGCCGTTGCAATGGATACTGCCAGTATGGCATTTGCACCTAGTCTGGACTTGTCTTTCGTACCGTCGAGTTGAATCATTGCATGATCCACTGCATAGATATTACTAGCATCCATTCCAATAAGTTCCTTTGCAATCAAGGTATTAATATTGTTAACGGCTCTTTGTACGCCTTTTCCAAAATATCTATGCAAATCTCCATCACGAAGTTCTAATGCTTCAAATTCCCCCGTAGAAGCTCCACTCGGAGCAATTCCTCGTCCCATTACTCCACACTCCAAAATGACTTCCGCCTCCACCGTCGGATTCCCCCTCGAATCCAAAACCTCTCTCCCTCGTACACACTTAATTCTCAAATCTCGCATATCAAACTCTCCTAATTATTGTTTATCCATAGAATTTCCAAATAATAGGATATATATTCATATTCTTATATGGAACTTTTGATATTTCTATAAACTAAGAAAAGAGGTTTGTTATATATTAAAATAGACCTTTGACGACCGTCGTTACTTAGTGAAGGACGATGACAATCGTCATGAACTTAGTAACGCAACGAGCTCGTCTAGAGCGAAAGCGTGTCTACTTTTAATATATAACAAACCTCTTTTCGAAGTATTTAGAAACCCTTATTCTAAAAGTTCTTTATCTATTATCTGGAAATTCGCTCTATGAATATAAAGCGCCTTTCCATCCACCATAAGTTTGGTAGTCTTTGGTAAATCTTCACTCACTTCCCAATACACATCATCTCCAGAGAACGCACAAATTGGATCTCCGAGCTGACTTTGGATTACCACTACTGTTCCTTTACCAAAATAGTTTTTATATTTGTTTACTGTTTCCGCAACGATAGTTAAATCGCCAATGCCATTTGCATCACTGGAAATATGAACATCCGATGTATCAAATTCCACATCTGGTTCTAATCCTTCTTCAACGAAAAGCACTGTACTACCACAGCTCTCAATCTGCTTTCCATCAACCGTAATCGTAATAACCGATGACATGGTTTCTGTTCTTTCCCAAGTATCTCCAGAATACGTATATTCATTTACGATATTTGGACTCATATGAATATTTTTACCTACTGCAGTCATGAATAACTCTCCTGAATTGGAATAAAACTGACATTCATAGGTGTTACCTTTAATACTTCCCTTTAAATCGTTAATTGAGCTGCCAAAACCAGCCCAGTCACAACCAACTAAGGTAACTGCCATTAAGGCAACTGTTGCCAATAAAATAATTAATTTACTTTTCTTTTTCATATGTACCTCCACTTAACTCTTTGCAAAGAGTTTTGCATTCCAAGATAAAACCTTCTTCGTAATTGGTGTTTCTATCTTGTAGAATAGAATACCGAGAACTATACAGATTGTGTACGCAGTCAGCATTCCACCAAAGTTGCCTTCTACTCCGTCAAAAATACGGTTCGCCATATGGAAGTATACCATCTGAGCGAAAAAGACATTGTAAGAAGCTTTTCCAATAAGTGCCAGCGGTTTACACTCCCATGTACATTTCTTGATTAACAAATATGCGATTGGTGCAATATAAAATACCGCAAGCATGGATGTACGTGACCAACGATAGAAAAACATCGGTTTATAGCCTGCATAACATACCGCATAAATAAATACCGCACCGAATACAAAGGATGCCACTGCCATCCATTTTTTAATCTTAAATTTACCCATATAGAAATAACAACCCAATGCCATCGCAAAGATATAACGAAGTACTATTAAGCGGAACACCTCTCCGCTCATGCCCATTGGTACCTTGATTACTTCATAAAAGATATTCGCAAGACCACACATTACAAGACCAGCAAAGTCCCATTTGCGAATTGTCAAATATATTAATGGGAACACGAAAATAAACTGTAACATATAGGTATAATAATAACTTCCTGGTCCCCATCCACCTTGCCAGAACTGGTTTAAGATATCTCCAATACCCAGTTGCATCTGAAATACATACATTTTTAATGGCACTTCAATTGCAAAGATAATAAGCAAAGGCACCGTATATCGAATTATTTTGTCCAGAATTCCTTTTAATTCATATGCTTTTTTGAAAGAATCCACACCCTTTTTCTGAAATGAAGCCGTAAATAAATATCCAGAAATAATCATGAATACTGGCACCGCAGGATTCATCCAGTATGGGAAAAGATACTGCAGACGTTCCGCCTCCACCCAGTCAAAATGTGTAAGAATTACTAATAAAATACAGATTCCCTTTAGTACATCTAAAAAATTATTTCGTTTCATATGTACCTCCAAATTTTATAACATAATAACCAAAATAGTTACCATAAATACGATACTACAGATAATAGAAATAGAATTAAGTGCGGCAGAAAGTCCCGCATCTGACCCCATTTCCTCTGTAAATGCCGGTACAGCAGAACCAATAGGGCTAAACGCTAATACCATAAGAGCTGTACGTGCTTCCAATTCAATTGGTAAATTATAAAATACAATGGATAAAACCAATGCAACACCGTAACGAACCGCTAAAATCTTTACGATAGTTCCAATCTGACTCTTATCTCCGGAAAGTTTAAAACCTACACCAAGCATAAGCATTGCGATAAATGCATTCGCTCCACCTACAATTCCAGCCAATTCAATCACTGGAGCAGGTAATGTAATTCCAAGCATTCCTAAAATCATCATCGTGATACAGGTCAAAAATGCTACTGATTTTGATAACGCTTTAAATACTCTCTTGATGGAAAACTTTCCAGTCCCCTTTATGCTGGATGCCACGCCAAAAGCACCACCTAAACAGACAAAAGCATTTCCTGCATCAAACAAACTGGTAGTAATGACGCCTACCGGTCCTAGGAAACTCTGTACAAATGGAATGGTAAAGTTTCCAATATTATAACCAGGAAGATTCAGTACTCCAAATGCCTTTTCGTCTCTACTCTTCCCTATGTTTATCAAATATCCCAAAATCATATACAGGATTCCAGCTCCAAGTGCCATCAAGGTATATGCCAACATAGACGGATCCAGTTGTTTTCCAGAAAAATTGGAAATAAAAGCCGCAGGCAATGTGATTTTTAATGTAATTTTGGATAGTACTGCAAAATCTCCTTCTTTAAAGAAGTTCACTTTACGCAGTACATATCCTGCAATAATAATTGCAATAAAACACCCTGCACGGGTTAAAACATCTAACATAATTATACTCCAAATTTATAATTTACTGCTCATATTATAACTTATTTGAGAGATAATATCAATTATACGGAAAGGAGTCTACCATGTGCACTGCAATTTCTTTAACTACTCAAGACCATTACTTCGGTCGAAATCTAGACCTTGAATATTCCTATATAGAAACCATTACTATCACACCACGTAATTTCCCATTTTCCTTTCGTGAAAAAGACACACTTTCCTCTCATTATTCCATGATTGGTACAGCCTATATACAAGACAACTATCCGCTCTATTATGATGCAACAAATGAGAAAGGTTTAAGTATGGCAGGATTAAATTTTCCAGAGAATGCCTACTATTTTCCCGCTCAAGATGGGAAAGACAATATTACCCCTTACGAATTTATTCCTTGGATTTTAGGACAATGTGCAAGTGTTGAAGAAGTTCGCGTTCTATTGGATAAACTTAACCTACTAGACAAATCCTTTAGCACAGAGCTCCCACTATCGCCTCTTCACTGGATGATATCAGACAGGAAGGAATCTGTTGTAGTGGAATCACTAAAGGACGGATTACATGTACACAATAATCCTGTGGGTGTTCTGACCAACAATCCTCCTTTTGACATGCAACTTTTTCATCTAAACAACTATATGAATTTATCAAATGACCCACCCGAAAATCATTTCGCAGAAGATTTAGACCTCAAAAAATATAGCAACGGTATGGGGGCTATGGGACTTCCTGGTGACTGGTCCTCTCAGTCTCGCTTTGTGCGTGCTTCTTTTGCTAAAATGAATTCCAAATGCAAAGCATCCGAAGAAGAAAGCGTCAGCCAATTTTTTCATTTATTAGGGACAGTGGAATTTCCACGCGGATGTGTGGAAATGAAAAAAGATATATATGAAATCACCGTGTATTCTAGCTGCTGCAATACCGACAAAGGAATTTACTATTACAAAACCTACGAAAACTTCAGTATTACAGCAGTAGATATGCACCATGAAAATCTAGAGGGAACAGAACTTATCTGCTATCCCATGAAGAAATTAAATCATCTCATCTGCCAAAATATTTAATTCTTTTTTATTACAATCGTTCATCACCGAATAAATCGTTACCATTGGCTCTACGATTTCTATCGACTTCATACCCTCCAAGTTTTCGCGAATGACACGTCCAGCAGAAGGCGACCACGTTCCGTTTTCTACAATCGCAACCTTTCTCTTCTGGTAACCCTTGCTTCGCAAACGATACAAAAGATCGTTAATCTGTGGAAAAACAGCACCTTCATAACTGGAAGCCACTAAAATCATTCTGTCATAACGAAACGCATCTTCTATAATTTCTGCCATATCATCGCGTGCAGCATCTCGTAAAACCACTTCGGAAAATCCTCTTTCCACAAGACGTCCTGCCAGGTATTCTGCTGCATGCTTTGAATTGCCATGAAAAGAACCAAATACTATCAGCACTCCATTCGATTCTGGTTCGTAACGACTCCATACATCATATAAGTTCATGTATTTCTCTAATGGTTGGGCCAAAATTGGTCCGTGTGCAGGACAAATTTTTTCTATACGTAAGTCTTTCATTTTAGCTAGCAAAGCTTGCACTGCTATTCCATATTTTCCAACAATATTAAAATAATATCGTCTGGCTTCGCATGCCCAGTCATCTTCCGCTGTAATCTCTAACGCACCAAATTTTCCGAAAGCATCCGCAGAAAACAAAATACGTTCTGTACTCTCATAAGTCACCAATACCTCAGGCCAATGTACCATTGCCGCCATAAAAAAATACAAAGTATGTTCACCTAAACATAAAACATCCTTTTCTTTTACAACTAATTTTTTAACACTTTCCAAACCACCTTCTATATTTGTAAGGAACTGTGATAAAAAAAGAAAGGTCTTCTGATTCCCTACAAGTGTCATTTCTGGATACATTTCCAACAAATGTAAAATCCCACCTGTATGATCTGGCTCTAAATGCTGGATAATGAGATAGTCCACCTCTCGCCCATTTAGTTCGTTACAAAGTTTTTCCAGCCATTCTTTCTCCATACGTTCATCTGCTGTGTCAATCACAGCTACTTTTTCATCCAAAATCACATAGGAATTATACGACACACCATCCGGAACCACATACTGGCTCTCAAACAAATCCAATGTTGTATCATCCACACCAATATACTTAATTTTCTCAGAAATTTCAGTTCTCATATTTCATGCTCCTTATAAAAAATTACACTTTATAGTAGCATGTACAAAATCTCTTTTCCTTATGTAAAAATTGGAAATAAAAAAGGACTACCTAAGTAGTCCTTTTAATTTCTTAATCAGCAAGCAACATTCTGTCATTTGCAAATTCGCCACCACTTGCCTGTTCAAATTTAAGAAGCAAGTCGGATACATGTAAGTTTTTCTTTTCTTCACCAGCTACATCGTAGATAATAGTACCATTGTGCATCATTATCAAACGATTACCATATTTGATGGCATCCTTCATATTGTGAGTAACCATCATCGTAGTAAGATTATGCTCTTCTACTACCTGCTGGGTAATATCTAATACTTTCTTTGCTGTCTTTGGGTCAAGAGCCGCTGTATGTTCATCCAAAAGGAGAAGCTGTGGTCTCTTAATGGTAGCCATAAGAAGTGTGAGTGCCTGACGCTGTCCACCAGATAAAAGCCCCACCTTAGAATCCAAACGATCCTCTAAGCCTAAATCTAAATGTTTCAGCATTTCTACAAACTGCTCTCTTTCCTTATTGCTGATTCCCCAAACGAAACTTCTGGTTTTACCACGGCGGAGTGCCATTGCAAGGTTTTCTTCAATCCACATATCTCCAGCTGTACCGCGGAGTGGATCCTGGAATACACGTCCGATATATTTCGCACGTTTGTATTCTGGGAATTTGGTAACATCTGTGCCATCAATAGCAATCTTACCTTTTTCCACCTCGAATACACCTGCTACTGCATTAAGCATGGTAGATTTACCAGCGCCATTACCACCGATAACTGTAACGAAGTCACCTTCGTTAAGTTTCAAATTTACATCAATCAGTGCATCCTTTTGAACAGGAGTACCAATGTTAAAAGATTTATATACATGACTAATTTCTAACATTATTTAGCCTCCTTTCCAAACTTTGAAAGGATTCTGGTCTTCATATTTGGTGCAACTAATGCGATGATTACAATCACTGCTGTAATCAGTTTCATATCGTCTGCTGTAATCTTTACGATGAAGTTTGAATTCATACTGATACGAAGAACGATTGCAATGATAATTCTGTATACTACCGAACCAATGATTACACCTGCTAAACGATGGAAGTATGTACGTTTACTGAAAAGTACTTCACCAATCATAATTGATGCAAGACCAACTACGATAGTACCTACACCCATGTTGATGTCTGCATAACCCTGGTACTGTGCAAGCATACCTCCTGACATTGCTACCAAACCATTTCCTACGATAAGACCAAGCATAATGTATACTTCTGTGTTTCCACCCATAGCTTTAACCATGTCTGGATTATTACCAGTTGCACGAAGTGCACAACCAATTTCTGTACCAAAAAAGCAATATACCAAAATGATAAGTGCTACTACAAATACCAAACCTACGATAAGTCCTACCCATTTTGAAGGAATTCCTAACTCTCTTAACTGCGAGAAAATCGTAGTCTGATTTAATAAACCGAAGTTTGCTTTTCCCATAATACGCAAGTTTACCGTATATAACGCAAACTGTGTAAGAATACCCGCTAATAAATCTGGGATTCTGAGTTTTGTATGTAATACACCAGTCACAAGACCTGCTATCATTCCTCCAAAAGTAGCAAGTAAGATAGCTACGATTGGCTGAACGCCTGCCGCCACATAAACCGCTGAAATTGCTCCACCAAGAGTTAAACTTCCATCAACGGTAAGGTCAGCATAATTTAATACACGATAGGTCAGATACAAGCCGAGTCCCATGATACCCCAGATAACACCTAAGGTGGCACCACTCTGCATGTTCCACAACCAACTAACTATTTCCATAATTTCTTTATTCCCCTAACTATTAGTATTTAATAGCGGCTTTATCTAAGATTTCCTGTGGAATTTCTACGCCAACTTCTTTTGCAAATGTTTCATTAATTACAAGTGCAAATTCTTTCTGAGTTTCTACAGCGATTTCAGAAGCGCTTTCGCCCTTTAAAATACGAACAGCCTGAGCTGCTGTCTGTTTTCCAAGTTCATAATAATCAATAGCGTATGTAGCAATACCACCTTCTTTAATCATAGCTTCTACAGCACAGAAAACTGGAAGTTTATTTGCTACTGCAGTCTGATTTACTGTTGCCATTGCACTAGCAAAACCATTGTCTGATGGGATATAAACTGCATCTGCTTTATCTGCTACAGATTCAATAACCTGCTGATAGTCATTTGTAGAAGTAGCTGTCTGAATGATTACGTCCATTCCAAGTGCTTTTGCTGCTGCTTCTGCTTCATCTGCCTGAATCTTAGAGTTAGCTTCGCTTGATGTATAAAGGATAGCTAAAGTCTTTGCTTCTGGAAGAATATCTTTGATAATCTGAATCTGGTCAGCGATAACTGGCATATCAAGTGTACCTGTTACGTTTTTACCAGGTGCTTCGTTGCTATCAACGATACCATTGCTTACAGCATCAGTTACAGATGTAAATAATACTGGTACATCTGTATCCTGGAATACGTTTACTGCTGACTGCGCAGCTGGTGTTGCGTTAGCAAGTACTAAATCTACACCATTGCTTTCAAATAATTCGCAAATCTGCTGTGCATTTGTAGGTTCACCAGAAGCGTTCTGGAAATCGATTTTGATGTTTTCTCCATCTACATAACCAGCTTCTGCTAATCCATCAATAAATCCCTGTGTAGCCTGATCCAATGATTCATGCTGTACTAACTGGCAAATACCAATATTAATTACTTTAGAACCACCATCTGAACCGCCACATGCTACAAGTGACATCATAGCCATTACTCCTGCCATGATAAGTGCTAATTTCTTTTTCATTTTTGTTACTCCTTTTTTATAAATTCCGTACAAATGTATAATCATGCATAATTATACATCCAACAATAGACAAAATTTTACTCCTAAAGTAGCAAAAAGTCAATGTATACAATCTATTAATATACCCAGTAAATGGTAACTTTATTGAGTTGTTCATCTATCTCTGAGTAATATGTCATTTCGTCTACATCAAACAATTCACAATAATGGTTGGCAACATCCTGCATCCATTCGCCTCTTATATTATCTCTTGCAGTATTTGCCAGTTCTAAATTTGCAAATTTAAACTCTGTATATTCTGCTTTGTTTGAAATATCATCCTTCATTATTTGCTGTAATGTATTTTTATCCAGTTCCTCAAAATAACGCCCCATCAGTCGATAATATTCCAAGTCGTTAGATGCACACTCTGGATAAGGATATCCCTCTTCTTTAAAATGTGTATCTGCAACAGACTCCTGACTACAACACAAATAATCATATACCATCGGATCTGCAAATACTATCTCATCAACTGGTTCCTCTACTGTTTCTCCATCTGTTGTCTCCTCTTCGGCTTCGACTGGGTCCGCCCATGTAACATCGACAACATAGTAATTGTCGCCCACCTTTACTATGTTCCATGCATGTCCATCTCCACCTTCTTCTGTGTAACATGTTGTCCCTGATACATACATGCAGAAAATATCCATTTCATTTAACAAATACTGATTCGCTCTAGCATATCCCGCACAAACGGTCTCTTTATTTACAAAGGCACTATAAATATTCTGATCATCTGGAGCATCGTCTACATAGTCAATAGAATTTACTAAATATTCGTATACATATTTAACTTTCTCATACTCTGTATATTCCGCAGGAATCTGATTTAAAATTGCAGAAACCTCTTGTTCTATCTCTGCTTGACGTTTTTCCCTTTCCTCTAATGTAGTTACATAAATAGGTTCAAGAATTGTATATCCGTCATAGGTAGAACTTTCTGCTCCTCCATCAACCCAGAAAAGTGCAGGAAAATCATATAATATGTAATCAAAAATACGATACGCATTCTCCCAGTCTTCTCCATGGATATATATTTCTTCCTGATGATTAATTAGCCCCTGATATATTTCTTTATAAGTAAGAATATCATCTTCCTCTAACAAGCCATAATAGAATTTATCCTCGAAAACCTCATCGGATACTGTCACTTCGACATATGGTATTTCTGGCTCCGAACATCCTGCTAAACACAACATTACCAGGATAGAAACGATATAAATCTGTACTTTTTTTAGTATATTTTTCTTTTGTATCATAATAACCCCTCAATTAATTATTCTTCTGAGCGAATTGCCCAACGCATCTTTGTACATTTCGCTCGACCATTTCTTATACATTCTTCCTGTGAAGGACGAATGACATCCTTGCAAACTTCACTATACAACCCCATCTTTTCGAATTCTTTAAACGAACGTTTCACTAATCTATCTTCGCCCGAATGGAAGGTCAGAATTGCTACTCTGCCATTTGGTTCAAGCACTTCTGGAAGCTTATCTAAAAATGCATATAACACTTCAAATTCACTATTCACATCAATACGTAATGCCTGGAAAGAACGCTGACAGGATTTTTTTACTGCTTCTTTTCTATTTTTCTCTGCGAACACCTTTTCTGGAATCGTACTGAGTGCTTCTTCAATCACTTCCTTGAAATCCGTCGTTGTTTCGATTTTCTTTCCCTTTTTACGCCAATTCATTACCACACGAGCGATTTCTTCTGCATACTCTTCGTCAGCATTTTCATAAAGCATACCAACAAGTTCTTCATAATTTACTTCTGCCAGACGTTCTGCTGCACTTTCTCCCTTTTGTGGATTCATACGCAAATCCAATGGGCCTTCTACCTTATATGAAAAACCTCTGTCTGGATTATCAATCTGCATAGAAGATACACCTAAATCTGCCAGAATAAAGTCAAACTTCTTTCCAGTATCCTTTACGACTTGGTCAATATCTGCAAAATTCTGGAGACGAACTGTAAGAATCTCTTCTCCAAATCCTTGGTTTGCCAAACGTTCCTTTGTTTTAGCAGATTCGATTGGATCTACATCCAATGCATATATATGTCCATTGCCATCTAATTTCTCCAACATAGCCTTCGTATGCCCACCATAACCAAGTGTGGCATCTAAACCTGTCATTCCTGGCTTAATTTGCAAGAAATCCAAAATTTCCTGCACCATAATAGAGATATGCATACCTGCAGGAGTACTTCCCTTCTGGATTACCTTCGCAATGGTATCTGCGTACTTCTCTGGATTATGCTCTTTATATTTTTCTTTATAACTCCTAGGATGTGTGCCTGAATAACGCACACGTCTTTTGTGAACTTTTTCTTGGTTTTCCATGTGTTCTCCTTCTTTTCTGCCACTCATAAATTACATTGTCCCGCCTTTTTACAATCACTCAAAATGCGAAACCTTATATTTCATTCCCATTTCCCTTTCGTTAAAGGTTATATATGAACGCTTTCTGCATTTAAGGATTAGCTTACGTCCGTTCTCGCAATATGTATATACAGGCTCATAATTGCCCGTTGTTGCTTTCAGTTTTTCAGCAAGCACCTCAACGTATTCTTTCTTTTTGCCAATAATTGAAGGACAAGCGAAAGAAAGCTTGTAATTATAGTGTTTGAACTTTGTTTTTGCTATAAGAATATATCTCGGATTCTCAATTGGAGTCAGCATTTCTGCCATAGCGGCATTAAAAATATTCTGATCGTGAATCGAGGCATTTCGTAAATGCAGGGTGACATAGTACAATTCTCTATGTTCCATTGTTTCTACTTTTGCTGATGGCGATATCAAATCACATTCACATAGCGTTTTGTAAACCGCAACACCAAGCGTTTTTATGGAATTAGCAGGATTGAAATGCAAAACTATCTTTTTTACGCCATCATACAAAATAATACACAATGCGACCATCACACCAAGCGTTCCCAAAGTCCATGGGATATTATTATTTGAAAGTAGTCTCGCAATCAGTTGCATTAAAGCCAATTCTGTCGCCATTATAATAGCATTTAGTGCAAAATTCCAAAAGGTAAATACTGGAACTTTCGCTTCTTTTGGAATATCAATTTCCATGCCCACAGCAAAGTTTCCGTCTGCCACTTCTCCGCGCCATCTGCTCTTGACCTCACCACGTTTTGCAGATAACTTTAACATTTCCTTATTGATACGCTCAATACCATTATGGTCAAATGGTGGCTGAATCAACGTGATTCGTTCGATTCCACTTTCAATCGTACCCGTTGTATAATTTGGTCCCATAAAGGAATCAAAACGGCGTTTTAATATACTATAGTCATACGATGTAAGTTCTTTGTAATCCTCTTTAAGATAAGCTGTGATTCGTTCCGTTACTTTATCCTTAAACAAATATTCAGGTTCAACAGTCACAAGATGCCATATATTAGATGATTTTTCTGGATTATCTTTGTCAATACGAATCGCACGTCCACGCATCTGATTAGACAAAACAAAACTACCGACAAAACTTGCCAAAATCAAAGAATTTATGCAAGGGGAATCCCAGCCTTCACCAAGTAACGATTTCGTTCCAACCAGAATTTGTATTTTTCCTTGCTTAAACAATTTTCCAACGTAATCTACGCTACGATGTGTGGCACCCGAAAACTCAACGGAGCAATAATCCGTACCTGGAATATCTTCTCTTTTACACTTTACATCCGACAAGTCAATGGATTTCGGAAGAATAACAAGGGTACCTGAAAGCACCCCGATATTCACATTTAGATTTGCGCGGCGTAGTGTTTCAAATATACTGACAATGTTAACCGAATTAAATTCCTCTGCCGATGCTACCTTTGAAAGATTTTCTTTTTTTATATAATCCGTCAGAACGAGCATTCGGAGTTGTTCGCCCATAGCGACAACTTCGTTTTTTGCTATACACTTTATACTTTCAAGTTTTCCTACAGAGGAGATTAGGCTTCTTTTCAAACGCTCGTTAAGATCAAGCGTTACCTTCCTTTTCTCATAAACAGAATACTCCTTCAGTATGGAAACAATTTCTATTTTCTGTTCATCCGTAATTATCTCACCGTCAAGCAAAAATTGAATTCCCGTTTCCGCATACTGCATGTTGAAAAGAGGCAATTCTTTTTTAGTAGTTAATTCGCGTATTAGTTTTTTCTCTATTTCAAAACCGCAGTATTCGAGTAATGTTGCAAGCGCTATATACCGCTTAACATCTGAAAATAACAGTTCATAATTTTTCTCAGCATTTAAGGTTCGACATACCATAGAAAGAAAATCAAGTTTTCCAATCGCTTCTACCGCAAGTGCGGCATTTTTTTTGTGATTACGAAAACTTGCAATTTCTGCTTCAGTCGGATAATTGAAATATACATAGTCCTGATGCGGACAGAGTGTATTTTGACCAACAAGTTCTGGAACGAAAATTTCTTCATCAATCTCACCGCAGATATTCACATAGCGATTCCACTCCGATCCTTCCGAATCATATGGTGGCGTTGCCGTAAGCGATATAATCTTTACATCTCTATCAAGGGCAGAAATGAATTTTTCAAGTGCTTTCTGCCATTCATTTTTTAAATGATGCGCTTCGTCAAGACATATGGTTTTTATCCCGAATTCTTTCATTTCCACAAATATATCGATATCGGAACAGTCAACATCTTCGTCATCATTTACCGAAACCTTCTCAATAGCAGTGTATAATGCTTGATAAGTTACCGAATTAAGAAACTTAATGTTGTGAAGATCCTTGGAAAAATACAACGAAAAATCGTCTTTATTATCAAGAAATAAATCTTTAAATCTTTCTCCCCATTGTTGGCGAATCGCTGTCGTAGGCGATAAAATAATACATGGAGAATCAAGGCGACGGATTAATTCAAGGCCAAGAACTGTCTTTCCGCTGCCAGGGGCCGCAACAATATTGATTTTTCCATCTTTTAAGTGTTTTTCTGCATTGTCAAGTACACGTTGTTGATAATCGCGAAATGTGCCATGAAACTGTATATTTCCAAATTGCTTCATTTAACCATTCCTTTCTTTCGATATGTTAAACTATTTGAATTTCAACCTAAAATAGCCTCTTAAAAAGGGGCCATTTTGACTCATTTTCTCGTGAGACAAACGATCGTTTCCACGTGAACGGTATTTGGAAACATGTCTACACAGCAAATCTTCTTTACATCATAGCCTCTTGCAAGGAAAATCTCTAGGTCTCTTGCAAGGGATGTTGGTTTACAGGAAATATAAATCATATTTTCTACACCATAATTGATAATTTTCTCAATCGCCTTAGGATGAATGCCATCACGAGGTGGATCAAGTACGATATAGTCTGGTTTTTCCTCAATCGTATCGAGAACCTTGAGTACATCACCTGCTAAGAATTTGCAGTTGTCCAAACCATTTAATGCTGCATTTTCTTTAGCAGCTTCTACTGCTTCTTCAATAATCTCTACACCTACTACTTCTTTTGCTACTGGTGCAAGCATCTGGGCAATAGTTCCTGTTCCGCTGTAAAGGTCATATACGGTCTTTTCTCTTAACAAGTCTTTGTTATCCCCGAGAATAAATTCTCTGGCGGTTTCATAGAGCACTTCGGCTCCAAGCGAATTTGTCTGGAAGAATGAGAATGGTGAAATCTTAAATTTAAGTCCTAACAACTCTTCATAGAAGTAATCCTGACCGAAAAGAATTTCTGTTCCTTCATTTTTGACCACATCCGCTACACTGTCATTCTTGGTACGAAGTACACCTTTAAG
This sequence comes from Agathobacter sp., assembly GCA_045606325.1. GTDB lineage: Bacteria > Bacillota > Clostridia > Lachnospirales > Lachnospiraceae > Roseburia. Next base: position 33,416 of record JAZURS010000070.1, read on the forward strand.
TTCTCCTTTCAACGGAAGTGCACATAATGCATCTTTCCACTGATTTAGTAAATCAGCATCTTCGTCCATCTGCGTGGTAGTTACTAAATCCACTAAGATTTCCTGTGTTTTTACTGCTTTTCTAACAAGCAAATGACGAAGATAGCCTACATGTGTCATTCTATGGAAGAAAGAAACTTCTTTTTCACCAAAGAATTCTACTGTTGCTTTTAAAATCGCACGGAAATCCTCATCTACTATCTGACATTCTGTAACGGTCAGGATATCATAAAAACTTCCTCTCTTATGCTGTCCTAATGCTAGTGGACCACCTTTATATGCATCACCAAAAGAGAACTCCATCTTGTTGCGATATTCCGCCTGCAATGGACTTCCCTTTATTCCTAACCATTTATATTCACATTTATCACCGATTGCTTCTTCCATCATTCCACGAACCTGTGCTTCTTTAATTTCTAGCTGTTTCTCGTATGGAAGACTAAGATATGTACAACCGCCACATTCCCCAAAATGTGGACAGGATGCATCTACTTCTAATGGTGACTTTTCTATTGTTTCAAGCAGTCTGCCTTCTGCCTTTCCTTTTCTTACTTTATTCACTAAGAAAGAGACCTTTTGTCCCGGAATGGTGTTTTTTACCACAACACGGTCTCCTTCTTCTGTAATAGCAATTCCTTTGTTTGGAAATACCACATGGTCGATACGACCTTCTGCGATTTGGCCCTTTTTCATACAACACTCTGCCTTTCTAATTAATCCTATTAATTATAAAATAAGGCTCGTGTATTTTCAATCTAATTAATCCGAAAATGACCAATAATATCGTCTCTTCCTTCTAGGATATCCTGTTCATATCCAATCTGTGTTGGACTACCATGATGAAGCACAAATGGAGTTCCATTGACATTTCGTCTATTAGAAATGATACCTATATGGTTTTTAAACACCACTACATCTCCACCTTGCCACTCCTCTATTTTTTCAATATCCAAAGTCAATGAAATAGCCGTATGCTGCAAGTAAACATAGAGATTTTTCACACGGCGAAAATCAATATTTTTGTCAGGTTTTTCAATATCATAATCTTTTGGATGTGCAAGTATGTCCGCATTCACTAATTCCATCAAATCATAGCCCGCATGGAGAAACCCTTGTGCTACTACATCTGTACATACACCATATTCGTCATCTGGGTATCCGCCTGCATAATATACACTTTTATATTTTGGTTTATCATCAAGATAATCCCTTACTCCATATAAAATATCAGACTGGTCATCTATTCCGTCTCCATCCTTATCTACGTCACTCTTATATGTAACAATTCCAAAATCTGAATTACTATAAAATTTATGTGGTATCACATTCAATTTATATAAAACACCTACAAGGATGATAGCTAAGAATATACTAAATCCTAGTATTCGTCTCCTAATTTGACGTTTTCGCTTCAACAGAATTCTTTCGCTTTTACTTCTCATAATTCTTATATTCCCTCATCTATATTCTATTTCCAACAAACACAAAAAGCACATGGAAATCATAAATTTCCATGTGCTCATCTTACTAAAATCAAATATAAATTTCTCTAGAGAAAAACATAAGAATTATGAAGATTTCATGAAGTTACTCTTCAAAAATATGATCCTGACTATCATCTAAAATAATTTCATCATCTTCAAAGAAGTCCTCATCAAACTCATCTTCGAATTCATCATCAAATTCATCCATGAATTTTGGTGCTAAGAAGCGATATACTGCATAAGCTGCTGCCGCAATTACAACGATAACTCCAACCACGATTAAAAACACAACGATTGGATTGGTTTTCTTTTCTTCTTTAAGAAGCTTTTTGAGTTTTAATTCTTCAATAAAATTTTTCATATATACCCACTCCTTTAACACATAAGATATTACTGTAATTATATCATAGGATTACCATTTTTCCTATAAAAAATTACAGATTTTATAATTTTTATATTTTCTTCAATTTTGCAAAAGATGCAAACATTTTCTTGGTTCCAGCCTTATCAAAATCTACCGTAACCTCATAATCTCTGCCACCTTCTACGACCGCCATAACCTCTCCATCACCAAATTTAATATGACGCACGCGATCACCAACACCATAATCAAGCGTAGACTTTGCTGTATTTGCTGATGAAAAATCGCGTTGATTGCTTACCGGCGTATAAGTAGGCACCTTACTCTTTGCAGCTCCAAAAGTTGACCCCTGATATCTCTGGTCATAGGAAGACTGTCCATAACTACTATATGATGTCGCAGATGTACGGAAAGCCTTTCTCGCTCTCTGGTACTCATTGTCCTGTACTGGTTCATCCATAGATTTCGGTTCATATATGGTTCCACCAAGCAAATGACCTGGAATTTCTTTTACAAAACGGGATACTCTGTTAAACTGTGTTTCCCCACGAACCACGCGGCTTCGTGCTGCTGTTATCGTAAGTCTTTCTTTTGCACGCGTGATACCTACATATGCCAGACGTCTTTCTTCCTCAATTTCATTTGAAGCATTATCACTCGTGATAGACATATAGCTTGGGAAAAGTCCATCTTCCATGCCTGCCAAATAAACATTTGGAAACTCCAGACCTTTGGCACTATGTAAGGTCATAAGTACCACATAGTCACTGCTTTCATCCAAACTATCAATGTCTGCTACTAATGCTACTTCTTCTAAGAAACCACTTAAGGTAGGGTGTTCTTCACTCTCCTCATAAGAAGAAATCTTTGAAATCAACTCATCTACGTTTTCAATACGAGCCTGTGCCTCTTCTGTTCCTTCCGCTTCAAGCTCATCTACATAACCCGTAGTTTCAATAATATCCAAAATCAATTGCGTCAAACTGTATCCATTATCCAATTTTGCACGCATAGACTGGATAAACATAACAAACGGACGAATTTTATCCGCAGCCTTTCCCATACTTGGAATATCTGATGCCTGACGTAACGCTGTATAGAATGGAATCTCGTGCTCAAAAGCATAGTTCGTTACTTTATTAATTGAAGTTGCTCCGATTCCTCGCTTAGGCACGTTAATAATTCTTTTAACTGCTAAATCGTCTCGTCCATTATCGATTGTTTTCAAATATGCAAGAATATCCTTTACTTCTTTTCTCGAATAGAAGTTTACACCGCCGACAATCTTGTACGGAATGTTCGACACAATGAACTTTTCTTCAAAAAGACGCGACTGCGCATTTGTACGATATAGAATCGCACAATCCTTATAGGTATATTCTCCCTTTCGAATCTTAGAAGCTATATCTCTCGCTATAAAATCCGCTTCCTCGTATCCACTTTCCAACTGCTCAAAGTTAATCTTTTCCCCACTGCCATTATCTGTCCAAAGAGCCTTGTCTTTACGACCTACATTGTTCGCGATAACGCTATTTGCTGCGTCCAAAATATTCTGAGTAGAACGATAATTCTGCTCTAACTTAATTACGGTAGCATCTGGAAAATGCTTTTCAAAATTTAGAATATTATAGATATTTGCGCCTCTAAACTTATAGATAGACTGGTCATCATCACCTACTACACAAAGATTTTTGTACTTGGAAGCAAGTAAACGAATCAACTCAAACTGAGCAGTATTGGTATCCTGATACTCGTCCACCATGATATATTTGAAACGCTCCTGATATGCAGAAAGCACTTCTTTATCCAATTTAAAGAGTTCTACTGTTTTAAAAAGCAAATCATCAAAATCCAAAGCATTATTCTGGCGAAGCACCTTTTGGTATTCCTTGTAAACTTCTGCCTGGCGGCGCTTGTTATAATCTCCCGCTGCTCTGGTTTCGAATTCGATAGGATCTATCATTTCATCCTTTGCAGATGAAATGACATTTAAAAACATCTTCTCTTTGTGAATCTTCGTATCGATTTCTAATCTTTTACAGATGTCTTTCATTAATGTTTTCTGATCATCTGCGTCATAGATTGTAAAATTAGTATCATAGCCCAATCGATCAATATATCTACGTAAAATACGCACACAGGTTGAGTGGAAAGTCGCAACCCATATGCTTTCCGAGCCATAACCAACCATATCATCAATACGTTCACGCATCTCGCCTGCAGCCTTGTTCGTAAAGGTAATCGCCATAATGTTATATGGATTCACACCGCATTCTTCTATAAGATATGCCACTCTATGTGTGAGCACACGGGTCTTACCACTACCAGCACCAGCTAAGATAAGCACTGGCCCTTCCGTAGTAAACACACCCTTTTTCTGTTCATCATTTAATGTATCATAAATACTCATATCTATTTCCTTTTCTATTTATCGCACATATGTTTGCCTTTGATTATATCATAGTCCACACATTATATCTACATAGAAAATAAAAATCCTTCTATATTTTTCACACACTTTTTCTTGTCATGTAGTTTTAAATACTATATAATACAAATATATTTTTTACTTTTTACACCAAAAAATCTCAAGAGGTAATTTAAAATGAACAACACATCAAATTCAGATATGAAAAAAGCCATCCTTGGACTACTTGATAAATTAAATGGTATCGATTATATCAATCCTGAATCTATACCAAACATTGATTTATATATGGATCAGATAACCAGTTTTATGGATGACCAGCTAGAAATGTCAAAACGTCGTGACGATGATAAATTGTTAACCAAAACCATGATTAACAATTACACCAAGAATGATCTTCTTCCACCACCAGTAAAGAAGAAATATTCAAAAGAACATCTTCTCTGCTTGATATTCATCTATTATTTAAAGAATATTTTGAGCATTAGTGATATTCATACAGTTTTAAATCCAATCACAGACAAATACTTCGGAAATAAAGAAGGCTTCAACTTAGAAGATATCTATAAAGAAATCTTTGATATGGAAAAAGAAGAATCTACCAAAGTATTAAAAGAATTTACAAAGAAATATCAGATTGCAAAAAACACATTTACAGATTTCCCAGAAGAAGACCAGGAACTTTTACACACCTTCAGTTTTATCTGTCTCTTAAGTTTTGATATCTATATCAAAAAACAGATGATTGAAAAAATGATTGACGACGTATTAAGCACTGACAAAACAGAGGAATAAAATTGAGCTGTCTACAAATACAAATTTGTGGGCAGCTTTTTCTTATTCTTGAGAAGATATGTCACGATGATAAGGGGATGTAAATTCCGAGCATCAGAAGAAAACCGTTCATTTTCAAAAGCACATGACTTGCTCAAGTTTTGTGTCTGGCAACGCTTTTACTATCTGCGGCAGATCTGTACGCGTGTGAAAGACATCTACAGTATTTTCTAGCATCTCTAAGCAGGCGGTCTTTATAAAGTTGATATTACATGAGCATGCTCAAAACT
>JAZURS010000071.1:0-2758 GCA_045606325.1 Agathobacter sp.
CACAATTCTTCGACTATTCTACTATAAAACAGCCCATATTTCAATGCTTTTTTCCTTGATTTTACAGAAAAAAACCTAGGCTTCTAAATCTGAAATCATATCTACACGCATCTGGTGTCTGCCACCCATGAATTCTGCGTCTAAGTATGCTTTTACGATATCTTTTGCAAGTTCGCTACCTACGATACGAGCACCAAATGCAACGATGTTTGCATTGTTGTGTTCTTTGATAAGATGAGCTGTAGCTACATCTGAACAAACGCCTGCACGAACACCTTTTACTTTGTTTGCTGCGATAGAGATACCTACACCTGTACCACAGATAAGGATACCGCAGTCAAAGCCTTCTTCTACTACTGCATGTCCAACGCGTGCACCGATTTCTGGGTAGTTGCAACTTTCATTTGTATCTGTACCAAAGTTTACTACTTCATGTCCTAATTCTTTTACATACTCCATAATCTCAAACTTGAGATCTGTAGCTGCATGGTCATTACCGATTGCGATTCTCATAATTATTCTCCTTTTTTCACTGAAGATTCGTACTTCTCACCGAATATTTTACGTGCCAGCTTATAGAAAAACAATATCAATTTCTCAGGTATGCGTTTTAGTACAATCTGAATCTCTTCCTTTGGATGAATTGGCTTTACTAAAATAGTGCGGATGCCTGCCAAATTACCACCCATAACGTCTGTAAAAATCTGGTCACCTACAAATAATGTGTTTTCTTTCGTAGTTCCCATGATTTCCATCGCCTTTTTATAATTTCCTGGCATTGGTTTATTCGCTTTAAAAATGTAGTTTACCTGTACTACATCATTAAACATTTTCACACGTGGTTCTTTGTTATTTGATAATAACATGCAAGAAAAACCAAGTTCTTTCAAATGAGCAAACAATTCCTTTGCACGCTCATCGGCTGGTTCACCATGTGGAACCAAGGTATTATCCACGTCAAAGATTACTGCACGATACCCATCCTTATATAATTTATCGAAATCAATCACATAGGTGGAGTCTAAATACTCTCCTGGGAAAAAAATACTCATATAATCTCCTTATCTTAAAAAAGGAAAGAATCTCTAGTGGAGATTCTTTCCTACAAAATACTGGTACTGCTGTAAAGAAAAATCTTTTTCCATATCTGCAATCGCCTGCTTCATATCGACTTTGACGGTTGCTCGGTCTGCTTCTACGATTTCTCGACGAAGTACATTTAATTTTATGGAATTGTAAGTGTATATCTCTTCGCTAGCGCGAACATCAGATACGAACATTTATTTTTCTCTCCAAATTAACCTAACATCTTCTTTAATTCGTTCATGAATGTATTAACGTCCTTAAATTCACGATATACAGACGCAAAACGAACATAAGCAACTGAATCCAAGTCTTTTAATTTGTCCATAAGGATTTCACCAATTACTGTACTTGGAATTTCTTTTTCTTCTCTATTGAATACTTCTACTTCTACATCATCAATTAATTTTGAAATCTGGTCTGCAGAAATAGGACGTTTGTGACAAGCACGAAGTACGCCAGCTTCAATCTTAGAACGGTCATACTGTTCACGGATATTATCTTTCTTGATAACAATAAGTGGAATAGTTTCTACTTTTTCATATGTGGTAAAACGTTTTCCACAATCATCGCAAAGACGACGACGTCTGATAGAATTGTTATCATCTGCTGGACGTGAGTCGATTACTCTAGTGTTTTCACTGCTACAAAAAGGACATTTCATGATGCCACCTCCGGTTCTGCCAAATTACGCATATTAATATAGTGTAAGTATACCCTTATATTGCGGTTTTTGTCAACAAAAAGCACTAAATTTTGTGTTTCATTTCGTCTTTTAAGTTCACCAGCACTATATCTGGTCCGATACGCACAATATTGCACCACGGGATAATATATTCCTCTTCTCTACAAAAGCATCCCATGTATTTTCCCGGTCCCGGAACCACAATCGAGCAAATGCACCCATTGCACTCGTCAAACTCCATATCCCGAACATGTCCTAAATAACAGCAGTTATTGATATTGATAACTTCTTTGTCACATAAATCTAAAAAACGCATAGAAAGTCCTTTTTTATTTATTCTATGCGAGTAATAAAAAAATGCCACGGCTTTTTGCCATGGCATTTATTGTTGTTTTTTATACGTTAAAGAGGAATAACATTACGTCTCCATCTTTTACGACATATTCTTTACCTTCGATACCTACAAGACCTTTGCCCTTAGCAGCGGAAAGACTACCAAGTTCTAATAAATCTTTGTAGTTTACTACTTCCGCACGGATAAATCCACGTTCAAAGTCGCTATGGATTTTACCAGCTGCCTGTGGAGCCTTTGTACCTTTCTTGATGGTCCAAGCTCTACATTCATCTTCACCAGCTGTTAAGTAACTAATAAGACCAAGTAAACTGTAGCTTGCTTTGATAAGTTTTTCAAGACCAGATTCCTTTAAACCAAGGTCTTCAAGGAACATAGCCTTTTCTTCATCATCAAGTTCTGCGATTTCCTGTTCAATCTGTGCACAGATTACAAATACTTCACTGTTTTCTTCTGCTGCAAGTTTACGAACAGCTTCTACGTTTGCGTTGTTTGCACCATCATCTGCAAGGTCATCTTCTTCTACGTTTGCTGCATAGATAGTAGATTTTGCAGTAAGAAGATTGTAGCCTGCAAACCATGCCTGCATATCTTCGTCTTCTGGCACTTCAAATGTACGAGCCATCTTGCTGTCTTCT
>JAZURS010000072.1:0-6267 GCA_045606325.1 Agathobacter sp.
AGATAGTGTAAAGAGTAGTTTAGATACAACAATTTATGAGACAATGATTCCTAGAAATATTAGATTGGCAGAAGCACCATCTCATGGTATTCCAATTAATATGTATGATTCAAAGTCAGCAGGTGCAGAAAGCTACAGAAATCTTGCACAGGAAATTATTGATAGAAAGGATATTTAATCATGGCGGTTAAAAAGGGATTGGGAAAAGGGTTAGATTCTCTTATTACTAATAAGGTAGAAAAACCAGTAGAACCAAATAATGAGGTAAAAGCGGATAACGCAAACGGCGCGGTTCTTATGAATATTAATAAAGTAGAACCAAATAGAGAACAGCCACGTAAGAAATTCGATGAAGATGCTTTATTAGAGTTATCAGAATCTATCAAACAGTTTGGTGTTCTTCAGCCTCTTTTGGTTACAGAAAGAGATGATTATTTTGAAATCATCGCTGGTGAAAGAAGATGGAGAGCTGCTAAGTTAGCAGGTATCAAAGAAGTTCCTGTTATTATTAAGAAATTAACAGAACAGGAAATTATGGAAATCTCTCTCATTGAAAACATTCAGCGTGAGGATTTAAATCCAATTGAAGAAGCACAGGCTTACAAACGTCTTCTTACAGAATTTAATTTAAAACAGGACGAAGTAGCAGAAAGAGTTTCTAAGAGTAGAACTGCTGTTACAAATGCAATGCGTCTTTTAAAATTAAATGAAAAAGTACAGCAGATGCTTATTGATGAAATGCTTACAACTGGTCATGCAAGAGCATTACTTGCAATCGAAGATCAGGAGAAACAGTATGAAGTTGCACAGAGAATCTTTGATGAAAAACTTAGTGTACGTGATACTGAGAAGCTGGTAAAAAATATTCAGAATGAAAAACCAGATGCACCTGTATCTACTAATAAGATTGACCCACAACTTCTTGCAGTATACCGTGATTTGGAAGAGCAGATGAAAGTTGTTCTTGGTACTAAGGTATATATAAATCCTAAGGATGAAAAGAAGGGTAAATTAGAAATCGAATATTATTCACAGGATGAGTTGGATCGAATTATTGATTTACTTCGTACCGTTGAAAAATAAGAGTAACACAAAAGGAGAGTATTTATGATTTCACAAGTACTTGGAATACATTCTGATTATGTGATTATTGGGTTAGCAGTGGTCACAGTAATATTATTTATTTTATATATTGTAAATGTAGTACAGATGGCAAACCTCAAAAAAAGATATAAAATCTTCATGAGTGGAAAGAATGCAAGAAGCCTGGAAAAAACTTTAATCGACAGATTGAACCAGGTAGATTCATTAATCGAAGCAAATGCTACTAACGAAAAAAATATCCAGCAGCTATTTAGTAATATGAAGTTTACATTCCAAAAGGTTGGTTTAGTGAAGTATGATGCTTTTAATGAGATGGGCGGAAAACTCAGTTTCTCATTAGCATTATTAAACGAAACCGAAGATGGTTTTGTAATGAACGCGGTACATAGCAGAGAAGGTTGCTATACTTATGTAAAAGAAATTATAGCAGGTAATTCTGTGATTATCTTATCGCCAGAAGAAAAAGAAGCTTTGGATATGGCAAAAGGTTCAAATAAGTAAAAAGTAAGTGGTGTACATTTTATCGTACACCACTTTTATTGTCTTTCTAAACCAAAAATAGATTTTATTCTTAGAAAGAATATGATATGATAGAATATAATAAGGGTAAGTGTGAGGAGATTTAACGTGCATAAATTCCTAAGAGCAATTGGATTTTCTGATATTAGGAAAAAAGATTTGGATATGATATTGCAAGAGATTATTGAACATCCAGAAATCATGCGAGTGACAAAAGATTCGGATGGAAATGAATTTGCAGAACTATCAAAATCTTTTGGTAATGGTGTGGGAATTATGGTACGAGGCTCCTACGATGAGAATGATGTATTTCAAATGAAATACTATATTCCATTTTCGGCAGCAGATGAAATCACCACACAGGAACAAATTGATATCGAAAAGCATGCAGAGAAAGAATCTTATGCAGGAGTTTGTGATGAAGTACGTCTTGGCGTTACTTTGATTTTCTACTTACAAAATGTAGCGGACTTCTTGTCAGAGCATCGTGCAAATATACATGTGAAAAATTTATATGGTGCGAATCTGTCAGCACTTTCTGTAAGTGGAAAGATTTTGCTTCCCGTTCATCAGAAGGTGATGGAAAAACAGATTGCGAATAATAAGCAAGAAAAGCGTCAGAAATTAATTGCAGAGGCAAGAGAAGGAAATGAAGAAGCTATCGAAAATTTATCAATAGAAGAATTAGATATCTATTCTCAGATTTCGAAGCGTATTCGTAAAGAGGATGTTTTCTCAATTGTAACCACTTCTTTCATGCCTTATGGAATAGAAAGTGATCACTATACCATCTTGGGTGAAATCAAAGAGGTGGATGAGGTGATTAATCCCATTACAAATGAACGATTATATACAATGAAAATTGAATGTAATGATTTAGTTTTCAAAGTGACAATAAATCAAAATGATTTATTGGGAGAACCAGCCGTTGGAAGAAGATTCAAAGGAAGCATTTGGATGCAGGGAACGGTGTGCTTGTAATTTATGCATCTATAGCTCAGTTGGATAGAGCGACCGCCTCCTAAGCGGTAGGCCGCTGGTTCGAATCCAGTTAGGTGCATTTTTATATTATGATATAAATAAAATCCAGGGGGAATATTCAGTATGAATAACACAAAGGAAAAAAAGGCAAAACTTCAAATCACAATAGCGATATTGGTATTGACGGTAATTTTATTTGCAGAGATGTATCTGATGATAAATTTCCAAAATAGTTATTTACCAATTATCCTTATTGCGGTGGTGGCATTGGTTGCAGTGTATGTTGTAATAAATGCAGCAATGACGATTAATGCAGAAAAGGAAGCTGCAAGAAATGAGCATTTTGAAAATCTCTACCGCTCAGAAAAAGCATCCTACATCATGCTGAAGAAAAGTTTTGATGAAATCGAAGAAAGACTTAGTGAACTTCAGGAAACATCAAAGGTTCCAGCTGAAGAAATTATCAATGCACAAAAAGGTATTGCAAAAGTAATTATCAATCGTAGTAAAGAAAACGCAGATGCCATTATCAATTCTAATGATCAGGTTTTGGAACGTCTGGATGAAGTAGAAGAAACACAGAATACAAAATTTACAAGCCTTTCAAAAGAACAGAGACTCAAATTATCTGACATGGGTACTCAGACAGATATGAGACTCCAGGATTTACTTGTTCAGTTAAAAGATACAGAACTCCGTTTGAACCAGGCTATTATGAGCGGTTCAAAAGTAGTAATGCAGGCACCACCTGTATATGCAGCACCATCTATGGATGTAACGGAAAGTCCAGTTGAAACTTCATTTGACGAAACATCTATTGAAGATTTAATGGCAAGTACAGATGATTTGTTATCCGTAGCAGATGAATTGCTTTCTGGCGAAACACTTCTTGAAGATGCAGAGATTGAAGTAGATGCACAGGATCCATTCGAAGTAGACGATTTATTTGGAACCGAGTCTTCTTTCGAAGAAGAGCCAGTGGCCTTAGAAGAAGAACCAATTGGTTTCGAAGAAGAGAGTTTAATTCCTGAAGCAGAAGACTTCGGATTTGAAGAAACTCCAGTGTTTGAGGAAGAACCTGTGGTAGAGGAAGAGCCAGTGTTTGAGGAAGAACCCGTGGCAGAAGAAGTTCCACCGATGCCAGATTTATCGGATCCAAATAAACAGATGAGTCCAGATGATATTGCAGCATTATTCGCGAATATGGCGGGTGGAGATACTCCTGCAGAAGAAGTCGCAGAGGTTGAAGAAGAAATCGCAGCAGTAGAAGAAGAAAAACCTGCGATGCCAGATTTATCAGATCCAAACAAAGTAATGAGTCCGGATGAAATCGCAGCACTTATTGCAAACTTATAAGTAAAATAAAACAGGAAATGCATTTAAGATGCACTTCCTGTTTTTTTGTTTTTACAAGTTTATTTATCAATTGGGTTTGCGATAATTTGCTTTAAGATTTTAACAACACGCTCCATGGAGTCGATGCTTACGTGTTCATAAGGACCATGGAATGCATATCCACCTGTACCCAGGTTTGGACAAGGCAGACCCATAAAGGAAAGTCTTGCTCCATCGGTACCACCACGAACTGGAGAAGAAACTGGTTCTAGTCCAACAGAGAAAATAGCATCTTTTGCTAAATCTACTACGTACATATTATCTTCGATAACAGATAACATATTTTCATATGAATGCTTGATAGTAAGTTCTACAGTATTTGCTCCGTATTTCTGATTCATTGCAACTTCTAAAGCACGAAGTCTATTCAATCTGGATTCAAACAAATTTTTATCATGGTCACGAACGATGTAGGAAAGCTTTGCGGAAACTACATCACCAGACATGTCTGTTAAATGGAAGAATCCTTGGCGTCCTTCTGTATGCGCAGGAGTTTCACGTATAGGAAGTTTCGTTGCAATAAGACAAGCAATACGTGCTGCGTTCTTCATGATGCCTTTGGCTTCACCAGGATGCACACTAACGCCTTTTATATTAAATTCAGCACTAGCCGCATTGAAGTTTTCGTAAGCAATGTCACCTTCGTATGCTCCGTCAACAGTATAAGCATAGTCAGCTTTGAAATAGTCTAAGTCAAAACTATCTGGCCCCATACCTACTTCTTCATCAGGTGTAAAGCAAATCCAGATATCGCCATGTGGAATATCGCTGTTTTTGATTTCTTCTACAGCAGTCATGATTTCAGCAATACCAGCTTTATCATCTGCTCCTAAAAGAGTAGTACCATCGGTAGTAATTAAACGATGCCCTTTTAATTTCTTTAAGTGTGGAAATTCACTTACTTTAATCCACTTATCTCCACCTTCTAGGTAAATATCTTTTCCATTATAGTTTTCAATAATCTGTGGTTTTACGTTTTCGCCAGAGAAGTCTGGTGCAGTATCCATATGTGCAATCAAACCGATTGCTTTTTTGTTTTCCATACCAGGGGTAGCAGGAAGGAGTCCGTAAACATAACAGGTGTCACTAAGGAGAACTTTTTCAATACCCATATCACGAAGTTCCTGTTCTAAAACTTTAGCAAGAGAAAACTCTCTTTCGCTGGTAGGATTTACAGTACCATTCTCATCGGAAGTGGTCCAGTATGAAACATAATTTAAAAAACGTTCTTCAACTCTCATATTGTATCCTTTCTAATACAAAAAATAATTGAAAAAGTTCTTGCATTTATGAGTCTAATACTATATAATAACTTTTGCGTCGAAAGACGCTTCACATATATGCACCCTTAGCTCAGTTGGTAGAGCACCTGACTCTTAATCAGGGTGTCCAGGGTTCGAGCCCCTGAGGGTGCACTTAGGTCTTAGGCTTACAGTATTGTAGGTTTAGGGCTTATTTTTTTGCCTAAAATAAGAACTTTTTCTATATGTAATTGTATTTTAAACTTATTATTATCTTGAAGCAATTAATTTACAAATTGGATTTCCTTTGCTAGAAAATTTTTCTTCGTATTCTGTCATGACATTTCCGAAGTTTAACATTGGATCTTCATGTAAATCATAGGTGTGCACATCGATATGCCACACATCAGAATTATTTATTTCTTCTAAAGAGAAGTCAAATAATCCCACATTATCTGTTTTAAATTCCAAACGTCCGTCTTTTGCTAAGAACTGATCATAGCGAGCCAAGAATTCTGACGAAGTCAGTCTTCTACGAGCATGTCTATCTTTTGGCCATGGATCGGAGAAGTTTAAGTAAATGCGGTTTACTTCTTCTGCGGCAAAGATGTCTGGTAAAGTAGCAGCATCTACACAAAGAAATTTTACGTTTGGTAAAGGATTTTCTTCGATTTTCTGTACGGCTCTAAGAAGTACGCTGGTATAGCGTTCAATCCCGATATAATTGATATTTGGATTTAAGGCTGCCAAGTCCATGATAAAGCGACCTTTTCCCATTCCAATTTCGATATGGATAGGATGGTCATTACCAAAGACCTTTGACCAGTTTCCTTTATGTTCGGTAGGAGTCTGAATACAAAATGGGCTATTGGCAACCACTTCGTCTGCTCCTGGAATATTACGAAGTCTCATAAGGTTTCTCCTTGTCATTTTATTTCATACATATTATACTTAATGTTAGTAAAAAAATCCACAGGAGTATCTATATGAATATAAGAAAATCTAGGTGGCGCAGAGGAATTTGCGC
>JAZURS010000073.1:0-2841 GCA_045606325.1 Agathobacter sp.
CATTCCGATTCCATGTCCAAAACCACCACCGCGTAAGACAATTTGACCTTCTGACGCATCTATTACCTCAAAACATGCACTAGGTAAACTAGATAAGTCTGTTCTAACCTGCTCATTCTGTAGAATAACTTCTCGAAGATACTCCCCCAATACCTTTCGAATCTCGTTTTCCTTTTTAAGCACTAAAATCTTATTATCATAAACAAGTTCCAACTCTGTTACATACCCTGCGTCATTTCTCTTTTTGACAGAGATTGCATTTAACAAACCATTTTCCGATTCTTTTATTACAGAAACATCAAGCACCGCTTTCCATCGATAAAAATTAGATATTGCATCATAAGACACCGTCTGTTGACTCATAAATCTTGAAAAATCAGATGCTTTTGTTAAATCAAGACCTTCTGTAAACTCAAGCCCTGCACATGTAATATATTCGTTATCTTCATTTCCCCACGAAGTTAGATTATTCGTAACTCCTGGGCTTGTAGAGTAATAATAACAGGAAATTAACTCGCCATTACAAGTTGCTACTTCTCCTGCGGTTTCATCAACAGCAACATCTGTTTCCTGTTTTCGTCCTGTATTGTGAAATGCTTGAAAATTTGTTGTATCATCAATATTTGCACCATATTTAGCATAGGATTGGTTTGTCATATGAGAATAAGCATAGGTTCTTGCGCATACTGCCTGGGCTTTTAATGCCTCTTCTCCAAAATTGACAGGCATTTCTGAAGGTATCACATATTTTAAATAGGTTTCCATAGGCAGTTCATTCACTAGAACTATCCCTTGAGCTTCCATTATAAAATGTAATTTACCTTCAAATACTTCTTCTAATGCATTTCCTTCAGCATCACAAATAAGTAATCCTTGTGTATCCTCTAATGAATACGATGTAATACCATTATCGTGCATATGTTTATTTACATTAATAATCACACCGTCAGATTGCTTTTTTACATACAGTTGGGAATAATGAATATCATTTCCATTTTTCATTACTACTCTTATGTCTGTTGGAACCACATCCTCTTGTAGCAGAATTGCACAAACAATTCCCTTTTCCATCACACATTGTACATTTGATACACCAAGAATCATCTGTGTCCATTCTTTTTGTTTTATTTCACCACCTACAATCTGATAAATTGGTAATGATGTGTTTTTTCTCTCTGCTCCATGTTCCTTTAAAACAAGTTCACCTTCTGTATATGACTGCAAAACGCCTTCCACGTAATCAGGCTTTATAGAAACCTTTGATACTTTTTCTCCATTAATATGTATATCACTTATCCCTGTATACTCCTGTGACATAACCCCTTCTACATCATAAGTTTTGTAATCATACAAAAACTTCATTCTTCCTTCTTCATTAGAAATAATATATGCATTCTTTAAAATCACAGGTTGTCCTGTTTGGATAGATTCTTCAAAAAACCATGCTCTTTCTTCTTGATTCTTTGGTGTATCTTTTATCATTTTTATCAATATAAGTCCTGTAAAAATGAGACTTATCAATGTCAAAAGTATAATAACTATCGTAATCTTCTTTTTAAACAATCCTTTCATTTGAACAATTTCCTTTACCTAATATCATAAAAGGAGCTGCATATAGCAACTCCTTTTCTTAAGTAGATATGTAATTTATCTTTTGTATATTATAATTACCCGAAATGCCGGTTCCTACAATTTAGACGCCTAGCAAATGCTAGGTGGGTAACCGCAGTCTGCGTTCTGCCTTCCACTGATACGAGGCGGCCTGACATCTGGCAGTTCATATAGGAATCCCGTTCAAAGTGATGTAGGTTCTAAATATATAGGATTGTCGTACATCCCAGGTAATTATCTTTCGTAAACTATCTTTGGTATATTGTAAAAACCCGTTTCTCTTTTGTTAATTTGATTATACTTTATGAGGTAAATGATTTCAATTGGTAAAATTTATAAAAAAACACCAGACACTTTTCAGCATCTGGTGTAAAAATCATTTAGAATTTTTGATTAAAGCTGTGGACCTGCAGCAACAAGTGCTTTACCAGCTTCATTTCCTTCATATTTAGAGAAGTTCTTAATGAAACGTCCAGCAAGGTCATTTGCTTTTGCATCCCATTCAGAAGCATCAGCATATGTATCACGAGGATCAAGGATACCTGTGTCTACGCCTGAAAGTTCTGTAGGTACTTCAAAGTTGAAGTATGGAATTGTCTTTGTATTAGCTTTTTCGATATCACCGCTAAGGATTGCATCGATAATACCACGAGTATCTTTGATAGAGATACGTTTTCCTGTACCATTCCATCCTGTGTTTACTAAGTATGCTTTAGAACCGTTTTCTTCCATTTTCTTAACGAGTTCTTCTGCATATTTTGTTGGATGTAATTCTAAGAATGCCTGACCGAAGCATGCTGAGAATGTAGGTGTTGGTTCTGTAATACCACGTTCTGTACCAGCAAGTTTTGCTGTGAAACCAGAAAGGAAGTAGTATTTTGTCTGTTCTGGTGTAAGAACAGATACTGGAGGAAGTACGCCGAAAGCATCTGCTGATAAGAAGATAACATTCTTAGCTGCTGGAGCTGCAGAAACTGGACGTACGATATTTTCGATATGGTCGATTGGGTAAGATACACGAGTGTTTTCTGTAACACTACCATCTGCGAAATCGATCTTTCCATTTTCATCAACTGTTACGTTTTCTAACAATGCGTTACGTTTGATTGCATTGTAGATGTCTGGTTCTGATTCTTTGTCAAGGTTGATAACTTTCGCGTAGCATCCACCTTCGAAGTTGAATACACCCTTGTCATCCCAACCATGTTCATCATCTCCGATAAGAATACG
>JAZURS010000074.1:0-18973 GCA_045606325.1 Agathobacter sp.
TTCGTCTCTTACATAGTTTTCTGCTGTATATCCTGGTGGGAATCCTGTGATATCAAGCATATTTGGTTCATTTGTAAATTCAACTGCATCAATTGTTGCACCATATTCTTTTGTTAATGCAAAAATCTTTTCAGCCTGTGAGGGATTCCAAGGTTCATCTGCTTTATGAAGACCTTCACAGTTTGCAACAGAGATAAGTAATTTAGCACCGATTGCTTTTACGAAATCAAGCACACCAATCCACTGTTCTTTTGTAAGTCTGTTCTGGTAGCCTTCTGGAGTTTCTTCGCCATCAAAAGCATAATATGTTTTTGTAGCCCAAGTACCAGATACACGTACCCAAACTGGGCCAAATTCTTTTGCTAATTTACGAAGTTTTTCATTGTATAAATCGATTGGTGGATATACCTGCATCAAGTTTGCCATAGCGCTAGCGATATCTGTTGCTCCACCTACATCGAATTTTTCTGTACCAGCAATCTGTTCTGGAGTGTATGCTTTCCAGAATGTACCACCTGTAACTTCTGTAAATTCTACGTTGTATGACATAAGTTTGTCATTTACTGTACGAATTACCTGAAGTGGTGAAGCTGATAATTTAACGTTCTGTCCCATTGGTTTGTCCCCCTTATTTTCTTAATTTTTGTAAAATCATTATAACAAAAAATCCCCTCATTTACGAGGGGACAAATATGGGACAAGTGTGGCACTTTGTCCCAATTTTTTCATATGCAAATTTAGTACTTTTTACTAGTCTATCCGAAACATCTCTCTTACCAGACAACTCATCTCTTTTGGTGTTTGCTTCATTCCACTATGATGCCAGGAAACCAGCATTGTCATGATAGCTGCAATATACCCTGAATACTTTAAATCCTTGTTTGAAATAATAATATTTGCGTCTGCTTCCACTTCCCCAACAAATCTCTCATATATTCGATTAATCAAAAGAGGGCTTAAGCCATTCCTTTCCAGAATATCCAAAAGATACTTATTGTTCATCCAATATGTGAAGAAACCTTCCAAATCCGCCTTTACTTCCAAATACAAAAATGATTGCGTAATGGCATCATCAATATTTGCAAACAACACATCTTCCAGCGTATCAAAATAACGGTAAAACGTCTTTCTGGGAACTTCCATTTCTTTGCATAAAGAAGTTACCGTTATATCTTGATATTTTCCCTTTTTCATCATCGACAATAATGTGGTTTGGAACAGTTTCTGACGTTCAATCGACCGTTCCGTCTTACAGACTTTGTACATGCTTTCGTCTCCTCTTGATTGATAAACATATTATACTTTTTCCTTTAAAAAGATTGCAAGAAAAACATAGTTGTGAAATAATAAAACCAAGAAATTTGTGTTAAGAAGGGAGCATGAATCTATGCAATTTATTCGTTCCGAAGAATTAAGACCTGGACTTCGTATCGCAAAGCCTATTTACAACAAAGATGGTGTATTACTTTATGAGAGAAATTCCAGACTAACCATCCCTGCCATCAACAGTATCCGAAACTTTGATTTGATAGGGATTTATATTCTAGAACCAGCAGAACCGGTGCCACCTTTTACAAGAGAGGATATCGAATTTGAACAGGCACAAACGATTTACCTTTTTAAATTAAAAGACATATTTGAAAAAGTATATAAACGTGAGCCATTAGATAAGTTAGAAGCACTCGTAGATGATATTGTAAAGCGCTATGGAAATTTAACCCACCGTGTAAACTTCAATCAGAATCTTCGAAGTTCACACGACTTCATGTACAAACATGCAACTAGCGTTGCAATCTTATCTGCTATGATAGGACAGCATATCGATATCTCCGAAGATGATTTTAAAGCTCTAATTACAGCAGCTATTCTTTATGGATTTGGATATCGCTTTTTGTCAAAAAATGTCGTAGATAAAGATGTCGAGTTCTCCGAATACGACCACAAGACCAAACAGGCGTGTTTGGAAAAAGGTACTGCTTACCTTAATATGTCTACAGACCCTATCAGCTATCTTCCAAAAGCGATTCGAGTAGCTGAATACTACATTTTATCCGGTAACCCAGACCGCAAAATAGAGCATCCTACGGAAGACATCCTTCTTCTGGCAGAAATTTTAAAGGTTGCTGTAGAATTTGATTTACAAACCGGAATGCTTATGGGACATAAGCCTCAGTCTGAAATTACAGCCATGAATTCTTTGCGTGAACGTACCGCAGAATTCAACGACACTATCGTACATATTTTAGCACAGTGTATACATATCATTCCTGCCGGTGCTAGTGTAGATTTAAATAATGGAGAGAAAGCTGTCGTACTTGTAGAAAACCTCAAAAACTACATGCAGCCAATCATCCTTCGCCTTCGTGACAATAACATCTATGACCTAAGTGATCCAGTCGTAAACCGACGCATTCAGATTGTAGATATTATGAAGACCATGGATAACCGTGTCGCAATTGATGCTGAGACCATCAAACAATTCAATGCGGATGAGCGAATTATCGAAATGACAAAACGGTATAAAGAGCAAAGAGAACTTGCTAACAAACTTAAAAAATAAACAAAAACCCGGTGACTAAAAAGTATCTGCTTTTTAATCCCGGGTATTTTTTAATTGATCTGCTAATCCACTATACCGTTTTAACTGTGAATTGTTTTCTACCATAGTACGGAAAACTGCATCATCACCTACTATCGTAACACATTTTTTTGCACGCGTAACAGCGGTATAAATAAGGTTACGGTTAAGCAACATTCGAGGCCCTTGAAACAAAGGGATTACTACCGCTGGGTATTCCGAACCCTGTGATTTGTGAATCGTAATTGCATATGCCAGCTCTAATTCATCTAAAAGTTTAAATGGATATTCTACCATCTTTCCTTCATCAAAAGATACAGTCATCGTTTCTGCAAAATAATTGATTTCCTCTATGATGCCAGTATCTCCATTAAAGATACCCATACCCTTATCGATACATAATCCATACTTACTACGAATCTCCCACTCCAGCTGATAATTATTTTTTATCTGCATAACTTTATCACCTTCACGGAAAATCGTTCCACCATACTCTTTTTCTCTTTTAGAAGAATCCTCTGGATTTAAATACATCTGCAACACGGTATTAAGTCGTTCTACTCCCAAAAGTCCTTTTCTAGTTGGTGTAAGCACTTGAATATCATATTCCGTAGCCTCTACAAACTTTGGCAATTTCTGTTTTATTAACTGGAGAGTAACATTGATAATCTTATCCGCTTCATATCGTTTTAGGAAAAAGAAATCCATACTCTTATTATCTAATACGACTTCTTCTCCATTATTAATTTTATGTGCATTTACTACAATATCACTCGTACTTGCCTGACGGAAAATCTTATTCAATTTTACGGTATGAAACTGGTTTGAATCGATAATATCTTTTAGCACTGAGCCTGGCCCTACACTTGGAAGCTGATTCACATCTCCAACTAAAATTAATCTGGTTCCTGCCAAAACAGCCTTAAGCAATGCGTACATAAGAGTAATGTCCACCATAGACATTTCGTCGATGATAATGACATCGGTTTCTAGTGGATTCTTTTCATTTCTCTCAAATCCACCCGTACCCTCTATTCCAGCATTTACCTCTAACATTCGATGAATGGTTCTCGCTTCAAATCCAGTGGTTTCGCTCATGCGCTTAGCTGCACGTCCAGTTGGCGCCCCTAAGAATATGTCCATACCTTCCATTTCAAAATAACGAATTATGGTATTAATTGTCGTCGTTTTACCAGTACCTGGACCACCTGTAATAATAAGCAAGCCATTTCGAACAGCCTCTTTTACCGCACACAGCTGCTGCTCATCCAGCTGAATTCCAGTCTGTTTCTCAATACGTTTCACACGTTTCTCTATCTCCGCATCCGCTACATCATAGCTAACATCCAACTGCTTTAACATAGCCGCAGTATTTGCTTCCATATGATAAAACGTAGAGGCATAGATTCTTGTCACATCCTCTTTCTGCTGCATCATAATTTTACGATCTATCGCAAGATTCATATAATGCTTTTCAATGTGCTCCCCATCCACTTCTAATAGCTGACTGGCACGCTCTGTCAGTTCCTGCATTGGGAGGTAAGTATGCCCTTCCGTACTCGCCTGTAAAAGGACGTATAAAACACCACTTCGGATGCGAAAATCTGAATCCGTACGAATGCCTGCACGTCTGGCAATCTCATCTGCGGTTTTGAATCCCACACCTTCAATATCATCCGCCATTTGATATGGATTTTCTTTTAAGACACTATAAATCCTTGAGCCATAATAATTATAAATCTTAACAGCCAAAGTCGTACTGATGCCATATTGCTGTAGAAAGATCATTGCTTGACGAAGATCTTTTTTCGCATTCACCTGGTCAGCAATTTCCATGGCTTTTCTTTCGCTAATACCTTTAATTTCTGCCAATCTCTCTGGCTCTTCCTCAATAATTCGGAAAGTATCTTTTTTAAATCTACGGACAATGCGGGCAGCCAAAGCAAGACCAATCCCTTTGATAGCACCTGAACCAAGATATCTCTCGATTGCCACCTCATCCTCTGGTGCCTTTTCTTCAAAAGAATTGACCTTAAACTGATGCCCATATACAGGATGCTCAATAAATTCACCTTTTGCTTCGATATTTTCCCCTTCTACAATATCCGAGAAAATTCCTACACAAGTGATTTCTTCTTCCTCACATATGAGCACAAGAACTGTATAACCATTATCGGTATTTCGATATATAATATGGTCTACATATCCCTTAATCGTCTCCACGTCTCTCTCCTATTTAAAAGAAAAGACCACTTTTTCACAGTGGTCTTAACATCTTATTTTTCCTCTACTGTTGGAATATTGTAATTTCTCTTCATCTGCTCAAACAGCTGCTGTGTCATGTTACCACCTACTTCTTCCAACAGCATATCTGCAACATCTTCAATGGCATAATCCATAAATGTATCTGTGTACTGTGACGCCATTGAATCTTCTTCATCTTCGTCTGTGAAAGTTTCTTTCATCTGCTTAATCATCTGCTCAATAAAGTATGACTCGAAATCTTTAAGCACCTCCATTAATTCTTCATCAGAAGATTCGGAAGAAAGGCCATTTACTGAATTCGTTAAAGAATCTGTCTTTGCAGTATTAGCACTAGTAGTAGCATTTGTTACACCAGTCTGATTTAGCATAGAAGTAATTCCGCTAACATCCATCCCCATAACGACTACCTCCTATACTAACGTTTCAATTCGTTTGCTGTCTGAAGCATAGAATCTGCTGTCTGGATAGCCTTAGAGTTCATTTCATATGCACGCTGTGCAATAATCATATTTACCATTTCATCTGCTACCTGAACGTTAGAACCTTCTAAATAGTACTGGCAAACCTTACTAGCTGTTGTTCCCATTTCCCCTTCTAACATTGCCTGTCCAGATGCATCTGTCTGCTGTAATCTGCTATAAGATAATTTTTCCAAACCAGATGGATTATTAAACTGATAAATACCAAATGTCTGGTTCATATCTACTACAGTTCCATCTGGAAGTCTGTAACTAATCGCACCACTCTGTTCAAAAATCATCGCTTCTGCACTGATTCCTTCTGGAACATAGATAGCATTACCTTCTCTATCCATTACTGGACAACCTTCTACGTCTGTAAGAAGAGTGTTTCCTGCAGCATCAATTGCCCATGTAAAGTTACCATTTCTGGTATAGTAGGTTTCCCCATCTGCACCACGAATTGCAAAGAAGCCATCGCCTTCTAATGCGAAATCTGTTGCACTTTCACTAGCTGTCAATGCACCCTGTGTATAGATCGAGGTAGTAGAAGCTACTCTTGTACCTAAACCTACCTGTGCACCAACAGGCTTCTCATCTCCATTTGCAGAAGTTGTTTTTGTCTGAATTGTTTGATATAAAAGAGATTTAAACTCTGTTCTAGTCGTTTTAAATCCATTTGTATTTACGTTTGATAAGTTGTTTGCAATTGTATCTACATTGGTCTGTCCAGCTTTCATTCCGCTAGCAGCCGTATATAATGCTCTCATCATAATATGTATTCCCCCTTAGGATTACTGGATTTTACCAAGTGTTACTGTGGTTGCTAATGTTTCATCAACGGAACGGATGACCTTCTGACCAGCATCGTAAGCTCTCTGGATAGCAATCATATTTACCATCTCATCTACTACGTTTACATTCGAGCTTTCCAACATACCCTGCTGAACATTTGCATCAGAAGCCATTACCACGCCACCTTCTACAAGGTTGTACATGTTTTCCCCATATTTTTCGAGGTAATCATAATTTTCTACATTAACAACACCCAAGGTTCCTACCAGCTGTTCATTCTGATAAATGTATCCCTGCTGGTCAACCGCAAATGCCTGTAATGTATCCACACGAACATAGTTCGCAGGATTTGCATCCATGTTTAATGCTCCTGTTGCATTTAATACAAAATCCCCATCTTTGGTTCTAAGATAACCTTCGTTATCTACCACAAAGTTTCCATCACGAGTAAGTTTAACGGAAGTATTTCCCTCCTTATCCGTGAATGATACCGCAAAGAAACCATCTCCTTCAAGTGCGAAATCCGTTTCATTATCGGTTACTTCGAAACTTCCGGTTGAATAATCCGTATACACCTGACCCAAGTGGGTTACTAAAGAAATTTCACCGAGTGTTTGAGGGAGACCATAATGTGAGGTATCTTTAATTTTGATTGCCAATTCGTCGGCAAACGTACGAGATGTTGTGCCTTCTTTTTTGTATGCAGTAGTGTCTGCATTCGCAAGATTATTGGTCAAAACATCAAGTCTTTTCATTTCGTTTACCATCCCTGTGTGGGCGGTATACAAACCCTTAATCATATTATAGCCCCTTTCTAAAAAAATTGTGGGAAGACCACATACGTAGTCTCCCACATTATATATCGGAATCTTATCCTAAAATATTAACCTTTATTCATCGCGATTTCCAGCTAAAAATTCTACATATTTACCTGTACCAACAGCTACACAAGTCATAGGATTTTCTGCTGTCATAGTATTGATGCCTGTACGTTCTTCAATAAGTTCTTCCAATCCACGAAGAAGCGCACCACCACCTGTAAGGACAATACCTCTGTCTGCAACGTCAGCTGCAAGTTCTGGTGGAGTTTTTTCTAATACTGAGTGTACAGCTTCCACAATCTGCATAGTAGGCTCACGAAGTGCTTCTTCTGTTTCTTCTGAACTAACAGTAATCGTTCTAGGAAGACCAGTTACCAAGTTACGTCCGCGAACATCCATAGTTTCTGGCTGAGCCATTGGGAAACATGTACCAATCTTAATCTTAATATCTTCTGCAGTTCTTTCACCAATAAGAAGATTATGTTTCTTACGCATATAACGAACTAATGCTTCGTCAAAGTCATCACCAGCAATTTTGATAGATGTACTTACTACAGAACCGCCAAGAGAAATAACAGCGATATCTGTTGTACCACCACCGATATCTACAATCATATTTCCACATGGTTTTGCAATATCAATGCCAGCACCAATAGCTGCAGCGATTGGTTCTTCAATAATTTCTACTTCACGAGCACCTGCCTGATAAGTAGCATCTTCTACTGCTTTCTTTTCTACCTCTGTAACACCACTAGGAACACACACACTGATACGTGGTTTACGGAAACTTCTCTTTCCAAGAGCTTTCTGAATGAAGTACTTAATCATCTTTTCTGTAACCGTGTAATCAGAAATAACACCCTGACGAAGTGGACGAACTGCCACAATATTTCCAGGTGTACGACCAAGCATAAGTCTTGCTTCTTCACCGATCGCTTTAATCTTATTTGTATCTCTGTCAAAGGCAACAACTGAAGGCTCTTTTAAAACTACACCTTTTCCTTTGATATAAACCAAAATACTAGCAGTACCTAAATCGATACCAATGTCTGCTCCTAACATCATAATGTCTGGTTCTCCTTTCGATTCTTCGTATATAGACTTGACCTTTGTACATAAAAGTCATATTAAACATATTTTTCCATACTTACGTTTATTATATACGATTCAGACCATTTTTCAAAGGTTTTTTTATTAAGATTTTAATAAATATGGTTTTAGGAATTTTCCTGTGTAAGACGCTTCTACTTCACATACTTCTTCTGGTGTTCCCTGGGCAATAACAGTACCACCACCATCACCACCTTCAGGTCCCATGTCGATGATATAATCTGCGGTTTTAATGACATCCAAATTGTGTTCAATTACCACCACTGTGTTGCCATCCGCTGCAAGTCTATGCAAGATATCTACCAGTTTATGCACATCTGCAAAATGGAGACCTGTCGTTGGCTCATCAAGTATATAAATCGTTTTTCCTGTACTCTTACGACTTAGTTCTGTTGCCAGTTTGATACGCTGTGCCTCACCGCCAGAAAGTTCTGTCGATGGCTGTCCTAGTTTTACATAACCCAACCCCACATCATTTAAAGTCTGAATCTTACGAAGTACACTTGGCACATTCTTGAAAAACTCTACTGCATCTTCGATCGTCATGTCTAAAATATCAAAAATGGTTTTGCCCTTATATTTTACTTCCAAAGTTTCACGGTTATATCTCTTACCACCACAAACTTCACGAGGCACATAAACATCTGGAAGGAAGTGCATCTCGATTTTTAAGATACCATCTCCACTACACGCTTCACATCGTCCACCTTTTACATTGAAACTAAAACGACCTTTTTTGTAGCCCCTTGCTTTTGCATCTGTAGTAGCAGCAAAAAGATCACGAATCAAATCAAAGACACCTGTATAAGTTGCTGGATTAGAACGAGGTGTACGACCGATTGGAGACTGGTCGATATCGATAACTTTATCCAACTGTTCAATACCGATGATATCATCATGTTTTCCTGGAATACATCTTGCTCGATTTAAGGATTTTGCCAAATGCTTGTACAAAATCTCATTCGTTAAGGAACTTTTTCCAGAACCTGAAACCCCTGTAATGCAAGTCACTACTCCCAATGGAATATCGACATCTATGTTTTTAAGATTATTCTCTCTTGCTCCTTTTATGGTAATAAAACCAGTCGGTTTCTTACGCTCTGTTGGCACTGGAATCTTAATACGACCGCTTAAGTATGCACCCGTCAAAGAATCCTTACATTTCATAATATCTTCCGCTGTACCAGTTGCGATTACCTCTCCACCATGTACGCCTGCTCGTGGTCCAATATCTACAATGTAATCTGCAGCACGCATGGTATCTTCATCATGTTCTACTACTACAAGTGTATTTCCTAAATCCTTTAGATTCTTTAATGCTCCTAAAAGCTTATCATTATCTCGCTGATGTAAACCAATACTAGGTTCATCCAAAATATAAGCAACACCTACTAATCCAGAACCAATCTGTGTAGCCAATCGAATACGCTGGGCTTCACCACCGGAAAGACTTCCTGTAGCACGAGTTAGGGTCAGATATTCCAAACCTACTTCTTTTAAGAATCCAACACGAGCCTTGATTTCCTTTAATATCTGGTCACCAATCAAAAGTTGCTGTTTAGTAAGTTCCATTTTTTCCAAGAAGGCTACTAAATCTTTAACCGACATATCTGTCATTTCGAAAATATTTTTATCCGCCACAGTAACAGCTAAAGAAGATTTCTTTAATCTTTGCCCACCACAACATTCACATGGCGTGATACGCATAAACTGTTCATACTCAGCCTTTTGATTTTCAGAAAATGTCTCGCGATAGCGGCGTTGTACATTCTTAATGAGACCTTCCCATTCTAAATTGTATACACCTTCGCCACGCTGTCCTCTATAATGAACCTTTAGCACACGTCCATCCCCGCCATACATAAACATGTCGTGGATATCCTTTGGTAAATCCTTAAATGGTGTGTTCAAATCAAATCCATATCCTTCCGATAAAGCACGAAGGGTGGCATAGGTATAGCTGGAAGGGTCAGTACAAGACTGCCATCCCATTACCTGAATTGCACCTTCTGTAATCGCAAGACTTTTATCTGGAATCATCAAATCTTCATCGAATTCCATCTTATATCCCAAACCAAAACATGTAGGACAGGCACCAAAAGGATTGTTGAACGAGAAACTTCTTGGCTCCACTTCTTCGATACTTATATTACAATCCGGGCACGCAAAATTCTGGGAAAAATTCATAGGTTCCCCATCAATTACATCTACGATTGCATTGCCTTCTGATAAATCAAAAACGTTTTCTAAAGAATCCGTAAGACGTTTTTCAATGCCTTCTTTTACTACCAAACGGTCGACTACAATATCAATATTATGTTTGATATTTTTATCTAGTGGAATGTCTTCTGAAAGTTCATATTGCACGCCATCTACAATTACACGGACATAGCCACTTTTCTTTGCTTTTTCAAAGAGTTTTTCATGCTGACCTTTTCGTCCACGAACTACTGGCGCGAGAATCTGAATACGTGTTTTTTCAGGAAGTTTCATTACTGCATCTACCATCTGGTCGATTGTCTGTTTTGTAATAGCACGTCCACATTCTGGACAGTGTGGAATACCGATACGGGCATACAAAAGACGAAAATAATCATAGATTTCTGTAACAGTACCTACTGTAGAACGTGGGTTTCGGTTCGTAGATTTCTGATCAATAGAAATCGCTGGCGGAAGCCCTTCGATACTTTCTACATTTGGCTTTTCCATCTGTCCAAGGAACTGTCTTGCATATGAAGAAAGCGACTCCATATAACGTCTCTGTCCTTCTGCATAAATGGTATCAAAAGCAAGAGAAGACTTTCCTGAACCTGACAAACCAGTCAGTACAACAAACTCATCTCTTGGAATATCTATATCAATCCCTTTTAGGTTATGCTCGTGCGCACCACGAATTTTTATATATTTTCTTTCTTTTTTCGCTTTCGCCATTTTACTAGCTCTCCTATAAGTCTCTAAGCATATTCTTTAACGTTATCATCTTATCACGATATTCAGCAGCCGCCTCGAAATTAAGTTCTGCTGCAGCTTTCTGCATCTTCTTCTGGATATCCGCAATTGTCTTTTCGAGTTCTTTCTTACTCATAGACTCAGGATCTTTTGCATACTTCACTTCATCGGCTGCAACCTTCTTCGAAATAGCAATCAAATCACGAACGGACTTGCGGATCGTTTGTGGTGTAATTCCATGCGCTTCGTTATATGCCTGTTGCACAGCACGACGACGCTCTGTTTCTTCAATCGCAACACGCATAGAATCTGTAATCTTATCTGCATACATGATAACATGTCCATCACTATTTCGCGCGGCACGACCAATGGTCTGGATAAGCGAAGTTTCTGAACGAAGAAAGCCTTCTTTGTCAGCATCCAGTATCGCAACCAGTGTAATCTCTGGAATATCCAAACCTTCTCGAAGCAGGTTGATACCTACTAATACATCAAACACATCCAAACGCAAATCACGGATAATTTCTTGACGTTCTAATGTATCAATATCCGAGTGCAAATACTTTACACGGATACCAACTTCACTCATGTAGCGAGTCAAATCCTCTGCCATACGTTTTGTGAGAGTTGTAATAAGAACTTTATTATGATTTGCAACTTCTTTATTTACTTCACCAATCAAATCATCAATCTGCCCCTCTACTGGGCGCACAGAAATCTCTGGATCAAGAAGACCTGTTGGACGAATAATCTGTTCCGTACGAAGCAGTTCGTGATTCGCTTCATATTCACCCGGAGTAGCAGACACAAAAAGCATCTGGTCAATTTTGCCTTCGAACTCCTCAAAATTAAGAGGTCTATTATCCAATGCCGATGGCAAACGGAAACCATACTCTACAAGAGTCGTCTTACGCGAACGGTCACCTGCATACATACCTCGAATCTGTGGTACAGAAATATGTGACTCATCCACGATAATCAAAAAATCATCTGGGAAATAGTCAATCAGCGTATCTGGCATTTCACCTGCTGCACGTCCTGCGAGATGTCTTGAGTAATTTTCGATTCCACTACAGAAACCGGTTTCTTTTAACATCTCGATATCAAAGTTTGTACGTTCTGCAATACGCTGTGCCTCTATCAGTTTATCTTCACCTTTAAAGTATTTTACACGTTCTGCCAGCTCTGCCTCTATATTGTCACAGGCTGCATGAATCTTATCCATCGGAACTACATAATGGGACGCAGGAAAAACGCCACAATGACTAAGCTGTGCCTTGATTTCTCCAGTCATAACATCTATCTCTGTAATTCGGTCAATCTCATCACCAAAGAACTCCACTCGAATCGCACGATCAGAATTGTTCGCAGGGAAAATCTCCACCACATCTCCATGCACACGGAACGTACCACGTTTAAAGTCCATTTCGTTACGCGTATATTGCATATCAATTAGCTGACGAATTACTTCATCCCTATCAATTTCCATCCCTGGACGCAACGATACCATCATATTCATGTAGTCATCCGGACTACCAATTCCATAGATGCATGAAACTGACGCAACGATAATTACGTCCTTTCTCTCTGCCATAGCAGCAGTTGCAGAAAGGCGCAGTTTGTCTATTTCATCATTGATAGAAGAATCCTTCGCAATATATGTGTCAGAAGATGGCACATATGCTTCTGGCTGATAATAGTCATAGTATGACACAAAATACTCCACCGCGTTTTCAGGGAAGAACTCCTTCATCTCACCATAGAGCTGCGCCGCCAATGTCTTATTGTGCGAAATAATTAAAGTCGGTTTATTCAAAGCGGCGATAACATTTGCCATCGTAAAGGTTTTACCAGAACCCGTAACACCTAGAAGTGTCTGGAACTGGTTGCCTTCTTTGAAACCATTTACCAGCGCCTCAATCGCCTGTGGCTGGTCGCCGGTTGGAGCATATTCAGAATGCAAAACAAATTTATCCATTATTCCTCCTCTGGCATTGTTGTAACCTCTTCAAGGAATTCCCAATTGCTCAAATCCCAAATATTATCACTTACTTTAAACCACTGTGATGGAATAAATGCGTTTCCATTATTTACCGCAACATTGTATTCCCAAGATGCAATAACATACTGTGGATGAGCTGTCTTTTCATCATTGTTGATTTCTTTTCCAGTAAATGGATTGATTGGATTTTCGATTAATCCATCAACTGCAAGCGTAGGAACATCGGCCTGTGTCATAAACTCATCCGAAGTAGTAAATTCCTTACTATCAAAATCTTTAACTAACAGCAATGGATGATAAAGTCCGGTATCGCCTACTGCAAAAACATCATTGTACACGAGACTTGGTATTTGACCTCCGAAGTATGCATGATCCGAAACAATGATAATTCTGGTATTATCATACACATCATTTTCACGCAAATAATCAAACCATTCTCCAAGTTTCATCATAGTCGCCATATTTACCTGATAATGTGTGGTATGTAAAGGAATTTCCATCCTAAGGGTAACTCCATCTAAAGTGTATAAATGTGCATTCTCTGTATAAAAAGCAGTATTATCTATATACTCAGCAGGTTCGTATTCAGGCACCTTCAACATCGTTGGTTCATGTGCTGAATTGTTGTTCATCATCATAAAAGTATTCTTGGAATCTTCTGTGATTTCAGTAATAGTATTCATATTATCCAATACTGTATATGCATCCTTATAGATATCGCTCATTCCCTCTGCCACAAAAGCGTTATGCACAGTCTGGTAGCTAATTCCACCCGCCTGATTATAGTTTCCATCTTCATACAGATTATTCTGGATAAGCAGTGGCATCGTTTTTACAATACTAAAACAGAAAAAGTTTCTACGGTTATTTGCAATTCTTACTTCCTTAGATTCTTCCTCTACAAATTTTCCCTCAGTAATATACGTATTGATTTCTGGATAATCGTCATAAATCGATAAGTCTGGAATCCATCTGTAATTTGCATATGGAGGATCACATACTGTTACATCATAATCATTTTCAGAGAACAACACTGGCATTACCTTAAGAGCCTCGTTATGTTTATCCACCAAGGCTTCCTCTGTTCTCTTATTCATTTCAACTGGCGTATATTCATATCCGCCAAATATAACCGGTGCACCAAAATTCGTGCAGCCGCCATAAGACAGCGCATTAGAATAATACGTAAAACCAGCAAACTGTTCCTGAAGTTCTGGCTTCTCGTTCATGATATATGGAATATACTGTCCCATAGCACGGTCTAACATAATAACAATTACATTTTTACCATTCTTGCTCAAATCAAAATGCGGAGTCACATTGCTGATATTTTCTACCTGCTTTTCTGCAGCCATAACAGACTCCTGTATTGTAAAAAGATTAAGTCCTGACATTCCCGCTAGAGCAATCACCGCGGTCAGCATAGCGCCTGCCAGTTTTACTTTCCACTTACTTAAAACCACAAACATTACGATTGCAACTACCGCTATCACTAGCAAATTCTGAACCATTTCAGAACCTGAAAAATACATTCCATTTTCGTACTTTAAATTCTTTGAAATTACACCAAGATTTGTGCCAAAGAACATATAATCCACGAGCGTAACACCACACAATATCCATACTATTTTATCAAAAAGCACCTTTCCATTTGGACTTGCAAGCCAATAGAAGACTCCCATCCACACTAGGAATGTTCCACCTGCAAGACACATCGTACTTACGATATACCACATTGGACTATAGAAATATGTGATATCAATAAACTCCTGTGGAGATGCCGCAATAAGGTTAGATGGAATCAACGCACCCAGCAAAATAGTTAAGAAGAGAGCACCCATAATAAATACTTTTTTATCATTCTGTTCTGGAGTTTTTGTCACCTTAACTTTCATTTTGCTCTGGATTAATCCAATCAATGCTGGCAACTGGAGGATCACACCCATTCCAATGATAAATAACTTTCTACGGAAGGCTGTTGTTTCATAAAAGCCTACACCAAAAATAAAAACAGCCACACCCAAAAGAGATGCCAAAATCGTCAGCACCTTTCTTGGATTTTTCAATTTATAGAAAATAGTTTTCACCAGAGAAAACACGTTATTTAAAGTCCAATAAAAAACAAGGCCTGCTGGTGAAGTATACAAAAATACCAGAAAGAAAATTGCCATACCATAAAGCTGAATCTTGGTTTTTAACGGAAACCCTTTCAAGTAAATCGCACTTGAAACGATATTTACAAGTGTCATAATAATAGGCAATAAATTCACGCTCATGCCACCAATCGACAGCAAGGCATCCGGTGCTCCTAAGTCCATGATAGGTCCTAATGATACACCCTGCACCAACTCTAAATTTGACAAAAAGTTGTAAGCTGCCATAAAGAATGGAACTTGCAACAACAAGGAAACGGAACCATTTAGTGCATCCGTTGGCTTATAGTTATTCTGACGATAATACGTCTGCAAAATCATCATCTGTTCATCGCCTGTAAAAGACTTCTTGATATGATCCACGCCATCATGAAGTTTTTCCTCGACCTCACGAGCCTCTTCCTGCATAGCATCAGAACGCTTGTACAAAGGAAGTACCAGGAAATTCATAATCAAACTCAACGCAACGATTGCCAAACCTGGATGGCCGATAAAACGATTTGCAATCACATAAATAATTTCAAATACCAGTTCAAGTGGCCCCAATAAAATTGTATATAGTATATCTAATATTGTCATATTTCTTATCCTTTCGTACAATCTATACCACGTTAAATTTTATCATATCACCCTATGAAAATCAAACATCTGAAAACGAAAAGAACCGCCCCTAGGACGGCTCTTAAACTTAGTATTTTATTTAGATCATAAAGCAATTCATCATTCCAGTTACCACAGCAATTGTTACCAAGATTCTTGCAATCTGGAACTTATTCTCTTTTTTAGAAACAAGCTGAATCAAAAGTCCAATGATACCAAGTGCGCCACTTGCTAATGTAAAGAGGATA
The DNA here is from genome assembly GCA_045606325.1 of Agathobacter sp. GTDB lineage: Bacteria > Bacillota > Clostridia > Lachnospirales > Lachnospiraceae > Roseburia. The sequence continues at coordinate 15,980 of JAZURS010000074.1, forward strand.
TCCCCTGTCATGTATCCTGGTTCACTTAAAACTCCGCAATATGCAACCACCACTCCCCATGCTGCTAAGAAATATAAAATTCCTTTTTTCAGTTTCTCATTTTTTGATAGGAATAAAAGTGCAACTCCTACAATACTAATAATACTCATTGCAAAAAATGTGATTACAAGTAATCCTAAAGGATCCATTAATAATTCTAACATAATTGTTACCTCTCTTTCTTTATTCAGGAACAATGTTCCTCTTGTTTTGTTTACAAGTTCATCTTAATGTAAACTTCTAAAGAAATTTGCAAGGTAATTCTAAAGAAATTCTAAAGATTATTTTTTAATCTCCATGAGTTTCACATGAATAGAAAATATTTCCTTTTCCTTTAAAACTTCGACTTTACCACCATACAATGCAACAATTTTTCGAATGCTATCAATTCCTATTCCAGAACTTTCTACAGGTATCTCCAAAACTTTACAGTGATTAGATTGGATAATACATACTCTTCCATCCACTTCTGTTACCTGCAGGTTAATTGGAAAACTCGCATCTGCATATTTATGAATATTGGAAGCCAAATTATCAAAGATTCGTCTTAGTTCTTCCACATCAATCTGACCAGAAAAAACTGGACAGTTCTCAAATGATACTTCTAGAGAAAAATCATCCTCCAACTCGGCACTCCACTCATCCACCAATTGTTCCATCAGAAATCTTCCATTCTCTATAAATTCTAAATGGCGGCTTCCACCATCTAAAAGACGATCTGTCAACACTTTTATCTGCTGAGATTTTTGTTCAATCAATTCCATATAAGTTTTGATTTCTTCGGAAGTCAGATTCTCTTTCTCTTTCATATATTCTGAATACGACAGCATCGAGGTCAATGGTGTACGAATATCATGGGAAAGAGAACGCATCAGACTTATCTTCTCTTCCTGTAACTGCTTTTCTTTTATTTGAAACGCTTCTTCTTCTTTCGAAAGTTCATTTACTCGTTTCGCCAATTCTGTTAATTCGTTTTTTCCCTGCAAAGGAATCTGATAATCCCATTGATGTTTTCCGAGCGCCTCAATGCCTTTCACAATTTCATGAATATATGCCAGTCTTTCTCCCACAAAGAACAAGAATAGAATCACAAAGACAGTTACACCTGCCAGCATACTAAAACCTAAAATCTTATACTGCCAATCAATCAACTGATTTTCTGATATCATTAATAATTCTTCTTCTACGTATCTAAGCAACAATCGGTTGGCACATTCATTTAACAGCCAAAAACCTGTCAGCGCGATTATAAGAGCCAGCCCAAAAGAACCTAAGATTTCACGAGAAAGTCTTTTGTTTTTGCTATTCCACATAATATCCCTTTCCCCATGCGGTTTTTATATACTTTGGATTTCTAGAATCATCACCAATTTTCTTACGAATATTTTTGATGTGTACCATAATCGCACTATCTGCTACGGCATCTTCTTCCCAAATGCTTTGATAAATATTTTCCAACGAATAAACTTTTTTCTTGTGACTGACTAGAAGTTCCAGTATTTTAAACTCTGTTCCGGTAAGAGAAATCACTTCCTCTCCGCGAAGCACAGATTGATTATCCAAATCCAAACTCAAGTCTCCAAAAACAATTTGATTTCTCGATTCGTTGACTGGCATCTTTTCCGATGATTCAACACTTGAAACCACACCTACTCTTCGACGCAGAATTGCTTTCACTCGCATCAAAAGCTCCATATTGGAAAAAGGTTTCACGATATAATCATCTGCTCCAGCAGAAAATCCCATAACCTTATCCATTTCTCCTGAGTATGCAGTCAGAAAAACAATCGGGGTATCATACTGCTTGCGCAACTCCATTGCAGTCATAAATCCGGTCATCCCCGGCATATTCACATCTAGAATATATAAATCTATTTCTGGGCAGGATTCTTTTATTACAGAAGCACCGTCTTCTACTACCAGCACCTCATAGTCCTCTCCCTCAAGCAAAAGTTTTAATATATCTCTTATCTCTTTTTCGTCATCTGCAATTAGAATGTAGGTTTTGTTATCTTTCATAAGCTTTTCCTCCATACTATTTGTAACCATTATAGTAAAAAAATAAGAAAAAGGCTACTCTTTCGAGCAGCCCCTTCAAATGATCATTATTTATTTTCACAAGTTTCGCCATTGCGTCTTTTGGCACATATATCAGCATCTGGGCAACCGATACAGGTCACTCCTTTTGCCTTTTCTTTTTTCATATAGTAAAGGGCACCACCAAGGATAACCGCTAAAACTATAATAATTATAAAATCAGTCATAGCATCACCTATTTTGCTTTTGCATTATTTTTCTTAGCAATCCATATCATAACTGCTATGAAGCAGATTACAGCGATAAGACCACCTAAAAAACCAGCACCAAGCGAACCAGTTGTAATCAATGTTCCAACCTGATATACCACAAATGCGATTGTATAACCAGTTGCAAACTGAAGGGCTACACCACCCCAGAACCACTTAGAACTACCCATTTCAGAATTCATAGCACCAAGGGCTGCAAAGCATGGAGGTGTAAATAAGTTAAACATCAAAAATGCCAATGCTGCAACTTTTGTAAGACCCATTGTCATTGCAACTTCATTTGAACCACCAATAAGTGCAAGCTCTTCTGTATCAATAAAGTTTGTAAGCGCATAACATACTGCCAATGTACCAACTACGTTTTCTTTTGCAATAAAACCTGTGATAGCTGCTGCAGCAAGCTGCCATGCCGCAATGCCACATACTGGAACCAAAAGCACCGATGCTGGCGCAGCGATTGTTGCAAGAATTGAAGTCGCTTCCATACCTTCTTCCACTAACTGGAACTGACCGTTGAAAGACTGCATGATCTGCACCGCTGCATTGCAGACGAGAATGATCGTGCCGGCTTTGATGATGTATTCCTTTGCTCTGGAGAACATGGAAATAACGGCTCTTTTAAGGCTCGGAATCTTATATTCCGGAAGTT
>JAZURS010000075.1:0-18964 GCA_045606325.1 Agathobacter sp.
GGCCACTTCACTCACCAAACGTAGAAAAAGTAGAAGTAGTACGTAAAGGTAAAGTAAGACGTGCTAAACTTTACTACTTAAGAGATCGCGTTGGTAAAGCTGCTAAGGTTAAAGAATTAGTTAAATAATAAAACTAGCGTAGTGAGGGCGTAACCATAAGGTTACGTCCTTTTTTCGTTGTATCCCTTGTGATTTGAGGATAAATTTTATATAATATATATAATTATGTTCCTTAATTTTTATATTGGAAAAGTATGATTATTGGAGTGCAGTATGAAGTTTCGCAGACGTAGAAGAAGTGGTCTAAATTTTGGAAGAACACGTAAGAAATTTAATGTAGAAAAATTTAAAGAGATGATGACTTGGGCGATACAGATAGCGGCTGTGGTATTTATGGCATATGTATGTGTAAGTTGTTTTGGTATACGTACAAATGTTGTTGGTCAGGCAATGGCAGAGACACTAAACAATGGAGACCAGGTGCTTATTAATAAGTTTGGTTATCTAGTTTCTAATCCAAAGACAGGGGACGTGATTGTATTTTTGCCAAATGGTAATGAAAAGTCTCATTACTATGTTCGTCGAGTGATTGGTGTTCCAGGTGATACCGTTCAGATTAAAGATGGTGCGGTTTATGTAAACGGAGCACTGTTTGATGAGAAAATTGATGGTCTGGCAGCTATTGAAGAAGCTGGAATCGCTAGTGAGGAAATCAAATTAGATGATAATGAATATTTCGTACTAGGTGATAACCGTAATAATAGTGAAGACAGTCGATATGCAAATATTGGTAATATTAAAAGCGAGCATATTGTAGGTAAGGCTTGGTTCCGATTAGAATCGGAAAATGGTATGGGCTTTATCCATTAGATTTATGTAGATATAGAAAGAGGTAATTTTATGAATTTTCAGTGGTATCCAGGGCATATGACAAAGGCAAAACGTCAGATGCAGGAAGATATTAAATTAATTGATTTAGTAGTAGAAATTGTGGATGCACGTATACCATTTAGTAGTCGTAATCCAGACATTGATGAATTAGGAAAAAATAAGTATCGTCTAATACTTATGAATAAATCCGATTTGGCCGATAAGAAAGTTACTGATAAGTGGAGTTCTTATTTCAAAAATAAAGGATATTTCGTAGTAAGTTTGGATGCTCGTAGTAAAAGTGGTATGAAGGCGATTACGGATATTATTATGGAAGCCTGCAAAGAGAAAATAGAAAGAGACTTGAAGCGTGGTATCAAAAATCGTCCAGTAAGAGCTATGGTTGTAGGAATTCCAAACGTAGGAAAATCTACGTTTATCAATTCTTATGCAGGAAAAGCCTGTGCAAAAACAGGAAATAAACCAGGTGTTACAAAAGGAAAACAGTGGATTCGTTTGAATAAAAATGTAGAACTTTTAGATACCCCAGGTATTTTATGGCCTAAATTTGAGGACCAGATGGTAGGACTTCGTCTTGCACTGATCGGTTCTATTAAGGATGAAATTTTGAATACTGATGAACTTGCAGTAGAGTTAATTAAGTTCTTGTTAGAGGCTTATCCAGGTGTATTGGCGCAGAGATATGATTTAGAAGAAGTAGAAGATCCAATTCAGGTACTTACAGGAATTGCAAAAAGCAGAAATTGCTTAAGCAAAGGAAATGAATTGGATTATAGTAAAGCAGCGATTTTGCTGATTGATGATTTTAGAAGTGGTAAACTTGGAAAGTTATCCTTAGAATTGCCTCCTGAAAATTAATGGAGAAAAAAGAGAGAGAATACACGATGGAAATTAAGAAAATCGGTGAGATAAAAGCAGAGTTAGATAATCTTGGTGCAATAGTAACGAGGGAAACCAAGGTGCAGTTTCAGGCATTTGTGGATGCTTATAAAGAAGATGAACGTGGCGGGGTACAGAAAATCGTAGCTACGGCAGAAAAAAGATTAGAAAAATTTGCAGCAGAGTTGGAACGTACAGAGACCATAAAGAAATATGAAAAAGAGTACGAAGCCTTCACATATATATGTGGAATTGATGAAGTAGGAAGAGGTCCTTTGGCCGGCCCTGTAGTTGCTGGTGCGGTTATTTTGCCAAAGGATTGTGATATTTTATATATCAATGATTCCAAGAAACTTTCCGCTGCCAAACGAGATGAACTCTATGATGAGATTATGGAGAAGGCAGTATCGGTTGGTTTAGGGTATGTAGGCCCTGAACGCATTGATGAAATCAATATTTTACAGGCAACTTACGAAGCGATGAGAGAAGCGGTTTCGAAACTGGAACCACAGCCAGATTTGTTGTTAAACGATGCTGTAACGATTCCAGGTTTGTCACAAAAGCAGGTTCCAATTATCAAAGGAGATGCAAAGAGTATTTCTATTGGTGCGGCAAGTATCGTTGCTAAGGTTACCAGAGACCGTTTAATGGAGGAGTATGACCGCATGTTCCCACAGTATGGATTTGCTTCTAATAAGGGATATGGATCAGCAGAGCATATTGCGGCAATCAAAGAATATGGTCCAACTCCAATCCATAGAAAAACATTTATTAAGAACTTTTTATAAAAGATAAAGGAGAGCCCATGCAGATATCAGAGATTGCGAAGCAGTATGTAAGTGCAAATTCATCATCTGAAGCAATGACAGGAACAAGAGGCGTTGAGAAACTTGTTTCTTCTATTCGTGACCTCACTGCAGGAAATATCTTTGAAGGTACCATAAATTCTGTGAACAATGGTCAGGTGGTTCTTGGGCTTTCCAACGGAACACTTATCAATGCCCGATTAGATGCGAGTATGCAGCTGATGCAGGGGCAGTCTATGTTTTTTCAAGTAAAGTCCAATAACGGTGAAACCATTGCCATTCGTCCATATACGGTAGATGGGAATGGCGTAAATCTTACTTTGCTGAATGCTTTGGATGCAGCAGGACTTCCCGTTACGGACAAATATCTTAATCTTGCCAATAATATGATGCAGGAGCAAATGCCAATTGATAAGAACACCATGAATCAAATGGCACGTATTCTTATGGCAAATCCAGACATGAGTGTAAATACACTGGTACAAATGAAGAAATTGAACATTCCTATTACGAATGAGATGGTGGCACAGTTTGAAAACTATGTGGATGACAGCAGTGCAGTGCATAAAGCATTGGACAGCTTTATTACGGAACTTCCAAACACTATGTCAGGAAAAGAGATGCCATTGGAACAGTTGAAGGCTTTTGATAGCCAGTTATTGCAGATTATTGCAGATGGTATGGACGGAAATGTACAGCAGGCAGTTTCACAAGAAGTGGGCACCCAGCAAACTGCTCCACAGGAGACCATGGCTCAGCAGGTAGTTGCACAAGAAAATCCTGTACCGCAGGAGGGAAGTGCTCAGCAGATGACCACACAGTCTGCGACTACTTCAGAGGGAAATCCGCAGGTGGTAGTGCAGGAGTGGATTCCAGAACAGGTGGTTGCAGAGGATGGAAAAGTTCCTCAAACAATGACTCATGAAACAAATGTACAACAGACCACGGTACAGAACGAGAACGTGCAGCAGGTGCTTACAGAAGAAGTGGCAGTTCAGGCAGAAACTACAAATGTTTCTGCGGAATCCAATAAACAGAGCATTGTACAGGGGAAAGCCTTACAGCTTATCAAGCAATTATTTGGAGAAACAGGCATTACAGCAGAGGATTCTCCTGCAGCCTTGTTAAATAAACTCTCACATGTCATCATGACAGGGGAGAATATATCGAAAGATACTTTGAATCAGCTGTTTTCTTCGAAAGATATGCAGCAGTTTTTAAGAGATATATTGGAACGTCAGATGTATTTGGAACCAGAAGAGGTAGCAGATGCAGAGAAAGTAAAGAAACTTTATGAGCGTCTGGAATCAAAGACACAGCGTTTAGAAAATCTTTTGAATCAAGCAGGCTTACAGGATACTCCATTGGCACAAACCGTATCGAATGTTCGTGGAAACGTAGAGTTTATGAATCAGTTGAATCAGGCGTATACCTTTGTGCAGATTCCGCTCAAGATGGCGGGACAGAAGGCTAGCGGTCAATTATATGTTTATACGAACAAGCGAGATATCAAAGATCCAGAAAAGGAACTTACGGCATTTTTGCACTTGGATCTTGACCACTTAGGTGCTACGGATGTTTCAGTTAAGATGTTACACAAAAAGGTAGATACGAAGTTTTATATGGACTCAGATGAGGCATTTAATCTAGTGAAAGCACATATGCCAGAACTAGAGGAACGTCTTCGTTTAAAGGGCTTCGATGCAAAAATATATGTGGAAAACGAAGGAAAGAAGGTCAACTTCCTGGATGACTTCCTGAAAAAGGATGCACCACCTACCGGGCAGTTGCATAGATATTCCTTTGATGTGAGGGCATAGCGATGGCAGATAATAATAAGTTTCAATCCTTAGAAAAAACTGCAGTAGCGGTTGCCTATGAACCAGGTGAAAGTGCGCCAAAAATTCTTGCTACAGGAAAAGGTGAAGTAGCAGAGAGAATCATCGAAAAAGCAAAGGAAAATGATGTACCTTTATACAAAGACAATAAACTGGCAGATACATTATCAAAGTTAAAGATTGGTGATGCAATTCCGCCAGAACTGTATGAGGTAGTTGCGGAAATCCTTGTTTTTGTGGATGATATGGACCGTCTGAAAGCAAAACTGGACGGAAAGGCGAAGTAAAAGAGAGAAGGAATTTACTTGAATAAGAGGGAGACAGGTACTGCCTATGAGCTTAAGGCAGAGGAATATTTATTGGAAAATGGATATACGATGCTGGAGCGAAATTTTCGAAATCGAAGTGGGGAAATAGATTTGATTGCGAAGAAGGATGGTCAGATACATTTTATAGAAGTAAAGTATCGAACGACTTCTGATTTTGGAAGTCCTTTAGAAGCAGTGGATTTTCGAAAGCAAAATCAGATTCGAAAGGTCGCTACGTATTATCTTATGAAAAATAAACTCAGTGAATGGACACCTTGTCAGTTTGACGTGATTGCATTTGAAGGAGAGAAGTTGACGCATGTTGAAAATGCTTTCTAAGAAAAATGAAGAGAATATATTAGAACTGAAAGAGTATGGAAACCTTCCTCTTCTGAAGTATCCTTTATTGGAGCAGACTGGAATCGTGGAGCATTGTTTTACGACTAGAATGGGCGGAGTAAGCGAAGGAGTGTGCTCATCTTTAAATCTAAGTTTTTCTCGTGGGGATGATCCCGAAGCAGTCATGGAGAATTACAGACGTGTGGCTGAAACATTTGGTAAAACAGTAGATGACTTTGTATGTACGGACCAGACGCATACGACCAATGTACTTCGTATTGGAAGAGAACATTGCGGATATGGGGTAACAAAAGAAAAGCCTTATACCGATGTAGATGGGCTGATTACAAATGAACCAGGTGTGATTCTATCTACCTTTTATGCGGACTGTGTGCCATTATATTTCGTAGACCCAGTAAATAAAGCGATAGGCCTTAGCCATTCAGGCTGGCGTGGAACATTTGGAAGAATGGGGCAGAAGACACTAGATGCTATGAAAGAAGCCTTTGGAACGAAACCTGAGGATGTGTATGCAGCTATAGGGCCATCTATTTGTCAGGATTGTTATGAAATCAGTGAGGATGTGGCGGATTATTTTTATACAGAATTTCCAAGGCATGGAAATGAAATCCTTATTAACAAAGGAAATGGAAAGTTCCAATTAGATTTGTGGAAAACCAATGAAATCGTTTTGCGAGAGGCAGGAGTCATGCAGGAGCATTTGGCGGTGACGAATATCTGTACCTGTTGCAATAGCGAAATATTGTTTTCACATAGAGCAAGTCAGGGAAAACGTGGGAATTTGGCAGCATTTTTGATGCTGAAAGAAGATAAATAATATTGAGAAAGGAAAACCGATTCATAAACAGAATTGGAAGAATAGAACTATGAAAAACTATGTAGATTATATCACAGATGTGGCATGTAAATTATTGGCGATTGATAGTCCAACTGGCTATACAAGAAATGCAGCAGAGTTTGTAATCGAAGAATATAAGAAACTAGGGTATGAAGCGAAGATGACCGTAAAAGGCTGCGTGCTTGTAGATATTGGTGGAAAGAATAAGGATAATGGGATTGTATTGGCTGCTCATGTAGATACACTTGGTGCCATGGTTAGCGAGATCAAAGGAAATGGTAATTTGAAGGTTTCTCCACTTGGTGGTATGAATCCAAACAATGCGGAAGCAGAAAACTGCCGGATTGTTACACGTTTTGATGGAACCTATGAGGGAACTTTCCAGCTCAACAATGCATCTGTTCATGTAAATGGTGAATATAACGATACCAAACGTAAATATGCGGATATGGAAGTGGTATTAGATGAAGTGGTTAGTTCGAAGGAAGATACAGAAAATCTGGGTATTATGGTAGGCGATATCATATGCTTTGACCCAAGAACTACCGTTACTTCAAAAGGCTATATCAAGAGCAGATTCCTGGATGATAAACTTAGTGTAGGTATTTTACTTGGTTATGCGAAGTATTTAAAAGACAACAATATTGAGTTAGAAAACTACCAGTATCACTATATCACAGTTTACGAAGAAGTAGGTCATGGTGGTACAGCATCTATTCCAGAAGGTGTAACAGAAATGATCTCGGTAGACATGGGGTGTGTAGGTGATGGACTTACTTGTGATGAGCATATGGTATCCATCTGTGCAAAAGACTCTCGTGGACCTTATAACTATGATGTAGTAACCGGACTTATCAAGGCTGCAAAAGATAATGACTTGAAATTTGCAGTAGATATTTATCCATACTATGGTTCAGACGTAGATGCAGCTCTTGAGGCTGGCTATGATATTCGTCACGGTCTTATTGGTGCAGGTGTATATGCTTCTCATGGCTATGAGAGAAGTCATAAGGATGGTGTAGAGAATACCTTGAAACTTTTAGTTGCTTATTGTAAATAGAATCATTGGATGAGAAGTCCCCGCTTTTAGAAAAAAGCGGGGACTTTTTATTGCCTCTCACTTGACTTTCTAAAACCTGTATAGTAAACTGAGTGTACTAGAACAACTAATACACTTGGCGCGGTTAAGAAAGAAGGAAATTTAATGAAACTGTCTTCATTTATACATTTTGCAAGTTTTGGGATTAAAACAATTCTGTTTAGAGAAAAGAAGCCTATTTTGGGAACGATTATCGTGACAGACAAATGTAATCTATCTTGTAAACACTGTTCCGTAAATAATATTACAGCAGTTGTACATCCATATACACAGATGAAAAATGAGATGCAGCAGTTGTATGATATGGGCGTTAGAATTCTGTTTTTCTGTGGCGGAGAGACATTTCTTTGGAGAGACGGTGAGAAGACAATACGCGATTTGGTGATAGAAGCAAAAGAAATGGGATTCCTTATCGTAAATGTTGTGACCAACGGAACTTATCCAATTGATTTGCCAGAGGCTGATTTGATATTGCTTAGCTTAGATGGTGATAAAGAACGTCACAACATCATCCGTGGAGATACTTACGATAGAATTATGGAGAACATCCAGCATGCTACAGCGGATAATATATGTTTCTATATGGCAGTAAACCAGATAAATAAAGAACAAATTGCTCATGTATGTAGAACTGCCAGAGATACAAAAAATGTTCGTGCAGTGTCCTTTAATTTTCATACACCATATCCAGATACAAAGGAATTGGCATTATCGGTAGAAGAGAAACAAAAGTGTTGTGATACGATTGCGCAAATGATGGAAGAGGGGGCTCCAGTCTTTAATTTAAAAAGTGCATTTCCTTACTTGATACACAATAATTTTCCAACACCATGTTATCAATGCGTAGTAATGGAAAATGGAAAATTAAGTATTTGTGGACGCTGTGTTGATGTACCAGGACTTTGTGAAAAATGCGGATATTTCTTTGTGGCAGAGTACACGCTTTTGTTCCGTGGAAACATAAAGATTATTTTTGAGATGCTAATGACGTATTTGAAATATATTTAAACGAGGCGCCTATGAGTGTGATTACAGATTTAACAAGGATGTGGCTGACCCGTTCCACACAGCCATTTACCTTTTATAACGAATATGACGAGAGCCTTTCCTACAAGGAGTGTGAAAATCTCGGGCTTTATGTTCATATTCCGTTTTGTGAAAAAATATGCAGTTTTTGTCCATATTGCAAGGTTTTGTATTCATCTGACCTGTGTGACAGGTATATTGATAGCTTAATCCAGGAAATCCACATGGTGGGAAGACAGTATACTGGTAAAAATCAAGTGACGAGTCTCTATTTTGGTGGAGGAACACCTGCACTTGTGACAGATAGGCTGCATGAGATTATTGCTGCAATAGAAGAGCATTTTATTATTACAGAAGGTATTGGATTGGAATTGCATCCTAGAAATGTGACCATAGAAGTGCTGACCCAATTAAAGCGGGCAGGTATTACTAAGGTTAGTATTGGGATTCAGTCTTTCCAGGAGAAGTACCAGAGTATCCTGGGCAGAGAGATGGTTGATATAGAGAAAATGGCTGCTGCACTTGCACAAGTGGAATTTGAGACAGTATCAATGGATTTTATCTTTGCTTTGCCTGGTCAAACATACCAGGATTTGAAAAAAGACATAGAATTGGCATTTTCACATGGTGCAAATCACGTAGCGATATATCCATTTATTGATTTTACTTTTACTTCAAGTAAGGTAAAGGTTATGGAGAAAAAGGAAAAACGAAAACTTTTAGATGCGATTACAAAGTATTGTATGCAACAAGGCTATTATAGAAATTCCATCTGGACTTTTTCAAGTGAAAAGGAAAGCAGATATTCTTCCATGACAAGAGACAATTTCCTGGGATTTGGATGTTCAGCAACGACTCTTTTAAGAGACCAGTTTAAGATTAATACGTTTTCTGTGGAGGAATATTGTAAGAGAGTGAAACAAGGTAAGCTTCCGACTTCACTTACGATACGATTCACAGAGCGACAGCGAATGATTTATTACCTGTTTTGGACAGCGTACAGCACTAGAGTAGATAGTAAGGAATTCGAGAAGTTCTTTGGCAAATCCTTAGATAAGATGTATGGTTTTGAGTTATGGCTGGCAAAACAGCTAGGATTTGTAGAAGAGGAGAATGGTGTCTATGAGATGACTTTAAAAGGTGCATTTTACTATCATTATTATGAAAACTTTTACACCTTGGCTTATATCGATAAGATGTGGGGAATTATGCGTAAGGAAGCATTCCCAGAAAAAATAGAATTATAGAAAGGAGAGATTGGCATGATACAGCTTAATTACAAAGACCCAAGACCTATTTATGAACAGGTCAAGGATGGGATTCGTAAACTGGCTTATGCAGGTATATTGGGGCCAGATGAAAAATTGCCTTCCGTACGAGAATTAGCAATGAAACTGGCGATAAATCCAAACACCATTTCTCGTGCATATAAAGAACTGGAACAGGAAGGCTTTATTTATACTGTGACAGGAAGAGGAACTTTTATCAATCAGGAATTCGACTTAAACGATAGTCGAAAGGAAGAATTGTGGCAGCAGTTCGAAAAGTCCGCAAAAGCATTGCTGGATTTATCTGTGACAAAGGAAGAGTTTTTGAATCGTATTTCCGACTTATACGGAGAAAAAGTGAATGAGAATACTTCGAAAGGAGGTAGCGCAAATGATTCAGGTAAATAATGTAGTGAAAGAATTTGATGGATTCCGTGCTTTGGACGGAGTCAACATGCATGTGAAAAAAGGTGCCATCTATGGTTTGGTTGGACCTAATGGAGCTGGAAAATCCACTATCATAAGACATTTGACAGGTGTGTATCGTCAAACGCAAGGCGAGATTTATATTAATGGAAAAGAGGTTTATGAGGACCGCTTTGTAAAAGAGAAGATTGCTTATATTCCAGATGAACTTTTTTATTTCTTACAGGCAGATACCATGGAAATGATGCGTTATTATGAAGGCCTTTATCCTACTTTTGATAGAGAAATGTTTTTTGTTTTAAAAGAATATTTCCCTACCATTGACTTAAAGAGAAATATCCGCAGACTTTCCAAAGGTATGCAAAAACAGGTAGCATTTTGGTTGGCGATTTGCTGTAAACCAGAGGTGCTTATCTTGGATGAGCCAGTGGATGGTCTGGACCCTGTTATGAGAAAACAGATTTGGAGTATTCTGATGGCAGAGGTAGCTGAGCGAGAGATGACAGTAGTGGTATCTTCTCACAACCTTCGTGAGTTAGAGGATGTATGTGACCACGTAGGTATCATGAACAAGGGTAAGGTCATTATCGAGCGTTCGCTTACAGATTTACAGGGTAATGTATCCAAGATTCAGGTGGCTTGTGAAGGCGAAGTGCCTAAGCTTCCAGAAGGATTTAAGGTATTACATGCTTCAAATATCGGTCGCGTGCATACATTAATCGTGCGTGGAAATCCGGATGAGGTAGTGAAATATTTTACAAAGGATTCACAGAAGACTATCGTGGATGTGCTTCCACTTTCTTTAGAAGAAATATTTATTTATGAGATGGGAGGTGTAGACTATGAAGTCAAAGATTTCCTTCTTTAATAAGACGGTGTTTAAGAAAAATGTAACTTTATATTGGCCTATATGGGCAGGGTATCTGCTGTTTTTATTGGGGGTTCAGCCATTTGCACTATGGCTCAGTTTTGAAAATGGCAGCCATTTCGAATCGTATACTGCTCAGGATAAGTTTCAAGATTTTATTGGGACATATGAGTATATGCCAATTGGATGGTTTATAGTATTTGCTGCAGTGATTGTTGGAATGGCTCTTTATAGCTACATCTATAATGCAAAGAGTGCTAACATGATACACGCACTTCCAGTGGATAAGACACAGCTTTTTGGAACGAATGTGGTATCGGGGCTTGCGTTTTTGATTGTACCACAGATTGTGGCTGCAATTATTTCTGCTGGGGTATGTCTGGGATATGGCATAAATCGATTGGATATCATTGGGCTTGCTTTGGTAAGAACTATTGCAACGGCATTTGTGGCATATGGAATTGTGACATTCTGTGCAATGTTTACAGGGCTCTTAGTAGCACTTCCATTATATGTACTTATTTTTAACTATCTTGCTAAATGGGTTTACTTTATGATTCAATTGGCTGTAAGTGTATTTGCACATGGGGTATCAGGTTTTTCAAGAAGTGTTCATATCGTATTTGATGTCATTCTTGCACCGATGAGTGCACTTGGTGGATATATTGGATTTAATGAAGTGTATGAAGATGAAGTGTTGGTTGGATTAGAAATTTTTGCTGGAAAACTACTGGCAGTATATGTTGTGATGGCAATTGCTTTATATGTGATTGCATATTTCACATATAAGAAACGTCACATAGAACAGGCGGGTGAATGGATTACCGTAGAATGGTTAAAACCAGTATTCCGTTTTGGTGCTGGTACTACAGCTGGAATTTATGGTGGTATCTTTATCAAGATTCTCTTGGATCAGATTGGTATCCAGTTAGAAGGTATTGCAGTAGTCATTCTAATCGTATTGCTTGGTGGAATCGGATACTTCCTTGCGGAAATGATTGTTCGAAAGAACTTCCGCGTGTTCCAGAAGAAAAACTGGATTCACTGTGGCATATTCTCTGTGATTCTTGTACTTTTATATGGCGGTTTGTTTCAAGTAGCAGATTATATGGAAAAATATGTTCCAGAAAAAGAAGAGATTGAAGCAGTATCAGTTCATATGGGGTATGATATCCGAATGGATGGCGAAGAAGCGCAGCAGGTATTAGAAAAACATAAGATTATTATAGAGAATATCGATGCGATTCAAGCAGAAGCGGAGCGTATACATGACGATGGAGAACATTTCACATATGTTAATTTCCAATATCGTTTGAAAAACGGCGATTATGTAGATAGACACTATACTTTATATGAAGTGAATGATGAAATCAGTGGAATTATCAACGAAATGATAAAACTGGAAAGTAATCCAGAAAACTTTCTGGAAAGTAATCTGTGCAAACGATATGATGAAGTGACTGTCTTCGGTGAGAGTCAGTTGGAAGTACAGTTTACAAAAGACATTGTGGGTAAGGATCCAGACGGTTATCTCGGTTATGCATATGACACATTAGTATTTACTCCAGAACAGACCAAAGAATTATATGAAGCTGTGATTGCAGATGTAAGAAGTGGTGCCCTGATTAAATATAATACAAACAGTTATTATATGTATATGGAAGATAAAAATATGGGTACAGTCAGTCTTTATCTAAGATTTAAGGACCCAGATGCAGCAGAGCCAGGAACTCAAGTTTACTATGAGGACTCAGCAAGCATATTGACGGATACTATGATTGATTACGAATATGACAATATGCAATCCACATATCTTAGCATCGGTAAAGACTGTGAGAATGTATTAAACAAATTAATTGAATTTGGATATATTGAATCCGTAGATGACATCTACTGGGGCGAATATGAAGAATAATACGAAAGTAAAAAGGTCTTGGCATTTGTCAAGACCTTTTTTATTGGGCAATATCGGAATTGCTTTTTCGTTCCTGCAAGTGTTTGATAATATCATTTGCGTTATCGGTTGTAACTATATTAGGGTAGTTTTTCTCAAAATCTATCAAAGATTCTTTAGCTGAGATTTCATTGGCACGATAAAATTTATACAATTTTTCTATGTTGTTAGTATTTATAATTTCTGATAGAAAATCCCTAGAATCTTGTGGAAGGTTTTCTAAATCACCATAAAGGTTACATACGGCATCTCTTATTTGTTCTATACTTATTGGATTACCTTTTTCTTGTTCTTCATATAGGATTCCTATGATATCGGATAAGTCATTTTTATATTTGCGACCGGACATTAATTTCATAGCTACTAGGTATTCTCTGGTAATGGTGCGGACTTCTAAGACGTAGCCAAAACGTTTATAGAACTTTGAATATTGTAATAGCTTTGGGGAATAGGAGGCTGTTTTGGTAAAATCAGAATTTAGCCATCCGTTTGGGAGTCCTAATTCATCTCCAACAAAAGTGATTGCTTCTTTCATAGATGAAGATGCACGAATAATTGCATCAATATCATAGGTCATATCACGAAAACCATAGTTGGTTAAAACAGCAGCTCCGCCGATAAGTATGATTTCCGCACGTATCTGTGTTCCATTTCTTTTGCGATATTCTTTTGCAAGCAAGCTTAGATATCGGTCTAAGTTTGCTTTTGTAAAGGTTGTATTAATAGACATTTCTTATTTCACTTTCTACAATATTATAATCTAAAAATTCTGGTATTGCTTTTTCTAGTGCTTCCTTTCGATGCTTATCTGTTTTTGAAACTTCATCTGCGAGAAGAACACCAGCTGGATACAGAGGCTCTTTTAAACGTTGTGCACGGATGTCATCATAATTGGTGCATAATGGAACATCATTTTCTTTTGAAAGCAAGTCAATCATAGCGAGCAGATAATAGGATTCTGCATACCATTTACGTTCATACAATGCACGCACCTCATCTTTCGATAGAGTTTCTATAATAAAATCAATATCACCTTTATCTTTTACATAGTGGCATACATTACTCTTAAAATTTTCAAAAGAAATTCTTTTTGGTTGAAAATATTTGTTTTCCATTTCTTCTGCAATCAAACTCTCCATAGAAACATCTAGTGCTTTTGCAATTTTATAAAGCGTATCTGCGGAACATTTTTCAATGCGGGCTTTTCCACTGCAAATATCAGAAATGGTAGTTTGTGGAACACCACTAGCTTTTGATAGACGATATTTGGTTATATTTCTCTCATTTAATAACTCATTAAGAATCATATAAAAAACCTCCATGTAGTTATATTATATCGGTTAACCGATGCACAGTCAACACTAGATGGAAGGAAAATATGGCTGCTTTTTCTTGTTTGTAAAGGGAAAATATAGTATATTAAAGATAGTGAGTATTTTTAAAGTAGGTGACCTATGAGCAAAGAACATATCATTTATAAAATCACTCCAGGCAGTATTGCAGAGGAGATGGAAATCGAAGCTGGTGATGTGCTCGTTTCGGTAAATGGAAAAGAAATTGAAGACGTATTTGACTTTCATTATGCGGTAAATGATGAATACTTGGAGATTATTATCCGTAAAGCAGATGGCGAAGAATGGGAGTTGGAAATTGAAAAAGAATACGATGAAGATTTGGGAATTGAGTTTGAAAATGGTTTGATGGATGATTATAAATCTTGTACCAACAAATGTATTTTCTGCTTTATCGACCAGATGCCACCGGGGATGAGAGAGACCTTATACTTTAAGGATGATGACAGCCGTTTGTCTTTCTTACAGGGAAATTATGTGACCCTTACCAACATGAAGGACAAGGATATAGAACGTATCATCCAATATCATATGGGGCCAATTAATATTTCCGTACAGACGACAAATCCAGAACTTCGCTGCATGATGTTGCACAATCGCTTTGCTGGAGATTCCTTAAAAAAGATAGACAGACTTTATGAAGCTGGCATTCCTATGAATGGACAGATTGTGCTTTGTAAGGGCGTAAATGATGGTGAAGAATTAGAACGTTCTATACGTGACTTATCAAAGTATTTGCCATATATGGAAAGTGTATCAGTAGTACCAGTTGGTCTTAGTAAATACCGTGATGGTTTATATCCATTAGAGCCTTTCACAAAAGAAGACGCGATTCAGGTAATTGAAACCATTGAAAAGTGGCAGACTAAATGCGTGGAGGAGCATGATTTACATTTTATCCATGCAAGCGACGAATGGTATCTGCTAGCAGAACGTCCACTTCCAGAAGAGGAATCCTATGATGGATATCTTCAGTTGGAAAATGGTGTGGGTATGCTTCGCCTTCTTATCAATGAATTTAAAGAGGCATTGGAAGAGGCAAAGGCAGAGCCTGGCTATAAAGATGAAGTGATGAAAGTATTAAACGAAGAGTTTGATGGACATCATAAGGTCAGCCTGATTACAGGCAGACTCGCAGCACCATTCCTTCGTCAGATGGCAGAAGAATTTATGCAGGAATTCCCAGGTTATGAGGTGCAGGTTCTTGATATCAGAAATGACTTCTTCGGAGAAAGAATTACGGTGTCAGGATTAATTACTGCACAGGATTTGATTGCACAGGCAAAGGAAAAAGAACTTGGAAATACCATAGCAATTCCATGCAATATGCTCCGTTCTGGAGAACGTGTATTTTTGGACGACCAATCAGTAGAAGACGTCCAAAATGCTTTACAAGTACCGGTAATTATTGTAAAATCTAGTGGTTTAGCGTTGTTAGAAGCTATGTTAGGATATGAATTAGAAGAGGAGTAAATTATGAGTAAACCAATCGTGGCCGTAGTTGGCCGCCCAAATGTTGGAAAATCAACACTCTTTAATGCACTTGCAGGTGAACGTATCTCGATTGTAAAGGATACTCCAGGTGTAACAAGAGACCGTATTTATGCGGATGTTTCTTGGTTAGATTATAATTTCACAATGATTGATACAGGTGGTATCGAGCCAGATAGCTCGGATATCATTCTTTCACAGATGCGTGAGCAGGCACAGATTGCTATTGATACTGCTGATGTAATCATGTTTGTTGTAGACGTAAGACAGGGACTTCAGGATGCAGACAGCAAAGTGGCAGATATGCTTCGTCGTTCTCACAAGCCAGTCGTACTTGTAGTAAACAAGGTAGACAGCTTCGAGAAATTCCAGGCGGATGTTTATGAATTCTACAACTTAGGTATTGGCGATCCATTCCCAATCTCTGCTACAGAAAAGACTGGTTTGGGTGATATGCTCGATGAAGTAGTAAAATACTTCCCTGAATCTGCAAAAGAAGAAGTAGAGGATGAACGTCCACGTATCGCGATTATTGGTAAACCAAATGTAGGAAAGTCTTCGTTGGTAAATAAATTGGCACAGGAAGATCGCTCCATTGTATCAAATATTGCAGGAACAACCCGTGATGCAATCGATACAGCTGTAAAATATAATGGTAAAGAATACATCTTTATCGATACAGCTGGTATTCGCCGTAAGAGCAAGATTACAGAAGAAATCGAGCGTTTCAGTATTATCCGTGCGGTTGCAGCTGTTGAGCGCTGTGATGTAGCCATTATTATGATTGATGCTACAGAAGGTGTAACAGAACAGGATGCAAAAATTGCAGGTATTGCTCATGACAGAGGCAAGGGCATTATTATCGCGGTAAATAAATGGGATGCCATTGAAAAAGACAACAATACAGTAAAAGAACATACGCAGGATATTCGTGACGTATTGAGTTTCATGCCTTATGCAGAAATCCTTTTCATTTCTGCAAAATCAGGACAGAGACTCCACAAGATTTTTGAGACTATTGATGTGGTTATTGAAAATAACAGCATGCGTGTAGCGACAGGTGTATTAAATGAAATCGTAGCAGAAGCAGTTGCAATGCAGCAGCCACCTACCGACAAGGGTAAACGTTTAAAGATTTACTACACCACACAGGTATCTGTAAAACCACCTACATTTGTTGTGTTTGTAAATGATAAGAACCTGATGCATTTTTCATATACCAGATATTTGGAAAATCGTATTCGAGACACCTTTGGATTTAAGGGAACTGCTCTTAAATTCATCACCCGTGAACGAAAGGATGATAAATAATGATAGCAGTAACACGTTTAATGGCACTTGTAATTGGTTATTTCTGTGGTTGCTTTCCAACAGGATATTTAGTGGGAAAGACACGCGGTGTAGATATTCGTAAGCACGGTAGCGGAAATACAGGTGCAACCAATACACTCCGTACTTTAGGCTGGGGACCAGCAGCAATTACCTTTGCTGGCGACTGTGCAAAAACGATCTTAGCTATTGTACTTGCAAATGTATTGTTCCATGCATCTGGATTCGATATGACTATTATCGAGTTATATGCAGGTTTAGGTGCGGTGCTTGGACACAACTTTCCATTCTATTTTAAATTTAAAGGTGGAAAGGGAATTGCATGTACAGCCGGACTTACTTTTGCTCTTTTCCCTGGGGCAGTGCCAGTATGTTTTACGGTATTTGTACTTTGCATAGCACTTAGTAAATATGTATCTTTGGGCTCAATTATGATGTCCATTCTTTTAGTAATACAGATATTTGTGTTTAATTTCTATGGTATTTTAGGTGTGCCAGAAACATCAGTTTATGAATTTGACACATTAGTACTTATTTTAGGCGTTTTAGCTATTTTCCAGCACAGAGAAAATATTGTGCGTTTGTTTAAAGGAACCGAAAACAAGTTAGGACAAAAAGCGGAGATTAAAAAATAATGAGAAAAATAGGAATCATTGGTGCAGGTAGCTGGGGTACAGCCCTTGCGGTAAATCTTGCAAGAAACAATCATGAAGTAACTATTTGGTCTATCATGGAAGATGAAATCAAGATGTTAAACGAACATAGAGAACATCTCGATAAACTTCCTGGTGTAAAATTAGCAGAATCTATGAAGTTTACTACAGATTTAGAAACTGCAATCAAGGGTATGGATATGTTGGTGCTTGCAGTGCCTTCGATTTTTACCAGAAGTACCTCTAAGAATATGGCGACTTTTGTAGAAGAAGGACAGATTATTGCCTGTGTTGGTAAGGGTATTGAAGATAATACTTTTATGACTATCACAGATATTGTAGAAGAGGAAATCCCACATGCAGATGTTTGTGTGCTTTGTGGACCTTCTCATGCAGAAGAAGTAGGTCAGGGACTTCCTACTACTGTAGTAGCAGGTGCTCATACACAAAAGAGTGCGGAATTTATTCAGGATACTTTTATGAATGAAACTTTCCGTGTATATACAAGCCCTGATATGCTGGGTATGGAACTTGGTGGCTCATTCAAGAACGTTATTGCACTTGCAGCAGGTATGTGTGACGGTCTTGGATTTGGTGATAACACAAAGGCTGCGCTTATTGTACGTGGTATTTCAGAAGTAGCACGTCTTGCAGTAGCAATGGGTGCAAAACCAGAGACTGTAAATGGTTTGACTGGTGTAGGTGACCTTATCGTTACATGTCAGAGTAAACACAGTCGTAACCGTAAAGCTGGTGAGCTTATGGGTCAGGGCATGACTATGGATCAGGCAACCAAAGAAGTAAAGATGGTTGTAGAAGGTGTATATTCTGCAAAAGCTGCGTTGGCACTTGGTAAAAAGTATTATGTGACAATGCCTATCATTGAAGAAGTAAATAAAGTACTCTTTGAAGATAAATCCGCAAAAGAAGCAGTATATGATTTGATGCTTCGTGAAAAGAGAGTAGAGAGCAATGCTCTTGACTGGAAATAGGAGACAACTCATGGAAAAGATTCGTATTAAATATTTTACAGATAAAATTGAAAAATTAGATTATATCGATGGAAAGTCCGACTGGATCGACCTTCGTGCATCAGAAGAAGTAGAACTGAAAGCAGGTGACTTCAAACTCATTCCACTTGGTGTAGCTATGCAGATTCCACAGGGGTATGAAGGACATCTCGCTCCACGTAGCTCTACCTTCAAAACATGGGGACTTATCCAGACTAATAGTGTGGGCGTTATCGACTGCTCATACTGTGGTGATGATGATATGTGGCGTATGCCAGTATACGCAACCCGTGATACAGTAATTCACGTAAATGACCGTGTTGCTCAGTTTAGAATCATCGAAAATCAGCCAAAGATTGTATTCGAAGAAGTAGAAAGTCTTGGAAATGACAGTCGTGGCGGATTTGGGTCAACAGGGAAGAACTAACGAGCTAGCTTTTCTCTTTATCTTTTGGCAAATGGACAAGTTGAAATCAAAAAGTAATAATAAACATGTCGATTTTTAGCCTGAACAAATTTTTAAGCATGTTGAAACATAACTACTTACTTTTAACATGCTATTTTCTTA
>JAZURS010000076.1:0-8120 GCA_045606325.1 Agathobacter sp.
TCATTCTGTTTTGGTGCCCCTGTCATTCCGAGGGGATAGATATGGTAAAATACCGCTTCATCATACCACGCCATAATTTCAAGTCCTCCTAGTTGCCGATATTGTGTATGCAAAATACACACTTGTCTATTTTACACGATACATCCAAAAATATCCACTTATTTATACGTTATATCTAAATCTTTTTTCAACACTTCTACCGCCGCTCTCACTGCTTCTTCCGAAGTCTGCCAAATCTCATATTCACTTAGCGATGGCAGTCCCATGCTTACATCTTCTTTACGATACTTCATCGGACTATCCAAAGTTACTTTTCCAGACATATGATAGCTGGTTCCTTTTGTAACTGGAATCAGCTTTTCAATCACCTCTGCACCGATTCCAGCTCCTGCCATAATGTCAATACGACTATCTGCTTTCTTAATCAATTCTGCAAGAAGCTCACGTCCTTCCCAGGCAGACTGTTTCTGACCAGAAGTAAGAATTGTATTGATTCCAAGAGATATCGCCTGTTCCAATGCTTCATATGGATCTCTACACATATCAAAGGCTCGATGCAAGGTCACACTCAAACCAGATGCTTCCTGCAAGAGTTCTTTCATTTTTCTGACATCTAGATTTCCATCTATATCCAATACGCCAATCACTACTCCTTCTACTCCGGCTTCTTTCAAAGCTCGAATCTGAGATTTCATAATTTCCATTTCGCACGTGGTATAACAGAAATCACCAAATCTAGGACGTATCAATGCATGAATTCTAATATCTGTATACTTCCGAATCTCTTTTACAAGTGCAACATCAGGTGTTGTACCACCAATTATTAAATTTGAACACAGTTCAATTCGACTTGCTCCACCATTTGCGGCATTAATTGCTGATTCTACGCTGTCGACGCAGCACTCTAAAATATAGTTATCCATTTTTTTACCTCCGTTTATTAATCGTTGAGACAGGATTCCTATCTCCGGTTCATGATTAGATAATATAGAGTGCCCCACATAATATAAGTAAAGATAAGGCGAGGTCAAGCAAAGCCTCGAGCCGTTCTTTAGCTTATATTATGTGGGGCAAATATACTAGTTCTTAAAACTATGAACCGGAGCCGGAATCCTACCACGACGATTTACAAAATCATCACATGAGAACTGATTTACTGGCATAACTGGTGCATAGCCAAGTAAGCCACCGAATTCTACGACTTCTCCGACACCTTTTCCGATAACTGGAATTACACGTACAGCTGTTGTTTTCTGGTTAATCATACCGATAGCCATTTCGTCTGCAATGATGCCAGAAATCGTAGTTGCCTTTGTATCCCCAGGAATTGCAATCATATCAAGACCTACGGAACATACACAGGTCATTGCTTCTAATTTTTCAAGTGTAAGCGCACCTGCTACTACTGCATCAATCATGCCCTGATCTTCACTGACAGGGATGAAGGCACCGCTTAAACCACCTACATAAGAAGATGCCATGATACCGCCCTTCTTAACCTGGTCATTCAGGAGTGCTAAAGCAGCTGTTGTTCCTGGTGCACCTGCATATTCAAGACCGATTTCACAGAGAATATCTGCTACACTATCCCCTACTGCTGGAGTAGGTGCAAGTGAAAGGTCGATAATACCAAATGGGATACCAAGTTTTGCAGATGCTTCTTTTGCAACCAACTGACCAACACGAGTTACCTTAAATGCAGTCTTTTTGATTGTTTCACAAAGCACTTCAAAGCTTTCACCACGTACTTTTTCAAGAGCTGTTTTAACTACACCAGGTCCTGAAACACCTACGTTAATAATTGCATCTGCTTCTGTTACCCCATGGAATGCGCCTGCCATAAATGGGTTATCGTCTGGTGCATTACAGAACACTACGAATTTCGCACAGCCAAGGGAATCGTTTTCCTTTGTAAGTTCTGCTGTTTCCTTAATCATTTCACCGATAAGACGAACCGCATCCATATTAATTCCGGTCTTTGTAGAACCCACATTTACAGAACTACATACCAGTTCTGTACTTGCAAGTGCCTGTGGAATGGAACGGATCAAATTTTCTTCTGCCGGTGTCATACCTTTTGAAACAAGGGCAGAGTATCCGCCAATAAAGTTTACACCCACTGTATGTGCTGCTCTATCCAAAGTTTTTGCAATTGTCACAAAATCTTCAGGGCTTTTACATGCAGCACCACCTACCAATGCGATAGGTGTAACTGATATACGTTTATTTACGATAGGAATACAATAATCCTTTTCGATTTCCTGTCCTACCTTAACCAAATCCTTGGCTACCGTTGTAATTTTGTTATAAATATTTTCATTCAGTTTATTTAAATCCGAATCAATACAATCCAAAAGGCTGATACCGATAGTGATAGTACGTACATCGAGATTTTCCTTTTCAATCATATGATTGGTTTCAATTACTTCCCAATTGCTAATCATGTTGTTTCCTCCTAAATGCGGTGCATCATTTCGAAGATTTCTTCACGCTGACATTTTACAGAAACGCCAAGATTCTGTCCTACGTTTTCTAAATCACTAGAAAGATCTGCGAATTCTTTATCCGATTTTGATAAGTCAACGATCATCATCATATTGAAATATTCGGAAACTACAGTCTGTGAAATATCCAAAATATTAATTCCATTTTCAGAAAGGTATGTACAAACCTTTGCAATAATACCTACTGTATCCTTTCCTAAAACTGTAATAATTACTTTTTTCTTTTCCATAATAGTACTCCTTTAAACTCGAATCATTGGCGAAACCGTATCTCTTTTAGCTACATACATTGGGAAATCCTCTGCCTTATATGGATTATCTCCCATTGTTACTTCCAAACGAACAGCTTCATATGCCAGTTCTTCGTAATTATTTTCTTTGCTTAAATGCCCCAATACTACCGTACCAAATTTATCATGAAGCAGTTCACAAAGCAACTGTCCACTTCTTTCATTTGATAAATGTCCGCGGTCGCCTAAGATGCGTTGCTTAAGAGGATATGGATAAGCCCCTGTCTGAAGCATCTTTATATCATGGTTTGCTTCTAGTAATAAAGCATCTAAATTTTGCAATTCATCTACAATTGCCTGATTATAATTTCCAAGGTCTGTAATCACTGCGACACTCTTATCCTCGTGCATTACTCGGTATGCAACCGGGTCTGCCGCATCATGTGAAATAGAAATTGGATGAAAGATTAATTCTCCAATGGAAAAACGTTTTCCTGGTTTTATAATCTGGAATAAATCCTCATCTATTTTCCCAACAGATTTGGTATTTAAAATAGCATTTACTGTTTTTTCAGTGGCAAAAATCGGAAGTCCATAACGTCTTGCAAGTACCCCCAGACCTGCGATATGGTCGATGTGCTCATGGGTAATCAAAATCCCTTGCATTTCACTGGTTTTCAACTCTATCTCATTAAGTCCATTTTCGATTCTCTTGCCACTCACACCAGCATCAATCAATACATGGGTATGATCACTGCCTACACAGATACAGTTCCCACTACTTCCACTGGCGATCGCACATAGTTCTAACATAATTTATTAATTCTCTTTCCAGAACAGATCCACCTTGTCTCCATCATGAAGTGGCTGTGTGAAAGCTGCATCGAGACCGTTTACCTTAGTCGCAATTGCACGTCCACCACCTGCATTCAAATCAAAGGTGATTCTGTCAAAAATATCTACAAATATATAATCTTTTTTACCCACCATAGGCACTGGTTCACCATTTACATAAACAGTGATACTATCTCCAGAAGGCTTAGGTGCTTCCACTGCTGGAGCAGGTTCTGCTACAGGTGTATCTTCAGTTTCCTGACCTTCTACTTCTGCACTTTCTGCTTCATATGTCGCTTCTTCAACATCACTTACATCAGCTGCAACTTCACCTTCTTCTGGTAAATCAAGTACTGGCTTTTCATATGGTTCATCTGCCACACCAAATGAAAGTACTGTCCATTCAATAGAGAAGTTTTCATAAACAAGGGTTCCAAAATCTGCTTCTCTATTG
This sequence comes from Agathobacter sp., assembly GCA_045606325.1. GTDB lineage: Bacteria > Bacillota > Clostridia > Lachnospirales > Lachnospiraceae > Roseburia. The sequence continues at coordinate 4,023 of JAZURS010000076.1, forward strand.
TTTACAAGAATATCGCGATCCATATCTACTTCTACATCCATAAATTCAGCAACCTGACCTACTGTGTAGAAGTTTCTGGTTTCGATTACATCGCCTTCCTGGATTTCATAAGAACCTGGTTCAAGGCTTCCATTTACCTGTACAAACTTAGGGCAGGTAACCATCTTTCCATTTACAATGAAACCTACTGTGTCATTGTTATATTCGTCTAAGTCTGCAACTGTATATACAGCATCTGCACCTGAAGTCGATGGTTCAATAAAGATTTCACAGTTTGGTTCTAATGGAGTGTTGATGCTAGCTGGTCTGCCGTTAATAGTAACGATAGCTGATTCTCCAGCTTCCCCTCTTGCAATACGAGCCGCACCATTTACGGTAAAGTTGATTGCTTTTCCGCGTTTAGGGAAAATCTGCTCATTAGGGAATCCTGCTGTAAGTGCTGCATCCACTACTGTAAGACGATTATTATCATACAATTTTAATAATTCGCCATTGAAACGAACCATGATAAAGTTGTTTCTCTGTTCATAGTAGTTCATACAGATACCAATTGGAGTAACAAGGAGTGGATCCTTCTTGATATCTTCCTGTTCGAAGATAACTTCCTTAAGAACTTCTTCCCCACGAAGAGCTACACGTTCGCTTACGATATCCAGGTGTTTTGCGAGGCAGTCTGTAAATCCTTCGATTTTTCCGCCACCACCTACGATAAAGCAGGCACTTACAGATTTGTCTCCGTTTAACTGACGAATCTTATCTGCAATTTCTTTGGTAATCTTTTCAACAGTAGGTTCTACAACCTCCCATAAAGCCTTTGAAGGAATCTTATGTGGAATTCCCATAATATCTTCGTACTCTATTTCATCGCTCTCTGTAGACTGGCGTTTCATAAGTTCTGCCATTCTAAAATCTACTAGGTAGTGCTGAACGATAACTTCTGTTAATTCATCACCAGCATGTGGAATCATGCCATATGCAACAATACTTCCATCCTTTGTGATACAGATATCGCTTGTACCAGCTCCCACGTCAACAAGAGCAATGTTTAACATTCTGAAGTTTTCCGGAATCGCTACATTAATCGCCGCAATAGGTTCCAATGTCATGTTTCCAACGGTAAGATTTGCCTGTCCTACTGCTGAATACAAACCATCTACTACGTCTTCTGGAAGGAAGGTTACGATGATGTCGCAGCCAATATATTCAGCCTTGTGGCCTTCTAAGCTGATAAACACTTCATCGTTTAAATAATACTTAACTACCGAGTAACCTACACAGTAGAATTTGTACTTTGTATCATTCTTCTGTTTTAACTCAATCTGAGCCTTGTCCACACCAAGTAAATGTAACGTATGGATATCCTCTCCCTGTACAATCGTTTCCTCTGGATATTCCAACTCTACATGTGTAGTAACCGTCTTAAGCACACGGCCAGCGGCAGCAATACACACTTCTGAAAGTGGACTTTCAATCTGTCTTTCTAATTCTTCTTTTACTGCTTTTACAGTACGCGCTACACGTGCAATATCATGAATCTGTCCGTCAAGCATGGCTCTTGTCTCATGCTCTTTTATGTACTGTGCAACTACTGTAAATACTTCATCTTCTGTACGATATCCTACGGTACCAACTACGTTTCTAGTACCAATATCTAGACCAAATACATGTTCCATTTGCTTACTCCTTAAGGCTTGTTCTATCTGTTGGTAGGTTTTCTCTAAGTCTCCATTATTGTCAATGGTAACCTGAGTTGCCAACCTAAATTTCTCTTCCGTTAACTGACTAGCAAAAATGCTGTCGATTTTTTCGTCTGAATATCCGCGAGATACTTTCAGACGAGCACGACGATTTTCTTCACTGGTATAAATATACCAAAGTTCGTCACAAATTTCATCATATTCTTCTTCAATTAATAAAGCTGCTTCCAAAACAAGTAAATCAAGTTCACCTTTTGCTAACTCTTCTTCATATACCTTACGTACATAGTCCTTTACCGCTGGATGAACGATTGCATTCATCTGCTCACGTTTCTCTTCATCTGAGAAAATCACCTGTGCTAACTTTCCTCGATGAAATGGTGGATTCTCATTTGTCAGACTCACGCCTTCTGCTGTCCGAAAAGTATCCATCATATCTGACATATCAAAAATGTCCTCACCAGCAAATGTCTCCACTATTCTGTTATAGCAATCAGTTCCTGGCTCCATCAATTCATGAGCAATTTCATCTGCCAGTAAAACCTTTGTTTTGGATTTGTTTTCCAGGTAAGATAGGGTAGCGGATTTTCCGGCTCCTACCCCACCTGTAATACCTATGAATTTCATATTAATGCGCATCATACCAATTTGCACCCCAAGCAGTTCCTACTTCTAATGGAACTGACAGGGAAGCCACCTGATGCATCTCCTCTTCTAATAATGCGATTACTGCATCTTTTTCTGATTCCTTTGTCTCGATAAGCAGTTCATCGTGCACCTGTAGAATCAGTCTGGATTCGTATCCTTCTTTGATAAGTCTGTCGTGAACACGAATCATGGCAATCTTAATAATATCTGCAGCAGTTCCCTGAATCGGAGCGTTCATTGCCACACGTTCTCCGAACTGACGCTGCATAAAGTTGCTGGAGCTTAATTCTGGAATTGGACGGATACGGCCATAAATCGTTGTGGTCTTTCCGCTTTCTTTTGCATCCGCAACTGTGTTATCGATAAATTCTTTTATCTTTGGATATGTTTCAAAATAACGGTCAATATATTCCTGAGCCTCTTTTCTACTAATATCCAAATCCTGACTCAAACCAAAAGCACTGATGCCATATACGATACCAAAGTTTACAGCCTTTGCATTTCTACGAAGCAATGGCGTCACTTCCTCAAATGGTACATGGAACACCTGAGAAGCAGTCGTACTATGAATGTCCTGTCCACTATTATATGCTTCGATGAGTTTTTCATCACCAGACATATGAGCCAAAATACGAAGTTCTATCTGCGAATAATCAGAGTCTACAAATACATTTCCTGACATTGGGTGGAAAACCTTACGAATAAGTCTTCCAAGTTCAATACGAATCGGAATGTTCTGCAAGTTTGGCTCTGTACTACTTAAGCGCCCCGTTGCTGTAATGGTCTGATTGAAACTGGTACGAATTTTGCCATCCGCTTCCACAAAATTCTGCAAACCATCTGCATAAGTTGATTTCAACTTACTAAGCTGTCTGTATTCCAAAATATCAGATACGATTGGATACTCACCAGCTAATTTTTCCAAAACATCTGCCGAAGTTGAATAGCCTGTCTTGGTCTTCTTTCCGTTTGGAAGTCCAAGTTTCTCAAAAAGAATCACGCCTAACTGCTTTGGCGAATTGATATTAAACTCTTCTCCTGCGGATTCATGAATACGCTTTTCTAATTCTACAATAGAGCCCTCTAATTTTGCACCATACTCTTTTAATGCAGCGACATCCATGCAAATGCCTTCACGCTCCATATCATAAAGCACAAATACCAGTGGCATTTCTACCTCATAGAACAGTTTATCCATGCCTTTTTCTTTTAGACTATCTGCAATTACCGATTTTGACTTCCAAGCAATGTATGCCTTATAGCATGCCAGTTTGCATTCATCTTCTTTTAAATCTTTTTCCGTAGGCACCATAAGCCCCAAATAATCCTTTGCAATATCGTCATGTGGATATTCGCCTTTTAAAGGATTTAAAAGATATGCTCCGATAGTTACATCAAAATAACGATTTCTATCTGCAATGTATTTATCCCACTGACTTACATAATCAAAGTCTTTGCCATACTCTAAAAGCTTCAATTCAGATTTTAAATCCATGGCAATCCAGGATTTCACATCTGCAGAGTTCATCTTCTCAAGCAGGTAGCTACTGCTTAGCTCGCGACCTGTGGAAATATAATAAATATCTTCTTCTCCAAATGCTAACGCTAGTGCCGAAAAAGAATTTGTCTCAGTCATTGCAAACAGACTAATCTGTCCGTCTGCTTCAATATTTTCTCCCGCATTTTCAGAAGGAACAATGGTAAATGCTACCTCTTTTCCTTTGATTGCAGAGAAAATTCTATCTACTTCCTT
>JAZURS010000077.1:0-2482 GCA_045606325.1 Agathobacter sp.
GGTTAAAACATCCAGAAAAGAGCTGTGCACTAATTGCTTTTTAGTGCAACAGCCTCCTTTTTAAATGATTGTATGCGATTTTTACCAAGACATCTTTTTATAACCTACATCGGCTATTATCTTTACTTCCTGAAATTCAAAGTTTCGCTTTCCTACTTACTTTTCATAACCACTAAATCATAACTCTCTGCTATCATCCTCTTTAATTCCTCTATTGGCACTGTACCATCCAAAATTACAGTATTCCAGTGTTTTTTATTCTGATGATAACCTGGCAATACGGATGAATATGTTGTTCTCCAAAAATCTCTCCATTCTGAATCGACTTTAATATTAATGCGTACATTTCCATCCATCTCATATATCCACAAAAAGGCTCTCTTATTCTTCTTACACCTTACAAGCTGCCAATTTGTATCTCTAAATGGTGCATCTATATATACATTTGGAAATGACAGACCATAATCTAATATTTGTTGTCTCGTTTTCATACAATTCACCCAGTCGTTACTAAATAAAAATCTCATGTATTTATATTACCATAAAGCATACAGGACTAATAGAATAATTTGTAAAAATCATGTCTTTCCGATTCTATTCGATCAGTAAATGGAATATTCTGTGTAGAGGTTATAATAAGTCCTTCTCCCGGTTCTCTATCTGTGATACATGGAATAAGGGTATCCGTGATGTTCAATTTCTCAATAAACTGTTTACGCTCTATCGGTCCTAGCCCCAGCAATTTGAAATAATTTATCTTATTTATGAGATAATCAAACTCGATGCTGGCATCCTGATTTGTAAAAATATGGACTGCATCATCTATTACAAAAGTAACCGGTATATGCAGTTTTTCTGTTCTATCCAACAATGCAATTGCCAAATCACTTCCTGTTGTAGCGTATAAAAGTTCATCTGCTCCATCCATGTATATCCAGATTCCTTTATTTTTCTTTTTCATTTGGACAGCATAATCCCAAAAAGAACTTAACTTGATTATCAAATCCATATCACTTTCAATATCTACAACTTTTAATCTGCTCTCTGGCAATTCCCCATATACTCTGTATCTGTCCATTGAAGATAGAAACATTTCAAACTGCATATAGTTTGTTGCAGCATAATCAAACAGTTCTGCAAAATTGCTGAATATTTTTAATCTCTCTGCCTCTGCTTCCACTTTACGATATGCACTCATTTTTTCGTTTTCCAAAATGGAATCTTTCTCTCCTGTAAGAGTTTTATACTTCTTCTTGTAAAATCCATTTCCATAAGTGATGCATGCCTCTAGTACCGCTTTTCGAAGCTCCTCTGGAGAATCGTTAAGATTGAAATTTGCATCTACATCGATAAAATCCGGATGAAAATTATATACCATACTTCCACCTAATTCATTTACAAAATATTCATACTGCTCTGGTTTCTTTGTAAGAATGATGATTTCATCTTCCGTAGTAGCTAAAGCATTAAATACCTCTCTCTTACAAGCAAAAGTTTTACCACTATGCTCTATTCCTGTTATCAATCCTGACAAATTGTTATGCCTGTCAATGAGTACCAAATTGTCATTGATTGCATTTAGTCCATGAAATGCCCTGATTTGCTCAAATAATGATTGTATATTCATAGGTGGCATAGCCGAAAGCCTGTCTATCGAAAATGCTCTCTTAACATCTATTTGGGAATTATTCAGTGGTAATATACTCTGAAATGTTTCATTCTGTAATTTATCTGCTGTACGAATCTGTACAGCATACTTTGATGCTGACAGTTTTAGTAATCTTGTATCCCTGTCTAACTCTTCCAAATCATCTGCAAACAGTACTATCACAAAAGATGTCAGCATTGTTGGATTTCCCTTTGCAACAGAATCTCTAAATAATTCCAAAGATGCCTGATGAAAATAAGTCTGTTCGGATTCCTTGATTGGATATTCTTTAACCTGTGTTCTTCTTGCTTTTCTGTCTTCGACAGTATCCCGAATTGGAACTACTTTTGTATATGTATTTTCTTTTACTTCTTTTAATGATGCTGAAAATCCTATTTCGCTCTCCATCGGCTCATAAACGACAGATAATACTGAGTTGGATGATACACTCATAATATCAATCAACACTGTATCGGGGACATTTACAGGAATGGAATTAATAAACAATCCTCTAGCATAGATATTTCCTACTTTCATATAACTACTGTTTGAATCATCATAAAAACTTGGAGCAACCAAATCCTTGGTCGTAAGTTTCATAAGCTGCATGGAATGAAAAGAGAATCCTGATCCGTCGTAATCTACTACTGTTCCGAAATTCTCTTTATTCTCTGGATGATAAATATCAAAAATTGACTCCAAGCGTTCTTTTAATGACATAGACGTTGCTATATAACCATACATTTTTGAAAACTGTTCCTTTATAGATATATCTAATCTTTGAAACTTCTCAATTGCTTCTTCTACGGTTTCTGTTCTATAGGAAAGAATAAA
>JAZURS010000078.1:0-3581 GCA_045606325.1 Agathobacter sp.
AATGTCATCGATTACAAAGATACAAATAAATTAAAAAGATATATCTCTGAAAGAGGAAAAATTCTTCCTCGTCGTATCACAGGCAACTGTGCTAAACACCAGAGAGCTCTTACAGTAGCAATCAAGAGAGCACGTCACGTATCTCTTATGCCATACGTACAGGATTAATCCTGAGTAGGCAGTTTGCTTAAGTAAAGGAAGATAACCCTTCAAGTACGAAAGTACTTGGAGGGTTTTTTATTGATATATACTTATGATAAGAAATTGAATAATCCGTTTTGCTGTGCTAGTATAATAGTATCTTTTTTCTTATGAAGGAGTAGATATAAAATGAAAAAAAGACTCATAGCAATGCTTTTATTAGCATTTATATTATTAGTGCAGACAAATGTAACAGCTTATGCGATTACAACAGAATTTATGGTGCCAGATGTGGCTGCAAATAGAAATTTCGACAACGTATTATACGCAAGTCCAAACAACAATGTGATGGTATCGAAATTTTCCTACGGACTTGTTGGAGACGTAATGAATACATCTGGTTTGGATGGGTTACTGTCTGAACTAAGTGCGAACTCAGATCCATCTCAATATGGTAATAGCATCCTCGGAATTTATATGGAAGGCGCAGCCCTTTCGGATGCCAACGTTAGTCTCATTGCATCGGAAGGATGGAAGAAAGTAGAACTCTATTATGAGAAATATATGATTTCGGGCAGCGTTCCCGCACGTGGAATGAAGCCAGTATTAGAGTGTGTAGAAGATGCAGCAGTTTCACAGACATTAACGAATGCTGGATTTACCGGACAGGTAGGTGTGTTTAAAGTTTCTGATGTTGCCATGACAGAACCACTGGCTATTTTGTATGCACCAGAGTTCGACTTCCTAAGAGGCGGAAATGTTTTGATTTATAAATACATTCCAGATATACAAAGATTTGTTGCGGGACCAACAGGCATGTACGATGGATACGACCGTTCGTTTATGGATATGGAAGGTTTGCACTTGGCTGACGGAGATCCAAATGGAACATTCGTAGTCTTAAGAGACAGTTTGCCAGTAGACTTGGTGATTACAAGCGAGGAAATACAGCCACTTCGCGACCAGCTGAAGCAGGAAGCGGAAAGCGAAACACAGACTGTAGAGGATTCAAATGATGCTAAGACTACGATAACAAGTGAAAATGAATCAGTTGCTTGGACTTTTGCAAACGGAGAAGCACCAGAAAATTTTACAGCAGAAGCGAAAGTAGAAGCAAGCAGTGAAAAAGAGATAAAAGTAGACTTTGATTATTCCGGAAAACTGCCAGAAGGCACGCAGGTAACCATTCAGATTCCAGAAGGCGCAATCAAATGTGAAGATGGTGCAACACTATATTTTTACTACTGCAATCCAAAAACAGAAGAAAAAGAATTTGTAAGTGAAGGAATTTTCCAGGAAGGCAAAGTTTCCTTTGACATAGAGCATTGTTCGGAGTATCTTATTACTACGGAAAAACTTGTTGAAGTAGATATTGTAGAAAAAGAACCAAACGTACTTCCAGTTATCGCTATTGGAGTGGTTGCCCTTGGAGCGGTAGGGTTTGCGGTATATTCTATTAAGAAAAAAGGAAAATAATGGAAGCATAAACATGAAAAAGAGCATATTAATTGTAGATGATGATGTGGCAAACTTAAAATTGGCAGAGCTTATCCTAAACCAAGAGTATTATGAGCTTCATTGTGTCAGGTCTGGCTTGGATGCATTACACTTTCTAAAAAGAAAGAAAGCAGACTTGATTTTGTTGGATATTCAGATGCCAATTATGAGTGGGATAAAGACTCTGGAAAAGATAAGAGCAGAAAAAGACTTAGCAGATATTCCAGTTATCATTTTAACCTCATCAGGGGATAAGGAAACAATAGTAGATGCATGTAGGCTTGAAGTAGTAGATTACATAATAAAACCATTTATCCCTACGGATTTATTAGAAAGAGTAAGAAAGGCACTATAAGGTGCCTTTTTTATATGTAGAAAATGGCAAGGAATGGTTGAAAAACGTTCCTGTTTGATAGTATAATACTAGTTAGCAAAGTTTTACGAAATATAATGTTAAAGGGAGGCAATACATAATGATTAATTGGACCAACTTAGACAAAGTTGAAGCTTACAAAGAGCTCGAAGCAGCTGCAAAAGTAAACCTTAAAGAAGTTATGACAGGTGCAAATGGTGCAGAACGTGTTAAAAAATACAGTGTTCCTATGGCAGAAGGCATGGCATACAACTTCGCAGCAAACCAGGTAGATGACAACATTCTTGACATCCTTGGAAAACTCGCTGAAGAAACACAGCTTGTTGACAAATTCGCAGCTCTTTACAATGGTGAAGTAATCAACACAGGTGAAAAGAGACTTGTTCTTCATCATATGTGCCGTGGTCAGCTCGGTGACGCAGTTATCGCTGACGGTGGTGACAAACGTGAATTCTATACAGGCGAACAGAAAAAAATCGCTGAATTTGCAAATAAAGTACATAGTGGAGAAATTGCTAACGCAAACGGCGAAAAATTCACTACAGTAGTTCAGATTGGTATCGGTGGAAGTGACCTTGGTCCTCGTGCTATGTACCTTGCTCTTGAAAACTGGGCAAAAGTGAACAACACACTCAAGATGCAGGCAAAATTCATCAGTAACGTAGACCCTGATGACGCAGCAGGCGTACTTGCTACACTTGATCTTCCACATACATTATTCATCTTAGTATCTAAATCAGGTACTACACTTGAAACACTTACAAACGAATCTTTCGTTAAGAATGCATTAAAAGATGCTGGCCTCAACCCAGCTAACCATATGGCATGTGTTACAAGTGCTACATCTCCACTCGCACAGAGTGCAGATTACTTGGCAGCATTCTTCATGGATGATTACATCGGCGGACGTTTCTCATCTTCATCAGGTGTAGGTGGAGCAGTCCTCTCATGTGCATTCGGACCAGAAGTATTCGCTCAGTTCTTAGATGGTGCAGCAGCTGCAGATAAGACAGCTACAAACGCAAACATCCTTGAAAACCCAGCAATGCTTGACGCCCTTATCGGTGTATACGAAAGAAACGTACTTGGATACTTAGATACAGCAGTGCTTCCATACTCACAGGCACTTAGCCGCTTCCCAGCTCACTTACAGCAGCTCGACATGGAATCAAACGGTAAATCAGTAAACCGTTTTGGCGAACCTATCGACTATGTAACAGGACCAATCATCTTTGGTGAACCAGGAACAAACGGACAGCACTCATTCTATCAGTTGTTACATCAGGGAACAAACATTGTTCCACTTCAGTTCGTTGGATATAAAAACAACCAGATGGGCAACGATATCGTAATCGAAGACAGCACAAGCCAGGCAAAACTCTGTGCAAACGTGGTAGCTCAGATTGTAGCTTTCGCATGTGGTAAAGATGATGATGATAAGAACAAATACTTCGAAGGCGGACGTCCATCAAGTATTATCATTGGTGACAAGCTTACACCAGCATCTCTTGGTGCGCTTCTTGCACACTTCGAAAACAAAGTAATGTTCCAGGGCTTTGTATGGAACATC
>JAZURS010000079.1:0-6054 GCA_045606325.1 Agathobacter sp.
TCATGAGCAAGAGTCGTAAAAGCATAGATGTCGGAATCAATATAGGCATCATTAATATAAATGACATTATCTTTGTAATTATCCAGAGGTGCCATGATGTAAAAGGCAGGTGCAAGGTATTCTTCTAAAGCAGGTTCTACATAATTGATTTCATAGGTACAATCTGGAGGTGCAGGAAAATCCTCTAATATAGAAGTTTCTAGTCTAGAAAGCATGGCATCTGGATTTGTCATTTCCCATTCCAAATTCACGGAGGTTTCTAACAAAGTTTCGTATTCCGACTGTAAGCGAGAACAAGCTAGCAAATCATCCGTTCGCTGGTTTTCGATTCTCCGAAAAATAGCATCCACGCTATCATTGCAACCAGTCTCAGAATAAACCAAGGCCTCGTAATAATCTTTGCCATCCTCCAAATAACAGATACCCTGTGTATTGATTCCCGTATTCTTTAGTTCCGTTAATTGCACAATCATATTTTCATAGGCAGGAAATAACTGTTTTTCTAGAATGGTTTCATTTTGCCTACAATAAGAAGCTCTTTTTTGTTCCGATAAGTCTAGCTCATCTAAGCGCGTTTCAAAGGTAGTAATCAGATAATGATTCTCCTTATCCCGCAGAAAACTTTCACAGCTTTCTATCACGAGAGAGCATAAATCGGGAGCCATAAACATCCCTTTGTATGATTTTTCCGCTTCAAATGTCATAACTTGGTCAAAATACTCGTCGGCTAAAGCAATGAGCTCAAGGTAGTCCTTTATATCCTGTTCCGTTTGAAATTCGTATTCCGCAAACAAAATAGGAAGCTCCATCTGTAATCCTCCAGAAAAGGATAAAGGTTCTTGGTATAAATCGTATTTACACAGATCAATTTGTGTATTTAAGTAATCTACCAAAATATCGTAGGTCAACTGGTTCTCCAAAGAAAGTTCTTCATAGTCATAGGAAAGAACTTCGGAAAGAGTTTCATTTAACGAAGTAGAAGAAGCAGCCCTTGCCTCCGCAGAAAAGTCTCCTAAAGAAACCTCATAATCTGTAATTCCTAGAGCAGTAGGATCTTCCACAGAATAATGCAGATTGATCATATTAGAACGAATCACTTCCAAAAACAAATGATCCGTGAAGTCTTCAAAAGTTTCATTTATAGTTTGGGATGTTGATTCCTCTCTTCCAGGGGTGTTCTGACTTTGACATCCGACAAGGAAAGCGATAGATGAAAGTAAAATCATAAAAGGTAATAGTTGTTTCATAGTTCCTCGTTTCAAACAGTGTTATTATAACAATTTATGAGTTGTCTCAAGAAATTATGAGAGATAGATACATCAAAACGATCAAGTCACTTTACGAAGAGATTCACTTTTTGTATAATTAATTCAAATGAATAATGGGGGGATAGAAATGAAAAAAAGAGAAATAAACTTTGCAGAAATTAAATCCATGAAAGATGGCTATATTCCAGCACCTTACGTATTGGAAGATGGTGAAAGTATTAACGACTATTATTTAGAACCAGTATTTTTTGAAAACGAAAATGGTCCAACCATCGGTGTTACAACATGTGGTGTTATTGTAAAAGATGGCCTTTTCTTTAAGGACATGGACAATTCCGGTGAACTTGCACCATATAAGGACTGGAGACTTGATTATGAAACACGTGCAAAAGACATGGTAGCACATTTACCTCTTGCACAGCAGGCTGGACTTGTACTTAACACTTTATGGAACACACCTCTTTCTATGACAATAGATGAGGCAAAGGACGAAAACGGAAATATCGTTCCAGCAAAGATTTTTAAACGATTTGTCCCAGGAGAACCTGAACCAAAATCTATTCTTCCAGGTGTATCTATGCGAGTGGACGATTCTGACATTTTGGAACACAAATTAACTGCAGGCGTTTATCGAGGAGATATGAGAGCATCAGCAGGTCTTAGTGCGATGTACCACAATCTTGGTACACAGTATGTAGAATATGAAGCATGCCAGGGAGGAGTAGCAATTCCATATTCTATGCACACGAATCCAATCAATATTGGTTATCCAGATTTCCTTGGGGTAGGTGCTGCAGTTATGGGAGACGGTAACTTTGATTTGATTTACAATATGGCAGACACAGATAGAAAGATGATGAAAGCTGCAGGTCAGAACATTATGTATGGTCCACAGGTAGATATCGCTACAGATCCACGTTGGCCTCGTAATAGCGGTACATACGGAGAAGTGCCTGAAGTTACATCCGGAATCATCAAAGAATTAGTGCGCGGTTACCAGAACGGGGAAGATGGACTAAACGAAGGGTCTGTGGTTTTAACAGTAAAACACTTCCCAGGAGATGGCCCAGCAGAAAATGGTTTTGAACCACATATGCCTATTGGACAGTGGAGACTATATCCAACAGAAGGTTCTATGGAAAAATACCATTTACCACCATTTCAGGCGGCATTTGATATGAAAGCATCTTCTATTATGCCAGACTATTCAAGAGTAGCAACTGACGGACGTAGTAAACCACAGTATTATAGAGGGAAGCTTACCTCTACTGAAGAAGTTGGTTCTACATATAGCAAGGAACTCATTACGGATTTAGCACGAGACACAATGGGATTCGATGGTTATGTCAACTCTGACTCTGGTATTACAAATGTTCAGATTTATGGTGTAGAAGATTTGACCATCCCTCAGCGTTATGCAAAAGCAATCTCTGCTGGTACAGATGTAATCGGTGGCAATTCAGATAGTGAAAACATTGTAAAAGCTGTAGAAGAAGGATATCTTCCAAAAGAGGATTTAGATAGAGCAAACTATCGTAGACTTTTAAGTCTTTTCCAGGTTGGTCGTGTAGATAATCCATATCTTGACCCAGATCATGCAGACAAGGTACGTGAAGAAAACTTTGAAGGTGCAAAGAAAGCTGCATATGTAGCGAATCAGAAAGCAGTTGTACTTGTGAAGAATCATGATAAGGTGCTTCCAATGACAAAAGAATCTAAAGTTTATATCGAATGCTTCAAGGGTATCGATCCAGGCGCAGCATTGGCCCAGTCTATGGGGGCAGGTGTAGCAGGTGGTGACGATAATGAAATGCTTCGCAAACAGATTGCCGCTCTTTTTGAAGCGAAAGGATATACCATCGTGGATAAAGCAGAAGACGCAGATTATGCATACCTTCATGTATGGCCATGTAGCAACGGTATGGTATTTTACCAATATGCAATGCCAGTTATCGAGATGGTAGACAACAAGTTATATGAGGCACGTGAAGCGAACAAAAGCCAGAAAAAAACAGGTGAAATGGTTTCTATAACAACACTAAAAGAGGTAGATAAGATTAAGACAATCTCTGAAACTGTACATGCACACGGAGGTAAAGTAATCGCTACTTGTGTGGTATGTAATCCATGGATTTTAGATAAACTCGAACCATATGTAGATGGACTTACCTTCCAGTACACCATCAGTCCAGTTGCTATGGGAAATGCACTTGGCGCACAGGTAGACGTATTGTCCGGTGATTACAATCCAACTGGCAAAATCAGCCTTACAATGGTGTCATGTATGGATGTTATCGAAATTACAGAAAAAGAAATCGACGGCGTAATGCGTGAGATTTGTGCATCACCAAACGACGTGCCAGGCTATGATAAAGATCAGTACATTGATCCAGCCATTCTTGCGAAGGTTAAAGGTGGAAGCTATGCATACTATGACGAAGACGGCAATTACTATAGAGCTGGATTCGGACTTCATTATGAATAAAAACTAAGAGTATAGACAAAGAAAACTCTCTTGAAGCAAAGGCTTCAAGAGGGTTTATTTTTTAATAGAAAAAGATTTTATGCAAACTCTCCACCACTAGCACCAGGCATAGTAAAACCAAGTTCTGCCATATATTTACCCATCTTACTTGTAGACTTATCTTCGAACACTGGTTGTCCGAATACCTTCTTCAACCATTCTACAGATAAATCCTGCCAGGTAGAAAAGGCGTTATTAAGCACTTGTGAGCTGCCGTCTGCAGTCACTTCATTTGCAAGAGCGTAGCCATGAGGCCCGTGCTGGAATACATGAAGCTCATAGAAAAGACCATTTTCTGCATATTTGTTTGCTACTGGCAATGCGCCATAGGTAGTCAAAAGGTCTTCAGCAGTAGCCACCATAAATACAGGTGGAGCATCTTTGGTGATTTTACTTAAAAGATCAAACTGTGCTGCATCTTCGTTGGTCACTTCCTTTTTGCCAGTCAAAAGCTGAAGCATAAAAGCGCCAGGCATGTTTGGAATAGTAACCGCAGGGTAACCCAGAATCATTCCGTTTACTTTGTTCTCTGCCATAAGCCCTGCTGCAAGAGCAAGATGTCCACCCGCAGAAAAACCGCAACTAAGTATTTTATCTGGATCGATATTCCATTCTTCTGCATGTTCGCGTAGGTATCCAACTGCCCAGCTAATCTCTTCTAATGGAGAAAAGCCTGCTGCATCCCAGCCTGTCGAGTAGCGTAGAACAAAAGCATGGTACCCTTTTGCCGCATAGCCGAGTGCGATAGGTTCGCCTTCGCGAGGTGAGCAGTACACGTAACCGCCACCTGGGCAAACGATAATCGCTGGACGCTTTTTCTCCTGACCTAATGTGATTTCACAATCTAAAATATACCCTTCCAAAGTAGCCTCTGGATGATTAGGGCATTCCATATGGATCATTTTCATGTTTTTTTCCTCCTAATATTTCCTTCTCACATGATGACTCTATTATAGCACAGCCAAATAAAGATTGAAAAAGTTTCTTTCTTTATTATAATATAGAAGAAACATATCTAAAAAGGAGCCAGATTCATGGAAAAATATATTTATGAAGTAGGCGATATTGTAAAATTAAAGAAGCCACATCCATGCGGCGCCAATGAGTGGGAAATACTACGTATTGGGGCTGACTTCCGTTTGAAGTGTACAGGTTGTGGTCACCAGGTAATGATAGCTCGAAAACTGGTAGAAAAGAACACGAAAGGCTTGCAAAAAAATCCAAAAAACCTTTAGAAAAAGGCTTGCAAAGCTTGATAAAACGTGGTATTATCTGTTTTCGGTATATAAACTAAATTCCTTGCTCACGGCAAATTTTCGTGGGCCAGAGACCAAAAGGAGGTAAAAATCGCATGAACAAATATGAATTAGCACTCGTTGTTAGTGCAAAGATCGAAGATGATGCGAGAGCAGCAGTCGTAGCAAAAGCACAGGACTACATTACACGTGCAGGCGGTGTTGTTTCAGAAGTAGAAGAATGGGGTAAGAAGAAATTAGCTTACGAAATTCAGAAACAGAGCGAAGGCTTCTACTACTTCATCCAGTTCGAAGCAAATGGTGATGCACCAGACGCAATTGAACAGCGCGTACGTATCATGGAAAATGTTCTTCGTTTCTTATGCGTTAGAAAAGACGAGGCATAGAATTAGAGGAGAAAAACTATGAATAAAGTAATCCTTATGGGACGTTTAACTAGAGACGCTGAAGTAAGATACTCTCAGGGAGATGCTTCTACAGCAGTAGCAAGATTTTCGTTAGCAGTAGACCGTCGTTTCAAACGTGACGGTGACGAACAGACAGCTGATTTCATCAACTGTGTAGCGTTCGGACGTACTGGCGAATTCATGGAAAGATTCGGACGTAAAGGAACAAAGTTCCTCGTAGAAGGCCGCATCCAGACAGGAAGCTACACCAACAAAGACGGACAGCGTGTATACACAACTGACGTTGTAGTTGAACAGGTAGAATTTGCAGAAAGCAAAGCTTCTAGCGACAACAATGGTGGATACGTTCCAGCAGACAGACCATCACCAAGCGGAGCCGCAGGCGATGGCTTCATGAACATTCCAGACGGAATCGATGAAGAATTACCATTTAACTAATTTTTATGGAGGTAACGAAAATGGCTTTTGAAAAGACAGCTAACCGCGAAGGCGCTTCTATGAAGAGAAGACCAATGCGTCGTAGAAAAAAAGTATGTGTATTCTGTGGCAAAGATAATGTCATCGATTACAAAGATACAAATAAATTAAAAAGATATATC
>JAZURS010000080.1:0-20909 GCA_045606325.1 Agathobacter sp.
GCACGTTTCTTACTGATGGATTTATCCAAAGCTTTTACTTTGGCTTCCTTGCCACTGCACATATCGATAAGTGCGTTGGCATCCTTTTCTTCCTTGAATCCATTTTCCTTATATAATAGTGGGGACTCGAAATACTTAGACCCTTCTACTGCTTTCCATTCACCCTCAATCCCAGCATCGGTAAAGTTTCCTACTACACGATAGAATGGTGTTTCCTTAAAGTTTCGAATTTCACGCTCGCGGATAACGACCATACCAAGCACACAGGTCATTACCCGACCTACTGCGATAGCTGTGTAACTGGTGGTTCCTGCCGCGTCATTTAAAAGGTTCCCGTATTTTACGGACATAACACGGGAGAAGTTGATACCCATGGCATAGTCTTCGATGGTACGCATGATACCGGAATTACCTAGGTTTGCGTAGTCGCTCATAGGCTTTGCTTCTTTGATACCACGAAGGATTTCTTCTTCTGTCTGAGAGTCAATCCACACACGAAGCTCTTCCATGCCTTCACGTACACCGCCGAAGTTTCGAATGTTCTCTTCGATGGTCTGACCTTCCTTCCCAGCATCGCCTGCCCAGTATACACGGTCAATGTCTTCTCTATGAAGCATTCCGTGCACAATATCGTATTGTTTTGCTACATCTTTTATAACGTCATACTTGTAGTCCTTTGGTAAAAATGGAAGGTCTTCTAGTTTCCACTTTTTGTATTTTTCATCATAGGATTCTGGATACACCATTCCTACCAGATGACCAACACACCAGGTAATGACGTATTTATCATTTTCTATGTATCCGTCTTTTCTGCCGCTAACCTGCAATACCTTTGCAAATTCTACAGCAACAGACGGTTTTTCTGTTATAATCAGTGATTTTCCCATAAAACTCCTAATTACAATTCTTTCATATCTACTAATTCAAAGCGTTTGTCTAACTTTGAAAGTTCTACTACATCTGGTGAAAAGCTGGTTGCAGAGAACAGATAGATATGATTTGAAGTGATTTTTGCTTTTGTCATTGAGTCAAATAAATCCTTGCACATGCTAAGAGTAAACTCTTCTTTTTCCCAGTTACAGATGCCTACAATATTCTGTCTGTCAGCGCTCTGTGCAATGATATCGATATTTCCTGTCTTGCCTACCCAGGTGCCCATCTTTGTCACTACAAGTGGCAAACGGCGAATCTGATTGAGAAGCGACAGGTATTCCATACATACATTAATAAAGTAACGATTCAGATAATCGTCTAATTCTTTTTCGATGTAGGTATCATAAAAATCTTCTGGAGACATCATATAAAGGTCTGACAGATGTGGGTACACGAATCTATAATAGAAATTGATGTAAGTATCCTTGATACGATACACACCTTTTTTTGCATTGTCCCAGCCACCTGTTTCAAAGGAAACCACCTTCTCAATGATGTCAAACTGACTAAGATTTTTCATATATACGCTAATCTTTGGACGCGAATATCCTGTGTAATGATACAGATCATTTAACTTATTTTCGCCCTTTGCTATGGCCATAAGAATTGTATTGTAAACAGATAATTCACGAAGTTCGGAAGATACCAGTTCTTCTGCTCTTTTAAAGAAATAGCCATTTTCTGAAAGAATCAAGTCGCAGATGTTCTGTTTAAAGGTTTTACGCTTCTTCCAGTATTTTAAGTAGCCTGGCACGCCACCCAAAACACCATAAATTTTGATAGATTCACTAACAGAAAGTTCTGGGAAAATACGTACTACTTCCAAGAAATTTAAGTTTGGAATCTTGATGCGAGCGTCAATACTCTTTACTGCTTCCTCACCAATCACAGTATCCATATCCTGCTCTGCCCATACAATAGATGAGCTAGCCAGAATAATCATGACTGGACCTGGATACAGACGACGGTTCTTAAGATTTAAGATACTCTTAATAAACTCTGGATCTTTCTTCGCAATATGTTCAAACTCATCTATTACCACTACGAGTTTCGTAGGGTTGCCACTCTTGACACGGTTAAAATATTCATCATAAGTATTCTTTTGAATACGAACGTCAAATTTCTGTGCTACTTCTTCTCCCATCATGCTAAGCTGTTCTTTTGCAGAAGCCTTTCTTGCACGATAATAAAAGTGCTTTTTCGTTTCCAAAAATGCACGAATCAGCGCTTCTTTCTCGCAGTTCATCGGCCCATACATCACCACAAGCTGATTGCCACTTTCTACATATAAATCTTCTAACTTCTTAAGTAGCCTGTGTCTAAACACAATTTTTCTCCTTAAGTATTTTACAATCCTTACTAAGCAAAAATTATATCATATTTTAACTTTTGTCACAACAAAAAAGAGTCCTCTTTCGAGAACTCTTTTATAATCTTATTTCTTTGTAATATATCCCTGTGCTTTAAGAAGTTCAGCACAAAGTACTGCACCGCCTGCAGCACCACGAACAGTGTTGTGAGATAATCCGATGAATTTCCAATCATATACATGATCTTCACGGATACGTCCTACAGATACACCCATGCCGTTTTCATAATCAACGTCCATTGTTACCTGTGGTCTGTTATCTTCTTCTAAATACTGAATGAACTGCTTTGGAGCACTTGGAAGTTCAAGTTCCTGTGGAACACCTTTGAAATTTACAAGTTTTTCGATAAGCTGTTCTTTTGTAGGCTGTTTTTTGAATTTAACAAATACAGCGGCTGTATGTCCATTTAATACTGGTACACGGATACACTGACATGTAATGGTTGGACCATCAGCTGGTACGATTTCACCTTTTTCTTCATCAATGTGTCCCCAGATACGGAGTGGCTCTTTTTCAGATTTTTCTTCTTCACCACCAATATATGGGATGATATTTTCTACCATTTCTGGCCATTCTTTAAATGTTTTACCTGCACCAGAAATCGCCTGATATGTAGTAGCTACAACTTCGTATGGTTCAAATTCTTTCCATGCTGTAAGTACTGGAGCATATGACTGAATTGAACAGTTTGGTTTTACTGCTACGAAACCTCTTGTAGTTCCAAGACGTTTTTTCTGGAATTCAATAACATTCATGTGTTCTGGATTGATTTCAGGCACTACCATTGGTACGTCTGGTGTCCATCTGTGAGCACTGTTATTAGATACTACAGGGATTTCTGCTCTAGCGTAATCTTCTTCGATTTTCTTGATTTCATCTTTTGACATGCTTACTGCTGAGAATACGAAATCTACTTCTGCAGCAACTTTTTCTACTTCATTTGCGTTCATAACTACCAGATTTTTAACTGCTTCTGGCATAGGTGTAGGCATTCTCCAATTATCACCTACAGCTTCTTCATATGTTTTTCCGGCACTTCTAGGGCTTGCAGCGATAGTTGTTACTTCAAACCATGGATGATTTTCTAATAATGCGATGAAACGCTGTCCAACCATACCTGTTCCACCTAAAATACCTACTCTTAACTTTTCACTCATAATTCACGTCTCCTCATCTGTTTGTCCGCCACTCGCGAACAACTGTCTTTGATAGAAATATATTACTGTAATTTTCCATAAATTACAATAAACAAGTTGTTAAAAATTCACACTAAATCTCTTCTCTTTTTATGCATTTTTAACAATGCTACATTGCAGGATTCTTTAATAAGTAATCTTCCTCCAAAAGAATCACCTGTTCCATAGCGGTCTTTGAAGGTGCACCGATTGTAAATCTTGTATTTACACAAGTTTCCATTGAAATTGCTTCGTATACATCTTCCTCGAATACTGAACTAAAAGTC
This sequence comes from Agathobacter sp., assembly GCA_045606325.1. Taxonomy (GTDB): domain Bacteria; phylum Bacillota; class Clostridia; order Lachnospirales; family Lachnospiraceae; genus Roseburia. The sequence continues at coordinate 3,766 of JAZURS010000080.1, forward strand.
TTTAATTCATCTAATGACATATCATCAATCGCAATGTTTTTGTCAATACATGCAAGTACCACACGGCCTACAATACCATGTGCATCACGGAAAGGCACACCATGTTTTACCAAATAGTCAGCAAGGTCTGTCGCGTTTGTAAAACCATTGTTTGCACTCTTGCGCATAGTTTCTTTTCTAAACTTCATGCTTTTAACCATTCCATTGAAAAGTGCGATACAGCCTTTTGCAGTATCCATCGCATCAAAGGAAAGTTCTTTGTCCTCTTGCATATCCTTATTATATGCGAGTGGAATACCTTTCATGGTAGTAAGTAAAGAAGTAAGTGCACCATATACACGACCTGTCTTACCACGAACAAGTTCTGCAATATCTGGATTCTTCTTCTGTGGCATGATGCTGCTACCTGTACTATATGCATCATCGATTTCTACGAACTGATATTCATTGGAATTCCAAATGATTACTTCTTCTGAAAAACGACTCAAATGCATCATAATCGTAGATAAAGCTGCTAAAAATTCAATCAAGTAATCTCTATCTGAAACACCGTCCATACTATTTAAAGTAGGTCCATAGAATCCTAAAAGTTCTGCTGTCATCTCTCTATCCAATGGATAAGTAGTTCCTGCTAAGGCTCCTGAACCTAAAGGACAGTAATTCATTCTCTCACGAATATCGAATAAACGCTGTCTGTCACGCTTGAACATTTCAAAATAAGCACCCATGTGATGCGCCAAAGTAATAGGCTGTGCTTTCTGAAGATGTGTAAAACCTGGCATAATAGTTTCTGTGTTTTCTTTCATAATATGAAGGATTGTCTGTAACAAGTCTTCTAACTCTGCATCCACAGCAGCTACCTGTTTTCTGGTATAAAGACGCATATCTAAGGCTACCTGGTCGTTTCGACTTCTTCCTGTATGCAGTTTTTTACCCGTATCTCCGAGTCTGTCAATCAGATTTGCTTCTACAAAACTGTGAATATCTTCGTATTCATCTGTAATCTCCAAAGCACCTGATTCTACTTCAGCCTTAATCTCTTTTAGAGTACGAATGATATCGTCTCTTTCCTGCTCTGTTAAAATTCCCACAGCAGCAAGCATTGTAACATGTGCGATACTTCCCTCTATATCCTCTTCATAAAATTTCTGGTCGAATGAAATGGACGCATTAAAATTGTAAACCAATTTGTCGGTTTCCTTTGTGAAACGTCCGCCCCATAACTGTGCCATACTCTATCCCTCTCTTTCTCGCTCCTTCGCCGCGATTTCCTCATCACGCTGTTTCTTCGAATATACACATCCACAGTAATACTGGCGGTACATGTCGTATTCGTTAGAAATTTCCGTAGAACGTTTATAACCATTTTGTTTCTTAAAATCTGAATACAAATACTTGATACCGTATTCTTCTTCCAATTTTGCACCAATCTCATTTAGTTTCTCTGCATTTTTCAAAGGACTAATGGATAATGTCGTGGTAAAAAAGTCGAACCCATTTGCCTTCGCATATTCTGCCGACTCTCTTAAACGCAGCTCATAACAGGCAAAGCAACGCTCGCCTCCTTCTTTAAGAGATTCCATTCCCTTTGCCATTGCATAAAACTTCTCCGTATCATAAGAACCTTCTACAAAAGATATTTTATGCTTTGCAGGAAATTCCTGTATAAATCGATCCTGTTCCGCCACTCGCATGGTATATTCCTCTGGCGGATATATGTTTGGATTGTAATAAAATACTGTCACTTCAAAATACTGCGACAAAAGTTCCAAACAATAAGAGCTGCATGGTGCACAACAGCTGTGCAACAGCAGCTTCTTAACATTCTCATTACCACAATTTTCTTTTATTAACGCTAACATTTCCTGATGATAATTACGCTTGTTCATCTTTCTTTCCCATAAACTGTAAAGCAAATGTAGCTGCTACATACGCGATTACACAAATAATAACAAGTGCAACTCTTCCAATGATAATACCTGCAACAAGCTGTAATCCTAACAGAATACCATGTTTCCAAATTTCAGCCTGATGTAAAAGTGCTGCCATACCTGCTTCTATAATAATAAGTATGCAAACAGAAACTACAAATTCTTTTAATCCAAGCATAGCAATTAAAATTAAAATTAAAGAAACCACACTAAATCCAACAACCGAAGTAATCAAACGATTTGTTTTCATAAGTTCCCATACTTTTTTTGCAAGTTCAATTGCTTTATCTTTATATTCCATTAATTTTTCTTTCATTTGTACACCTCTTATCGATATAAACAAAATGTTTCATAATGCTTAACCATTATGCCATAAAAATCAAAAAAGAACAACAAAATATTGAAATATACTAGAAATTTTCCTATTTCTATCGTATATTGAAATGTACAAGTGAACGTATTTCGCTTTTTACGAAGGAGGAACTTTTAGTTATGAAAGAATCTGGCAAACAACATTGGGCTGCTATTTGGGGAAATGCAGTATCCATCGGAGAAAACAGACCAGAAAGTTATGGTAAAAATATAACACTTCGTTATCCAATTTACTCTGCTTTTGATGGAGATGCTGTACGCCTTACTTTTGACAACTATTGTGGCACAGATAGTATTTGTATTGAAAAAACAACTCTACTCATTGCAGGCAAATTCTATCCAGTTACTTTTAACGGAAAATCCCAGTGTATTATCCCAGCGGGAGAAAACCTTGTTTCCGATCCTGTAGACTGTGAAATTAAGGCTGGATTTTTCTTTAAAGTAAGTTTTTACCTTAAAACATATACTCAGATGCGTTCGGTAGTTTACACTAGCGGTCCACTTTCTGGTGGCGAGTATGCCGTAGGTGATTATTCAGAAATCGAAGAATTCCCTATAAACGTATCTCGTAAGACCAGCTATAATTATTTCCTTAGTAATGTTTCTGTCTATACTAAGAAGGAAAACCGCACTATCGTTTGTTTTGGTGATTCAATCACTGCACAGGACTGGCCAGATTACCTTGCACTTCGCTGCAAAGAAGAAGGATATCACAACACTTCCATTATCCGTCGTGCAACAAGCGGTTCACGTATTCTTCGTGAATATGACAATATTACATATGAATCTTATGGATTAAGTGGAAAAAAACGTTTCTCTCACGAGGTACCTACTGACGGAGCAGATACTGTTATTATTCAGCAGGGTATCAATGATATCATCCATCCTGTTGGAACAGATATCAATCCATTCCGTCCTATGAGCGACCTACCTACCGCGGATGAACTAATTGATGGTTTGAAAACCTATATTGCACAGGCACGCAAATATGGATACAAAGTATATGTAGGCACGCTTCTTCCTATTGAAGGATGGCGTACCTATGCCGGTTTCCGTGAAGAAATCCGTATTACATACAACGCATGGATTCGAAGTACTAGTCTTATCGATGGAGTTATTGATTTTGACAAGGCTCTCTGTGATCCAAAGAAACCATCTGCATTCCTACCTATTTATGATAGCGGTGACCACTTACATCCAAGTGCTGCCGGTTATGAAAGAATGGCTAAAGAAGTAACAAAAACTATATTAAAATAAAGAAAAGGGTATCCAATTCGGATACCCTTTTTCAAAGCCACTAACCGGGATCGAACCGGTGGCCTACGCATTACGAGTGCGTCGCTCTACCTACTGAGCCATAGTGGCATTTCTTTACGACTTTTTTATAATATCAAATACCAAAAATAATTTCAATATTTTTTCTTATTTCTATTGACTTTCTATATAAATAGTATAAAATCTATTATACTGTTTATTAATTGTAAACTTTCTGTCAACTTTTACAGTTGTCGCATTAAAAATAAACTTTCAATCAATTATTACCAAAACTCAAGAATTGGAGGCAATCAAAATGGATATCGGAAATCGTATGAAAGAACTGCGAATCCAGTATGGTCTTACCCAGCAGGAACTGGCTGACCGTTCAGAACTTACAAAAGGCTTTATTTCACAGTTAGAACGTAATCAGAATACACCATCTATTAGTACCTTGCTTGACATTATACAGTGTCTTGGTACTACACCTGCGGAGTTCTTTGCAGATGAAGAACCAGAACAGATTGTCTTTCGTGAAAATGATTATTTTGAAAAAGAGGATGAAGAAAATCACTCTCTTGTAGAATGGGTTGTTCCAAATGCTCAGAAGAATGCAATGGAACCCGTAAGACTTACACTTCATCCAGGTGGAATATCCGAAGTTCTTCAGCCCCACTCTGGTGAAGAATTTGGTTATGTAATAAAAGGAACTGTTCGTGTGAACTACGGTGGAAAATATCACACGGTCAAAGCTGGCGAATCCTTCTATTTCAAAGCAGGAAAACGTCATTTCATTGAAAACAAATCGAAAAAAGATGCGATTTTAATCTGGGTGTCAAACCCACCAAGTTTTTAACATACTATTTCATTAAGAAAGGTTATTAAAATGAAAAAAGCTTTAATCAACTTTGTAGATATATCAAAATCATACGGAAAACAGTTAGTTTTAGATGAGTTTAACTTATATGTAAGAGAAAATGAGTTTGTTACCCTCCTTGGACCATCTGGTTGTGGCAAAACTACTACCCTTCGTCTCCTTGGCGGATTTGAAACTCCTGATAAAGGACAGATTTTCTTTGATTCACAGGATATTACATACTTACCTGCGAACGAACGTAAATTAAATACCGTATTCCAGAAGTACTCTCTTTTCCCTCATATGACGATTGCGGAAAACATTGCTTTTGGTTTAAAAATCAGCAAAAAGAGTCAGGCATATATTGATGACAAAATCAAATATGCACTTAAACTCGTAAACTTAGATGGTTATGAAAACCGTGCGATTGATTCCCTTAGTGGTGGTCAGCAGCAGCGTATCGCCATCGCTCGTGCTATTGTAAATGAAACAAAGGTTCTTCTTCTCGATGAACCACTTGGTGCTCTCGACCTTAAAATGCGTCAGAGCATGCAGTACGAACTTATTCGTTTAAAAGAAGAATTAGGAATTACCTTTGTATACGTTACTCATGACCAGGAAGAAGCCCTTACTATGTCAGATACTATTGTAGTTATGAACCAGGGCTACATCCAGCAGATTGGTACACCAGAAATGATTTACAACGAACCTGAAAACGCTTTCGTTGCAGACTTTATTGGTGAAAGTAACATTATTGATGCTACTTTCATTGAAGATGAAGTTGTAGAAATCCTCGGTATAAAAATGCCTTGTGTAGATAAAGGTTTTGGGAAAAACACACCTGTCGACGTAGTTATCCGTCCAGAAGATGTGGAACTCGTAGATCCATCTGAAGGATATTTAGAAGGTGATGTTACCTCTCTTATCTTTAAAGGTGTTCACTATGAATTAGATGTTATGGCAAATGGCTATGAATGGCTTGTTCATACTACCAAGCTGGTTCCTGTAGGAAGCCATGTTGGTATCAAGGTGACACCATTTAATATCCAGATTATGAATAAACCAGCATCAAGTGATGAGGAGGCTGTAGAAATCGATGAATAAACTTAGACGCCAATTACTGGCTGGTCCATATCTGGTGTGGATTATCGGTTTCATTGTACTTCCACTCCTTATGATACTGTACTATGCCTTTTTTGATGAAAATGGCTCATTTACATTGGAGTATTTATCTCACATCGCAAGCCCTATCAATATACATGCTATGATTCTCTCCCTCGAGCTGGGTCTAATGGCTACTGTTGTATGCCTATTGCTTGCGTATCCTTTGGCAATGATTTTGAATAATCTTAAAATCAAAAATCAAAGCCTTGTAGTATTTATCTTCATGCTTCCTATGTGGATGAACTTTTTACTTCGTATCCTTGCATGGAAACTTTTATTAAACAAAAACGGTGTATTAAATACAGTTCTCATGTCTATTGGACTTGAGCCTGTAATGATTTTAAACACTCCAGCCGCAGTTGTATTCGGTATGGTATATGAATATTTACCATTTATGATTCTACCTATTTACAACTCCATGGCACGTATTAAAAAAGACTATATTGAGGCAGCCCATGACTTAGGTGCAAATGATTTCATTATCTTTTTTAAGATTATTATTCCACTTACCTTATCTGGAATCATTAGCGGTATTGTAATGGTATTTGTACCTGCACTCACCTCTTTCGCCGTATCCGAACTTCTCGGTGGTGGTAAGGTTCTCTTAATCGGTAATGTTATTGAAGAAAGCTTTATGCAGGGAATGCAATGGAATGCCGGCAGTAGTTTGTCACTTATCCTTATGATTTTCGTAATGGTAAGTATGACGATTATGAATATATTTGATAAAGACGGGGAGGGAACAGCTGTATGGTAAAGAAAACACTCTCAAGCCTTTATATGGCGATTATTTTCCTCTTCTTGTACCTGCCTATTCTGGTACTTATCGTGCTCTCTTTCAATGATTCACGTACTCGTGTTGAATGGGGCGGATTTACCTTAAAATGGTACATGGAATGTTTCCAAAGCGAAACTATTATGACAGCTTTTGGTACTACTTTGCAAATCACTTTGATTTCTGCGGTAGTCTCTACGATTATCGGCACTCTCGCTGCTATTGGTATTAGTGCCATGAAACAGCAAAGCCGTGCTTTTTATCTGGGAGCAACAAACATCCCACTTCTCAATGCAGATATCGTAACCGGTATCTCCATGATGCTTTTATTTGTAAAATTTGTAGACCTTGGTTTTGTTACTGTACTTGTAGCACATATCACATTTAGTATTCCTTATGTAATCTTAAATGTGCTTCCAAAGCTAAAACAGGCGAACCGTTCTACTTATGAAGCTGCATTAGACCTTGGTGCCTCACCACTCTATGCCTTTTATAAAGTAACCTGGCCTGAAATCCGTTCTGGCGTATTTTCCGGCTTCTTAATGGCTGTAACCATGTCCCTTGATGACTTTAGCATTACTTACTTTACAAAAGGTGCAGGTGTAAATACCCTCTCCACGATGCTCTACACCGAGCTTCGTAAGGGAATCAAACCAGAGCTCTATGCATTATCTACGATTTTATTCTTCACAGTACTTATTCTTCTGTTTTTGGTAAACTACCTTCCAAACAGAAAAACAAGCACTGAAGTTGAAAGGGTATAAAATGAAAAGAAAATTACTTGTATTTGGTCTTATATTTACATTTGCCATTTCTTCTCTTTCTGGATGTGCTGATAAGAACAACACCAGTAACGGTGAGGAGTCAAAAAACACATTAACCGTTTTAAACTATGGTAAATACATTGACGAAGGTGTATTAAAGAAATTTGAAAAAGAAACTGGCATTGACGTTAAATATGAAGAATATGAAAGTCCAGAAGAAATGTACACAAAGTACAAGGCTGGCGCCATCGATTATGATGTAATCTGTACTTCCGAATACATCATTCAAAAGTTAATTAGCGAAGGTGAAGTATTGGAACAGGACTATAGTTCTCTCTCCAACTTCAACAACCTTGATAAAAACCTTTTAAAATTGGCACAGTCCTATGACCCAAACAACAGTTATACTGTTCCATATTTCTATGGTACTGTTGGAATTCTATATGACACCACAAAGGTTACGGAAGAAGAAGTTTCATCCTGGAACTGTCTCTGGGATAAAAATCACAAAAATGAAATCATTATGATGAATTCCGTACGTGATGCCTTTATTCCTGCATTGAAATTATGTGGATATGGGGTCAATGAATCTTCAGAGGCAAACCTTAGAGAAGCGTTAAAATTGTTAGATAAACAGTTTCCAATTGTATATGCTTATTTTGTAGATGAAATTGGTGATGAAATGATTTCTGGAAATGCCCATATGGCACTCATTTATTCCGGTGAGGCAGCATATGCAATGGATTTTAATGAAAACCTGGCCTATGCAATTCCAGAAGAAGGCTCTAACCTTTGGATTGACTCTTGGTTTATTCCAAAGACCTGCCAGAATGAGGAGGCAGCAAAACTTTTCATTGATTATCTTTGTGGACATGAAGCTGGGCTTGCAAACTTTGAATACGTATACTACTCTTCTCCACTCGTTTCTGTAGTTGCTGCTTTGGACGAAGAAGTAAAAGCAAATGAAGCTGTAATTCCATCAAAAGAATCTTTGACTGAATGTGAAGTATTTACCTCACTAAATGATGAAAAAACAGCACTCTTAAATCACTTATGGCAAGAACTAAAATCACGAACTGTAGAATAAGTTCTTAGAATATAAGAAGTGTATTGAAAATTAAAGACAAATTTGTTATCTTATCCACGAAGTTTTTTGCTTCGTGGATTCTTTTTTAAATTCATTTCACTGTAACAATTCTGATATAAGGAGACAATATGAAATATCAGAAATTTATTGAGACTGTGAAAGAACACCTCCAACAGGAATTAGAGAAAGAAATAAGCATCTATCCTGTTCTAAAAAATAATGGTACGATCTATGACGGACTTGTCATTATAGATCCGCTTCTAAACATATCACCCACCATTTATCTAAATCCATACTACCATCGCTACCTAAACGGAGTTTCTATGGAAGATATTTATGAAGATATTTTAAAGACTTATCACGAGAATCTCCCATGCGAGGATTTTGACATATCTATTTTTCGGGAATATGACAAAGCCAAGGAATGTATCGTTATGAAACTGATTAATGCCAGACGAAATAAGACCTTATTACAAAAGGTTCCTCATATTCTGATTTACGATTTGGCTATTGTATTTCTATGTAATGTAAGCGAGTATATGAAAGATTATGCTACTATCCTTATTCATACAGAACATATGGAATTATGGAATGTATCCACGGATGATTTATTTGAAATTGCCAAGGAAAACACCCTTCGACTTCTTCCCCCTAGATTGGACTATTTACATGATATCTTTGAACATGTAACCGATATATCACTCCCATTCTTAGAGGATCTAAATGCAAGCATCTTGACGAACCACATCAAAATACATGGTGCTACATGTATGGTATATCCCAATTTACTAGATGAAATCGCATCCATTTACGAGGATGACCTTCTTTTAATTCCTAGCAGTATACATGAATTGCTGGTTATTCCTAAAAGCAATATTACAGAAGAATACTCACCAGTAAAATTTAATGCCATGGTTCAGGAAGTAAATGAGACGGAATTAACCGATGACGAAGTACTATCCGACCATATTTACTGGTACTTACGACAGAGCAAAGAAATCATCTATTAATAGTATCTCCATAAGAAAGAGGCTATTCTGCAGGGATAATCCTTCAAAATAGCCTCTTTCTCTATTGGTAATTTACTTATTTCGAAATAAGTCTGTCATATAAGTTTTCATATTTACGAGCGGAAGTATTCCATGAATAATCTGTGGTCATCGCACGAACAACCAATGCATTCCACTGTTCTTTATGATTTGTAAATACGTCATTTGCATACTGGATTACATGCATCATATCATGTGCATTATATTCCTTAAATGAGAAACCTGTGCCTGTATTCTCATATTCATTATAAGCATCTACGGTATCCTTCAATCCGCCTGTTTCTCTTACGATTGGAATAGTACCATATCTCATAGACATCATCTGACTCAATCCACATGGTTCAAAGAGTGATGGCATGAGAAATGCATCACAAGATGCATAAATCTGATGAGCCAGTGCCTCTGAATAACCAATATGAGCACTAATCTTGTCTGGATATTTTGACTGGAAATAACCAAACATTTCTTCAAAACGATGTTCCCCTGTTCCTAACACTACAAACTGAATGTTCATAGTTGAAAGCATTTCTTCCATTGCATAAGCAACCAAATCAAAGCCCTTCTGATCTGTCATACGGGATACCATACCAATCAAAAATGCATCTTCTTTTTCTGGAAGTCCCATTAATTTCTGAAGTGCCGCTTTATTTGCCTTCTTTTCAACAGATACAGTAATGACATTGTAATTTCTTGTCATGGTAGAATCTGTTTCAGGATTAAAGTCATCGTAGTCTATACCATTTACGATACCATATAAATCATTTCGACGCGCATATAAAAGACCGGATAAGCCTTCCCCACCTTCTGGTGTGGTAATATCCATCGCATAGCTTGGACTTACACTCGATATCGCATCTGCATATACACAGCCACCCTTTAAGTAATTTGCTTCTCCATAAGATTCCAGCTTATCTGCTGTAAAAATCTCCTCAGGAAGACCTGTAATATCCATAACTTCTTTTACAATCCAACGCCCCTGGAATTTCAAGTTATGAATAGTAAATACCGACTTCATTCCTGCATAAAATGGATCTTGTCCAAATACGGTTTTTAAATATACTGGAACAAGTCCAGTCTGCCAGTCATTACAATGGAGAACATCTGGCTTGAAGTCAATATATGGCAAAGCCATAAGTACTGCCTTTGAAAAATATGCAAACTTTTCTACATCTTCATAAATATTGTTATATGGATTGTTTCCAGCGAAATAATATTCATTATCAATGAAATAATATGTAATCCCCTGATATTCCGCTTTAAACACGCCGGCATACTGACGTCTCCAATTCAAGTCTACATAAAAGTGACATACAAACTGTAAGTCAGGTAAAAAACGCTGATCCATACAAGCATACTTTGGAAGAATAACACGAACATCATATTCTTTTTTATTTACATATCTAGGTAAAGAACCTACAACGTCTGCCAATCCACCTGTTTTGATATATGGTACAGCCTCTGAAGAAACCATTAAAATCTGCTTCATAAAACCCTCCACTATTCTTCTGTACATTATATATCATTTATTATACTCCTAATTATTCCGATTGGCTAGCATGATTCATTCTAATTTTATCTGTAATAAGAGCTATGAATTCAGAATTTGTAGGTTTTCCTTTCCCTACACTTACTGTATATCCAAACAACTCTTCTATTGTATCTACTTTACCTCTGCTCCAGGCAACTTCAATTGCGTGTCGAATTGCTCGCTCAACACGACTAGGTGTTGTTTTATACTTCTTTGCTACTTCTGGATAGAGGATTTTGGTAACAGAATTAAGCATATCCATATCTAAAACAGACATTATAATTGCATCTCTTAAATACTGGTACCCTTTAATATGTGCAGGCACGCCTACGTCATGGATAATTTCTGTTACTATTTCTTCTAAGGATTTATTTGGAACCTTTGATGTTTTTTCATAAGACTTTATCCCCTTGTTTTCTAGTATCATTCTTACGTTTCTTACATTTTTGATTCGATTTACTACCATTTCATGGTCAAATGGTTTCATGATAAAATAATCTGCACCCTTCAAAAACGCTGCTTCTGTGATTTTTTCCTGCCCAATTGCACTTACCATTAAGAATGAAGGCTGTTTTTCGATACTATTGTCGTTGTACACCTTATCCAACACTCCTAATCCGTCTAATTTAGGCATTACGATATCTAAAAGTACTACATCCGGTTCGGTTTCTTTTATCATTTTGTACGCTTCTTCGCCATCTTTTGCTGTCCCAACTACTTGGAGTTCTTCGTCATCAGAAACAATTTCTCCTAATAATCGAAGAATTCTCTCATTATCATCCGCAATTGCGACATTCAATTTGCTCATCAACGCCTCCAAATAACTTCCTTCCAAAACAAAAATCTCAACCACTGAACATCTTAGCGAAGTATATTTATTACATTTTGTCGAAGAATGTCGACACACATCCAATTCTTTAGAGATAAAAAAAGGAGCAGGTCAAACCTGCTCCGACTTGGATATCTGATTTTACAATCTAGAATATGCTTTTTTAATAACAGTCTTGTAGAAATCAACGGCTTTAGGTAAAGCCCCCTGATTTACATTCTCATTTAATCCATGAATACTTCCGTACTGCTGACCATTAATATAAATTGGCGCAAAACGAATACAGTTATCACAAATTTTTGTATAGTACTTCGCGTCAGTGCCACCTGTCATGCAATATGGAGAAACGCCAAGTCCTGGATAAACATCCTGTGCTACTTCTTCAATCAATTTAAATGCGTTTCCTTTGTAATCTACTACTGGACAAGGCTGATCTGCATAAATCACTTCTGTATCTAAATCATATTTCTTTGCAATTTTAGAAATAATTTCGATACTTTCATCTGTTGGCTGATGCTGAATGTAACGCATATTTGCAGTTACGTAAGCTTCCTGTGGTAAAACATTTAAACCATCAGAACCTTTTGCTGTAGTAAATGCACATGTAGTACGAATCATCGCACCTGCAGCAGAACTAATAGATGGAAGCAATTTTACTAATAATGGTTTAAACAACCACATATTTGCAAAAATAAGCTTCATGCCAAAGTCCATATTTGGTGCCATTCTAGTGAACATTTCTTCTACTGTAGGAGAAAATTCAGAACGGAATGGATAATTCTTTTCTACATCAATCATGAATTTTCCTAAACGAACCAATGGAGAATTGTTCTTTGGTGCAGAAGCGTGTCCACCATTACTATGCGCGATAAACTTCACATCACCATAGCCTTTTTCAATAACACCAACCATACCATAGATACCTTTTACACCACCTACTGGTTCTTCAACAATCATACCACCTTCATCTAAAACAAGTGCAAGTTTTACGCCCTGCTTTTCGAGATATTCAACTGTCATTGGAGCTCCATTACCACTCCATTCTTCAGTACAGCTACTTCCGATGTATACGTCACATTCTGGTTCATATCCATCTGCGATTAATTCTTCAAAAGCTGTGAAAATACAGAACAAACTACCCTTTGTATCTACTGTACCACGGCCCCATACGTTACCGTCTTCATCAATATCACCACTGAATGGTTCATGCTCCCAAACCCCAGTTGCTTCTACTACGTCCTGATGGCTCATGAAAAGAATTGGATTCTTATCTGATTTTCCTTTCCATTTGTACAGAAGGCTTCCATCAAGAACTGTCTTTTCACATACTTTATGTACATTTGGGAAAAGTTCTTCTAATGTCTTATGGAACTTTTCAAACTTCGTAATATCCTGGTCAAAACGACTTGAAATAGTTTCGTCCTGAATCATTTTTGCTAACTGCTGACCATACTTGGTTGCACGTTCACTTTTTTCAAATTCTAATTTTAATGTTTTTGCAGCTGTTGGTTTTAATGTCAATGTACGGATTAGTACGATTGCAATTAAAACAACTACTGCACCTAAGATAATCCAACCTAACATGTCCTTATATTCCTTTCCTCATTTGTGTTGGTATTTTATAACTTACCCTTTTTGAATAATAAAAATCCAATTGCAAGTGCAAGACCACCACTAGGAATCATAAGGATGCTAGTCTGTGAAATCATAGATGGTACAAAAATGCAAAGCAGACACATAAGAGCTAAAGGAATTGCTGCAATCTGTGGGCTCTTTGCAAAATATTTAAGTCCTAATGCACCGAATAACGCAGGTACTACGTTATTAAATGCTGGCTGTAATACTGGAGCATTCAATACTGGCTGAAGTGGAACAAGCATTATAACTCCAACTAAAATAACCAATGTAGTAACGATAGCACTTACTGCAACTGAGATAGTAGATACGATTTCATTTTCTGGTGTACCTACTTCTGTTTTTGCAATATCTCTTGCGTTCATTGCACAAGGAATTTTCATATTAGTTACATTACCTGTAATGAAAGCAAGGTAGCTACCACCAGCTCCGAGCATTGGCGCATAAACCAAGAATTCTACTACTGATACTGGGAAATATACAACTGCTACATTAATCCAACCTTTTAAGAAAGCTGGCATATCTGGCATTACACCACAAATCACACCAAAAGCAAATGGCACTGCCATTAGAATGATTATACCTGCAATTAAAGTAAACTTACCAAGGCGATGCAAACCATTATTAAAATCTTCAAAAAATTTATCTCTATCCTGAACACTCATGACTCACACCTCCTATATTACTAACTGGAATACTACTGCAGCTGCCATAGCAACAAGCATACTAGCTGCTAAACTGAAGTTTTCCAGTGTACTCATATTCTTTTTTTGAATCAAATATTCGAATACTGCCATTACGATTGCAGATACAATTGCAGTAAAGAGTGGCATAATATCGAAATACTCACCTGGCATTAAACGACCTACATAAGAACCAATGTACGCAGCACAAAGACCTACGAACATCGCTGTAGTAGCATGGTCACCAAATGATGGTTTCTTTTCGCCAGTTTCTGTTTTCTTTGGCTTAGAAGATAATTTTCCTAAATATTTCTTCAAGAAGAAAATACTACAGAAAAGTCCACCTAAGATACCACCTGTCATAACAAGTGCAACAGTAACAAATGCAGGCATACTCATCTGGTCAATACGAAGACCTGTTAAACCATACGCTGTCGCTGCAATTTCTGCTACGTTAAGTTCGTACTGTAATGAACCGATTACAGAAAGACGAAGCCATGAAAATGGAACACCCAGTGTACCACTTAAAGCTATAACGCCCAACAAAATACTGATAGATGGAAGTAAAGTAAAGGTTGCACTAGATGTCATAACCTTCTTTAAATCCTTAGGATCCATACCAAGTGCGATACCCGCCTTGTAACTCTTTACAAGGAAAATCACGCACATTGCAACTACGAATGTCAATACCGCTGCTACGATAAGATAAAATGGCACGGAATTGACAGTTTCTAAATAATTACCCATGTCTCTAAACTCCTTTTTCTTTTTATAAATTAAAGTATATTATACTTCTTTTTTTGACAAATATCTACTGTGTTTGCATATATTTCCAGCTTATTCGACAGGTTTTTCGACAACTTCTAAATAACTTGATACACAGTACAAGATTTGCCCATTATATTCCACCTTTGACCAGCCTACATCCGTGTTTATGCCGATACGGTGAATCACTTCACCCTTCTGAATTTTTACAACTACTGGTCCTACAGAATCATCTGTAGTAGGCTTTAGGCGAAGGTTAACTGCATCTTTAGGTGTAACCCACTCATCTACTCCAGTAAACTGTGTCTTGATACCATCATCTGGTTCTTCTGGCACCTCAGGTTCTGGCTGCTTGATGGATAAATCCGTTGTCAAATAACTAGATACTGCATACAGTGTCTGTCCTTTAAATTCGATTCTTGACCATCCACTATCACTAATACCTGTGCGTGTAGCAGTTTCTCCATTTGTAAGTGTATAAACAACCTTTGCATCACTTCCCTGACTTGGCTTATCACGAAGGTTGGTTCTTTCTTTCGCAGTAACCGTTTCGTTTACCTCACGAAACTTCATAGTCGCTTCCACATCTGCTTGTACATCCTCTGGTGCTTCACTATCCTGTGCATCATTGGTATTACTAAAACCAAAGTATGCTACATTCATATCTACTGGTTTACTGATACCTGGCACAGTTCCCTTATTGGTATATTGCCACATATCATGTTTTCCTGAATAGGAAGACTGACTTGTCTGTGGGTATGGTGTACTTGGATACTGAGCTACCCAGATTTTATATTTCCCTGCTAAACGCGAAGTCTCCCACTTCGCATCTCCTTCCATTTCATTCTTAGAGGCATAGAACATTGGAGAATATCCACGTTCTGCTATTTTATCCAAGAATGCAATTGCAATATCCGTTCTTTGCGTCTTTGTTAAAGAATACTGTCTGTTTTCCGCATCCTCATATCCTTCACAATTATAAACAACCGGATATGTAATTTTATACTTTGCAATATAGTCCGCTACCCAATTTGCCTCAGCGATAGCTTCTTCTGTAGAAATTGCAGTTGAGAAAAAGTATGCGCCTACCTTAACACCATACTTTGCTGCTTCTTGCATATTGTATTTCGCATTGGTATCCGCAATAATTTCACCAGTTTTTAAAGTACGGTATCCAACACGAACCATTGCAAAGTCAACACCAGAATCCGCTACCTGCTTCCAGTCAATCGTCCCCTGGTATCTTGCAACGTCAATTCCTAAGGTCAGTTCCTGCGTTTCATTTGAAGGCAACTGCTGTACTACCTGTGAAATATCTACACTCGCACCCTGCTGATTTGTCATGTTTCCACCAACACTATTCTGTGGGTCTTCTTTTTCAGCAACTTCAGGTGTAACTATTTCTGTTGAAAGCACTTCTGTTGTCTCAGAAACTTCCGTAACTTCAGTAACCTCTGTAAATTCTGTTTCCTGTGTACTTACGAACTCCGTATCATCTTTATGCTTATCTTTCGCTGCACCGTATGCAATCCAAAACACGGAAACCGCTACAAGAATGACAAAGACCACGCCTAATGCAATTCCGATAATCATCTTGCGTTTTTCCTGGTCTAATTCATCCCACCAGTCTAAAAACATATCTAACATCTTATTACCTCATATCTAAATTTTCTTTTCGCTTGCTTTTTGCGTAATTAAAAGCAAAAACACTTCCAATCCACAATGGAGCACTAATCGCCATGGATACCATAGGTACGATTTGCATCGCTGAATCTTCCATTGAGAAAATTGGTATCCATACGCCAAATATATAAACAAGTGCTGATACTACAAATATTGCTCCGCAAGTTTTTCTCATCGCAACATATACATAATTCTTTCTGCAGAAAAGCTTATATAAGAATATACTTGCCAAAACAACAATCGCAACTGCCGCCAAAACACCAAAAATCTCTGGTTCAAAACGAATCCCATTTTTTACAAACTGTTTGAGAATTCTTGGTCCCCATTTAAATACTGGATAAGCAAGACCACCAATACCACCAAGAAGCAGACTGCTTTTTGCACTTCCTACGGCATCTGCCTTTACGGAATAATGCCTGTCAATTACTTGATACAAACGCTGTGCCTCTGGTATCAAATCTTCCACTTTTCTATTTTTCAATTGATAGAACTTAATCAAATACGAATATACACTATATCTTAAATCAATTTTGCTTATGTAATCCGTCAATGCCTGTAAAAATGGTTGTGTATAAAAAACCTTTTTACATTCCTTGCGCCCAAAGAATTCTTTGAATTTCTTCACATCATTACAATTTGGTAAAGCAAACAGTGTTTCTAATTCTCCAACACATTTCTGTATATTCAATAGGAACTGTTCTTCTTCACTTTTCTGTGCCTGCTGAATGCTAGAATCAAAATCAAACTGTGTCTGTCCTTCTTCCGCTTC
>JAZURS010000081.1:0-4206 GCA_045606325.1 Agathobacter sp.
CGATAGTGACAGCCACGGTCGGTATGCACGATAGGATGCTCAGAATCTTTTAATAGAGCGATTCCTTTATCGAGCATAGTATTTACTAATTCTGCATTGGGACTTAATCCGATGGTCCAAGTAGGTAACAGACCATCAAAGCAATCCACTATTGCAGATAGATATATTTTACCTGCTGGAATAGCAAATTCTGTGATGTCAGTAAGCCACAGTTCATTTGGCTTGTCAGCATGGAAATTGCGTTTTACGACATCTGCAACAGCAGGTGTGATTTCACCTTTATAAGAACTATATTTTTTCACAGAAGGTCTCTTAGCAACGAGACCTTCTTCTTTCATAATTCTACGAATAACTTTCTCAGATATCTTGATGGCATTCGCACCAAAAGAGAGAATTGCCCATATTCTGCGATATCCGTATCTTTCCTTGTTTTCATAGAAAATCTCATGAACTCTTTTACGAAGTTCAAGGTATTTGTCTGGTTTACGCAAACATTTTTCCTGATAGTAATAACTGCTTTTGGAGAATTGCAGTTTTTCGAGTAATAGCGGCAGTGAATATTTATCTTTCAGGGCATCAACTATCACTGCCTTCTCTCTGTTCTTGAGAGCTGCTTGGTTGATGCCGGGGTCTTTTTTTAATACGTTAATAGTTTCTCTTAAGATATCATTTTCAAGCTGAAGCTCAAGCATCTGAGTCTTCAACTCTTCAATGTTATCGATTTCATTAACAGCCGTAGCAGGCTGTTTCTTTTTTGACTTTTTCATAAGAGCGATGTGTCCTTCTTTTTTGTATATGCGACACCATGTGTAAACTGTGGAGACGTCGCGATTATGTTCCTTTGCCACTAAGTGTACATCTTCTCCTAAATCTACGCAACGATGAACTATGTCTAATCGCTCTTCAAAGGTAGACATTCCTTTATTTATACTATTTTTCTTTCGAGGTTGTTTGGGTTTTCCTTCATTTGCTATCCACGTATTAAGACAAGAACGGACAGGATATCCAAGGTCACGAACCGTTTTCTTGGCAGACCTGCATTCATGATAATAAGCGAGTGCAATTGCTTTTTCTTCTTCCGTATAATTGGCTCTTTTCTTTGGCATAAGTTGCTCCTTTCATTTCAAAATGAGTCCAACTTTATGTCCGCAGCTCCTTATGTCCTAAGGTGGCTTTTTTTGAGGTCTAAGGATTCCTCCTTTCGTGGCTACAATAAGTAGCCAGTTTTTGCCGATATTACCTGCAACTATCGGCGTATCCTGTTAATTTCGCCAAAAAGTGGCGAGTCCATATTGGTTGAAAAAAACACAATTGAATAAGTTTACTGTAGATAGCAGCTGTGCTAGGCTACAGTGCCAGAAGGCACTGATTTCCAGATGTAAATTTGGAAGTTAGTGCCTTTCTTTATGCCTTCAAAGCACAGCTGCCAGTCTCTGCAGTCAACTTATGAAGAAAATTTTTTAATAAAAAAGTAGTCAAATCTTCAAAACGTTACCACATAGAAAGTGTAAGGGAAAAAGTTTTCTGATTTTTGGTAATCAGCTTTTTTGAACCCTAGTACTTATTGTAAGAAACATTTAAAGGTTTTAGGCAGGCAATATGAATGTAACCACAATAAAGATGTAAACTATAAAATCGCTACATTGGCAGAAAGAAGGTAAAAATGCAATCAAAAGAAGTTATGAAAAAACTTGCGGATAACTATGAAACATTACTATTCGTAAGCGAGCGACATCCAAGTTCTATGTCACGATTGAAGAATTTGTTGATGTCCGAAGGAATTTCAGAAACCTCTGCTCGTAGAAAAATCGCTGACTTAGATACAGCAGATGGTTGTTTGGTAGTCGATGGAATAGGAAGACTTCAATTGAATCAAGAACTTATTTCAAAGATGTTCTTGGAACTGCAGGAGGAACTTAAGATACCAAATTATTTGGAGAAAGAACAGTTGCTTAAATGTGAGTTGTTAGAGCGGAAAGTGGAACTATCAGAGAGACAAAAGGAAGAGGTGGAAAAATCCTTAACTCTGGAAGTCGAACGTTATAAGGCGATTATCAAACGTTTAAGGGAGGATGCAGAAGTGGCAAAGCAAAACTGTGAACGAGACCAAAGATGGGATAGAGATAAATATTTAGAGGTCTCAAGAAAACTTAATGCAGCAGAAGAAAAAATCTCTCGAATGAAGAAAAGTGTTTGGTCATATTTTAAGGTTTGCTGGGAAGATTTTAAGCAGGCTCGTTTAGACGCAAGATGTAGGGAAAGAGAAGAAAAGAAACGTCGGAAGCTAAATAAAAAATTGATAAAGAAATTTGAAAGAGCAAGAAAACAAAATGAAAAATTAAAAAGTAAAGGGGGACGATAGAAATGAGCAAATATATGTATGAATGTACAAAATTACCACCATATCTACCGATGCCTCGATTCTTGACAAATTGTCCAATCAGCAACACTGCTAAGCTGTTGTACATACAGTTGCTAGGTAAGGCTCAGTTATCACAAAAGAATCAGTGGCTAGATAATCAAGGAAGAGTCTATTTTATCTATCCCATCCAGCAGATAGCTATCGATATGAATAAGAGTATAACAACTATCAAGGATGCGATGAAAGAACTAGTAGAAGCACAGCTATTAGAAAAAGTTCCAGAAGGACGAGGACGCCCCAATCGTCTATATGTCTTATTTCCAGATGAGGAAGTGAGGCAGAAAACGGACGTCGGAAATCCGACTGTAGTGGGGCGGAAAACTGTCTTAAACTATGGCGGAAATTCGTCCTCTAGTAAATATATAAGTAACAAGAGAAATAACCAATTAAGGGATTACGACTATGAGGAAAAGGAGAGCTTTTGATATGGATAGGGAATTTTATATAGGTGAGGATGGTCTGAATTATTGTTCTGTATGTAAGGAAGTCATAGAGGTGCTTTTACCAGAAAATATACAGATGTATCTGCAGATGAAGACACATCCAAGACAGTGTAAATGTATTAGGGAGCGTAATGAGAAAGAGGCAAGAGAACGAAAAGAACGGGAGCATATCCAAACAGTGGAAAGCAATACAGCAGTATGTTTTGAGGAAAAGACGATGCGACAGTGGAATTTCCAAAATGATAATGGTTCTAATCCATGCATGGAATATGCAAAGCGTTATGTGGAGAATTGGCAGGAGATGAAAAAGAACGGTCACGGACTTCTGCTTTGGGGTGGTGTTGGTAGTGGCAAAAGCTATATGGCTGCTTGTATTGCCAATGCACTCTTAGAGCAGGAGGTAAGAGTTCTAATGACAAACTTTGCGACTATCATCAATGGGATATTTTCTGCTACAGACAAGATTGATTATGTAAATGCGATTTGTGGATATGATTTACTCATCATTGATGATCTGGGTGTAGAGAGTCATTCAGAGTACCGAATGGAAGGTCTTTTTAGTGTCATTGATAGAAGAGTGCGTTCTGGCAAGCCAATGATTATTACGACGAACCTAACGATGAAGGAAATGGATGAGACACACGATTTGAATGAGGCTAGAATCTATGACAGAATCCGTGCAGTTTGTCAGCCGGTGCAAGTCAAAGGGGAGAGTCAAAGAAAAGTAAATAGAGGTCGGCTGATGGAGAAGTTTAAAGATGTTTTCCAGAAGAATAAAGGGGAAGGGGATTAAATGACAGATAGCAAGTTAGTAGTACCAATTTGGGAGAAGGTAATGCTCACAAAAGAAGAAGCTGCCGCTTATAGTCATATAGGAATAAATAAGTTAGAGGAATTACTTAAAGTTCCAAATTGTCCATTTGTTTTATATGTAGGCAAGAAGAAACTCATAAAAAGGAGAGAGTTTGAGGCATTTTTAACAGAAAATGTTGAAATATAGTGATTTTATAAATTTACTTTTGAGCCTCTTCGTGGTATAGTAGATACTGCTCGTGGAGGCTCATTTAGGTAAGAACAATGATGTGTTCAGTGCAGCTCAAAACACTTGTTGTTTTGAGCGTGAGAAAATGATGCAAGAGCAAACCCATCAGCGAAGCTGATTTTTCATGGGTTTGCGATCTTCAATTGTGAAGGCACTGAACAATTGAAAGAGGTGAGCAACATGGGAAAAGATCTTCGAGGAAAAGAACTTGGAGTAGGATTAAGCCAGCGTGATGATGGCTTATATGTAGGAAGATATACAAATAAATATGGAAATCGTGTTCAGAAGGTGTTACCAAA
>JAZURS010000082.1:0-2777 GCA_045606325.1 Agathobacter sp.
AATGGAACAACTCACGTTTTGGATAACGAATCTTACACCATATCTTCTTATGTGGTGGAGTAATATAGGTGGAAGATTACCAATGCCAAAACAGATGTATCTTCTACCAATGAAACAATCAGAAAGAGGGAAATATATTCACACTCTTTTGTGTATCAAGATTGGTTTTCCAGTACTCATAGGGTTAGTGCCTCAGTTGCTTAGAGGTATGGTGTATGGAATAGAGCCACTTAGAATCGCAATATGTACTATTGCTACTGGCTCTTTTGCAATTGGGATGTATGTATGCAGTTCACTTCGAAGTAAATTTGATCGATATATTCGCTACGCTGTGCGTGGGAAGGATGGAACAGGTAAAGATGCATTCTTGAATTGGATGTGTATGATATATTCTATCATCTATCATCTTTTGGTCGCGGTAGTAGAAGTAACACTAGGTGATCCAATATGGGTCGATTTGCTTTGGCTAAGTGTACCACTTACAATCATGATTATCATGGACATCGCAATCATCAAAACCCGCTATCTATGGACGATCGTAGATGCATGTAACTATGAAGAAAACTTTAATATATTAGGAAAAGTAAAATAATGAGGAGCGCCCTTTGGGCTAAGTGAGAGAATATGAAAATTGTGATTCAACCACAAGGAACATTAGCAATCTATGAGCAGATTGTAAACCAACTAAAAAATGCAATTGTAACAGGGGAGTTAAAGACCAACGAAGCACTTCCTTCTATTCGTGCACTCGCAGGAGATTTGCAGGTCAGTGTTATTACTACAAAGCGTGCATACGAAGAGTTGGAAAAAGAAGGTTTAATCCGTTCCGTAGCAGGCAAGGGGTTCTATGTTTGTGAATATAACACAGACTTTTTGAAAGAAAAACAGCTTATGATGTTGGAAAAAAGAATGGCAGAGGTTATAAGCGAAGCAAAGGATGCGGGCGTAAGCTGTCAGGAGTTTTTGGAAATGGCGGAGGCGTTATATGATACTGGAATTTAAGAACGTAAGTGGAAAAACAAAGCATTTTAATTTGAAGGATGTAAGTTTTGCATTAGAACCAGGGTATATCATGGGACTCGCGGGTAAAAATGGTGCAGGAAAATCAACGCTTATCGATTACATCATGAATCCAAAGCAACAGTACACAGGTGAAATATTGATTGAGGGCGTAAATATCCGAGACAAACATTACCACATGATGAATCGCATTGGATTTATTTCCGACAACAACACTGGTTTTTTATTTGATAAAACAGCAAAAGAAAATATGGAACTCTTTGGGCCACTGTATGAAGATTGGGATGCAAATACATTTTTTAAGGCAATGCAGAAAATGAATCTTTCTGTTGGAAAAACAGTAGGAAGAATGTCCCGTGGTGAATTGTTTAAATTTCAAACTGCATTTGCGATGGCGCATAAACCAGCCCTATATTTGATTGACGAAGCAACAGCAGGTATGGACCCAGTATTCCGAATTGACTATTTTAAGATGTTGCAGGAAATTATCGCTGAAGAAAATGCATCGATTCTTATGACCAGCCACATTCAGGATGAAATCCAAAGAAAGATGGATTTTGTTGGTGTAATGGAGGATGGAAAGTTAATCGAATTTGGTGAAACATTAGACATATTCGCGGAGGAATAAGTATGAATTTAGAAGAAAGAAAAGTAGAGGATTTTTTTGAAAAATTCAAAAAAATAAATACGAATAGTTGGGCATCGTGGTTCTTTGTTGGATTGTGTCTTTTGTTTTTGGTTATCGGTTGTGCAGCACCAGTACAGGCATACTTGGAAGGGAAAGATGATGTGGGTTTTCTTATGATAGTAATCGTATCCATGGTCGCTCCACTGACAGCGTACATGAGAATTAATCCTCTTACACTATATACAGAAGGACAAAAGGGAAGAGAAATTCTTGATATCGTGAAATATTATCCAATTAACAGGCGAGAAATAAAAAAATATAAGATTATCTGTATGACAAAGTTTATGGCTAAGGTATTACCATTTTGTATGTTGGCACAAATACCAGCAACATTATATGATTACGGAAAATTGTCAATAATTAATTTCCTCTATATTTTCGTAGCAGTATTTGCTTGGCCTGTCATATTCAATATTGTGGGGATAGTATTTGAGAAATAAAAATAAGGAGTAGGGTATATCAAAAGATATGCACTACTCCTTAGTTGTTTTATATAAA
Source organism: Agathobacter sp. (assembly GCA_045606325.1). GTDB lineage: Bacteria > Bacillota > Clostridia > Lachnospirales > Lachnospiraceae > Roseburia. Next base: position 2,207 of record JAZURS010000082.1, read on the forward strand.
ATTTTTACGGTTCATCCTCTTCATCGACCATGATTTTATGAAAGCGTTCCATGGATAGATGTTTCACCCATCGTAATCCCGCTTTTAACATGAGAAGAAGTACAATGCTGAGGGTGGATAAGAAAATATCCATTGCTTCATGCGCTTCTATGATCATATGTCTTGAAATCAGAATGACCAAAACTTCAATCACATTTTCAGAATTGATATGAAACAAGAGTTTCATAAATTCAAGACCGACTACAAGATTGAAAATCGCACCTAAATATTCCAGAAAATGCTCTGTTCCAGTTGATGGATGGAACAAGGTTAGCATACCAGGAATCAAATAGGTAAATAAGGTAGCTACAACGCCAAGTCCGACAAGTAGTGCGACTACTATTTCACAAAGTTCCAGCCAACGTTGTAGTTTAGCAGTTAATTTTTTCCACATAAAAAACCCCTTGTTTTAGTACTACGCCATAATTAACTTAGCGAATTTCTTTTTACCACGTTTTACGATAAGACCTTCGCCTTCGAAAGCACTTGCATCATATGAAGTAGAGATGTCTGTTACTTTTGCATCTGCTAC
>JAZURS010000083.1:0-11480 GCA_045606325.1 Agathobacter sp.
GGAAAAACAAGAGGATACAAATATGAAGAAAAAGCTAGCTGCATTAGCTCTCGGACTAGTGGTGCTTTTGACAATTGCTGTACCACAGATAAACACTTCTGCGGATGTTTCTGCAAAAACAGTAGATATCATGTTTATGCACGATACCCATTCGCATTTGAATGCTTTTACTACAGTAGAAGGCTCAGAAACTGTGACGATGGGGGGATTCTCCAGAATCAAAACCCTTATTAATCAGCAGAAGGAACAAAATCCGGATACACTTTTATTGGATGCAGGGGATTTCTCCATGGGAACCTTGGTGCAGGTTGTGTACGAAGAAGAAGCACCTGAACTTCGTATGTTTGGTGAGTTAGGTGTCGACGCGACAGTGTTAGGTAATCATGAATTTGATTACAAGGCATCGGGACTTTCTAATATGCTAAATTCCGCAGTAAATAGTGGTGATGCGTTGCCAGCGCTATTGCTATGTAACATGGATTGGAATGCCATGAAAGAGCAAGGCCTAACAGAAGACCAGCAGTTGATTTGGGATGCATTTGAAAAATATGGTGTAAAAGATTATGCTGTAGTAAATAAAGGCGGAGTAAATATTGCGATTATTGGGGTGTTTGGAAAAGATGCAGAGGATTGTGTTGCACAGTGTCCAGTACTTTTTGAAGATCCAGTAGAAGCAGTAAAAGAAACCGTAGAAGAAATCAAAGCAAATGAAGATGTAGATATGATAGTCTGCATTTCGCATAGTGGAACTTCAGACAATGAAGATAAGTCGGAAGATGAAATTCTTGCAAAAGAAGTTCCGGATTTGGATTTGATTGTAAGTGGACATAGTCATACGGAATTGCCTGAACCAATCAGACATGGGAATACATATGTTGTTTCCTGTGCAGAATATGGTAAATATTTAGGGGATATCACCATGACTCAAAATGGTGCAGGTCGTTGGAATATTAAAGAGTATGATTTGGTTCCTGTTACACCTGATATTGCACAGGATCCACAGACACAGGCTAAGGTAGATATGTTTATGTCTTCCGTAGATGAAAAATATCTTGCGCAGTTTGGATATACAAAGGATCAGGTTCTTTGTACCAATGAAGTACCATTTGTACAACAGTCAGATGTAGAGGACTTACATACAGAACTGAACTTAGGAAGTATTATTGCTGACGCATATTCATATGCTGTAGATAGTGCAGATACAGGTGATGATGCTTTGGTTATGGTAGCTGTTGCACCAGCAGGAACGATTCGTGATACATATCCATTAGGAAATATCACGGTAGAAAATGTATTCAACTCCTTCTCGCTTGGCATTGGTGAAGATGGTATTCCTGGATATCCTCTCATCAGCGTTTACTTGACAGGTGAGGAATTAAAGCTGGCAGCAGAAATCGATTCTAGTATTTCAGATTTGATGCAGACTGCTCGTTTATACACAGATGGGTTGTATTGGCATTACAATCCAAATCGTATTATCTTAAATAAAACAACAGAAGTATTTATTATCGACCGTGATGGAAATCGCATTGAATTGGAAGATGATAAATTATACCGTGTAGTTACTGATTTTTATAGTTCGCAGATGCTGGGTGGCGTAACAGACATGTCTTATGGTTTGTTATCTTTGGTTCCTAAGTTTAAAGATGGAACACCAATCGAAAGATATGAAGATGCAGTCATCAAGGTGGATGGAAAAGAATTAAAAGCATGGCAGGCGATTGCTCAGTACATGGAATCTTTTGAAGATACAGATGGAGATGGTGTGCCAAACGTACCACAGGTATATGGGACTACAGAAGGAAGAAAAGTAGTAGAGGATAGTAAGGATATCAAAGATATTCTCAAGAATCCAAACAAGTTTACTTTTATTATTCTTGGGGTAGTACTTGTTCTTGTAGTAGTATTAGGCTTGCTTTTCTTATGGTTTAGAAAGATATCTCGTAGATATGGCATTATCACAAAAGTTCGCGAAGCAAAAACACTTTTAAACAAGGTGAAAAATATTGCGGATAAAATAAAAAAGTAATATAGAAATAGAGGCAGTAAAATGGAAAAGATTATTTTGACAGGCGACAGACCAACAGGTCGACTTCATGTAGGTCACTATGTAGGTTCGCTTCGTAGAAGAGTTCAGTTACAGAACTCAGGAGAATTTGATAAAATTTTTATTATGATTGCAGACGCTCAGGCGTTGACAGACAACTTTGAAAACCCAGAAAAAGTACGTCAGAATATTATAGAGGTAGCGTTGGATTATCTTTCAGTTGGACTTGATCCAGCGAAGTCAACTTTGTTTATCCAGTCACAGATTCCGGAATTGACAGAACTTACTTTCTTTTATTCCAACTTAGTTACCGTATCTCGTTTGCAGAGAAATCCTACGGTAAAAACAGAAATTAAAATGCGTAATTTTGAAACTAGTATTCCAGTCGGTTTCTTCACATATCCTATCAGTCAGGCGGCTGACATCACAGCGTTCAAGGCGACTTGCGTGCCAGTTGGTGAGGACCAGCTTCCAATGATTGAACAGACAAGAGAAATTGTTCGTAAGTTCAATTCCATCTATGATGAAGTATTGGTAGAACCAGATGTGCTTCTTCCAGAAAATGCAGCTTGCTGTCGTTTGCCAGGCATTGATGGAAAAGCAAAAATGAGTAAATCTCTTGGAAACTGTATCTACCTTTCGGATACAGAAAAGGATGTAAAGACAAAGGTTATGTCTATGTATACTGACCCAACACACATCCAGATTTCTGATCCAGGTCATGTAGAAGGAAACTGTGTATTTACTTACTTAGATGCATTCAGTAATGATGGACATTTTGCAGAATATCTTCCAGAGTATGCAAACCTTCAGGAATTAAAAGACCACTATACACGTGGTGGACTTGGCGATGTTAAGATTAAAAAATTCTTAAACAATGTACTTCAGGAAGAACTTGCTCCAATCCGTGCAAGACGTGCGGAATTTGAAAAAGATATCCCTATGGTTTATGATATCTTAAAACAGGGTAGCGAAAACGCCCGTGCTGTGGCAGCACAGACAATGGATGAAGTAAAACGCGCAATGCGTATCAATTATTTTGATGATACAGAACTCATCCGTGCTCAGGCAGAAAAATATACAAGAGCTGAGTAACTCTAATAAAAAGGAGGTTGACCTATGGTAAAGTATTATATGACTGACGATAGTCGTATCCATGAAAAAGAAAATATTACAGATGGAGTATGGATTCATATGGTCGACCCGACGGCAGAAGAGACAATGCTTCTTGCAGAATCTTTGGACATCGACGTAGCAGACCTTAGAGCAGCACTCGATGAAGAAGAAAGTTCGCGTATTGAATTAGAAGATGGTTATACACTTATCCTTATTGACGTTCCTTCTACTGAGATTCGTCATAAAAAAGTAATGTACACGACTATTCCTCTTGGTATCATTTTGAAACAGGATTTGATTATTACTGTATGTACAGAAGACTTACCAGTACTTCAGGCATTTATCAATAATCGTGTAAAAGAATTCTCTACTAAAAAGAAAATGCGTTTCGTATACCAGATTCTTTATCGTACAACAGTTGTTTATCAGGGACACCTTCGTACCATTGATAAGAAGCGTACCGAAATCGAAGAACGAATCGAAAACGATACACGAGAAGATGACCTTATCGCTTTGCATGAATTAGAATCAACACTCGTATACTTCGCGACATCGCTTCGTGCAAATGGAAACGTATTAGACCGACTTACCAGATATAAAAGATTAGAACAGTATCCTGAAGACAAAGAACTTTTGGATGATGTTATTATCGAAAATAAACAGGCGATAGAAATGACAGGTATCTACCGAGACATCATAAACGGTACCAGAGAGCTGATGTCATCCGTGTTGGATAAACGTCTGAACAACGTTATGAAAACACTCACATCTATCACACTTATCATGGCGGTACCGACTGTTATCTCGGGTATCTATGGTATGAACTTAAATCCTGATGGTATGCCATTCGCAAATACACCATTTGGCTTTGCAATTATCTGTGTGATTATTGTGTTGGTTTGTATATTTATGCTATCGTTCTTAAAGAGAAAGAAAATGTTATAACTAACGAGACAGACAAAATGGATAAAAATAAACGCAGAGCATGTTTACATGCATCTGCGTTTTGTTTTTAGACATAGAGTTTGGCTAGTCTCTTAGCGACCTTCAAATCTTCCGCTTGCTCCGCAAGGAAGCACAAGTCCTGTCTCAGAAACTGGAAGTCCGATTTCATTTGCAGTTGTAGTACCATCAAAATCTTTCAAAGCAGTGCTAATCATATAAGTAAGCACGGCTGGCTGTAAACCGGTGGTGTATGAGTTTACTAAGAAGAATAATGGCTTATCGGTTAAAAGTTGTGCACACAACTTGATAAGCGGATAAACAGCTTCTTCAATTTTCCAAATCTCTCCTTTTGGTCCACGACCATAAGAAGGTGGGTCCATGATAATCGCATCGTAATGATTACCACGACGGATTTCTCTTTCTACGAATTTTACACAGTCATCTACAATCCAACGGATAGGTGCTTCTGCAAGTCCTGATGAAACTGCGTTTTCCTTTGCCCAGCCTACCATACCTTTAGAAGCGTCTACATGAGTAACGCTTGCACCAGCTGCCGCCGCTGCTAAAGTAGCACCTCCAGTATAAGCGAATAGGTTTAATACTTTTATTGGTCTGCCAGCATTTTTGATTTTCTGTGAGAACCAATCCCAGTTAGTAGCCTGTTCTGGGAAGAGGCCGGTATGTTTAAAACTAAATGGTTTTAAGTTAAAGGTAAGCTGCTCGCCGATTGGCAAGTCATAATGAATGCTCCATTCATTTGGTAAATCAAAGAATTCCCATTCGCCGCCGCCTTTTTTACTTCTATGATAATGACCATTTAATTTTTTCCAATTTTTGTTTTTCTTTGGAGTATCCCAAATAACCTGAGGGTCCGGACGAAGCAGTACGTATCTGCCCCAACGTTCTAGTTTTTCTCCCTGTGAACAATCGATTACTTGGTAATCTTTCCATCTATCTGCAATCCACATAATGAAATTCCCTTTCTTCTATATATAAAGATATAATAAATGGTTTTATTTAAAAAGTCTACTGGTTTATGTTATAATGAAAAAGATTAAAACAACGAAAAAAGAGATGACATATATGGCAGATAAAAAGGAACTGCGGAAGGAAGTGCTGGTATACCGGAATGCATTATCTGAGCAGGAACGTTGTGAGAAAAGTAACCAGATTGTGGAAAAAGTATATGATTTAGATCCGTTTAAAAAGAGCAATAAATTATTGTTATATCAGCCAATAAAAAGCGAAGTTGATATAACAGAAATTTTTGAACGGGCTCAACGGTGTGGGAAAGATATTTACGTTCCCAGGGTGATTGGAGAGGAAATGGAGTTTTATCAGGTAGATGAAACTACGGAATTTGAAGTGAGTGCATTTGGTATTCGAGAACCAAAACCAGAACTTACAAAAATGTTTATTCCAACTCCAGAAGATTATATTCTTGTTTTGATGCCAGGTGTGGTATTTGATGCAGAAGGAAATCGTATTGGATATGGCGGGGGATATTACGATAGGTATTTACAAAGGCTCGCAGATGGAGATTCGTACGAAGATATTTGTACAGTTGCGGTGGCTTATGATTTCCAGATTGTAGAATTGGGAAAAATCGAAAAAGAACCACATGATATAAAGGTCGATTATATTGTGACAGAAAGTAAATTGTTAGGAGGACACAGATGAATATATTAGTAATAGATGGGCAAGGTGGTCAACTTGGTGGTCAGATTATTAAATCGTTAAAAGAGAATTTTTCAGAAGCAGATATTACAGCAGTAGGAACCAATGCAACTGCAACCGCAACGATGTTAAAGGCGGGGGCAATGCATGCAGCTACGGGAGAGAATCCTGTGATAGTTGCTTGTAGAAAAGCGAATGTCATTATTGGACCAATCGGTATTGTGATTGCAGATGCAATGTTTGGAGAAGTTACTCCACAAATGGCCGTAGCAGTTGGGCAGGCAGATGCTACGCGTATTTTATTGCCAGTTAATAAATGCGATAATCTGATTGCAGGAGTTTCGGATTTGTCGATGAATACCCTGATAGAAGATGTTGTTTCCAGGGTAAAAAAACTGGTCTAGATTCGCTACTTGCTATTTGGTGTTTTTAATGTTATACTTAACAAGTCGTTCAGAAGAACGATGAAGTGGACAGAAGTCTTTGGATATGAATTTATTATATACGAATTGCGAACGATACCAAGAAGGTGTTACTTTCCTCAGAAGAGGTGGAAGTGCACCTTTTTTTATTGTAGGAAGGATTAGAAATGAAAACTAGAAATGAAATTAGAAATCTTACATTATCTGCTATGTTTTTAGCTTTGGCATTTGTGTTGCCATTTTTTACAGGGCAGATACCTCAGATTGGATCGATGCTTTGCCCTATGCATATTCCAGTATTATTATGTGGATTTTTTTGCGGAGCGCCTTGGGGCCTTGGTGTTGGATTTGTTGCACCAATCTTGCGTTCCTTTGTTTTAGGAATGCCAGTAATGTTTCCAACGGCATTTTGCATGGCATTTGAATTAGCGGTATATGGATTTGTAGCAGGATGGTTACATAGAGCATTACCAAAGAAAAAGTTAAATGTATATGTTTCTTTATTATGCGCTATGATGATTGGACGCATTGTATGGGGTGGCGTCATGTTTGCCTGTATGGGGCTTGATGTATCTGCGTTTGGTCTTCAGGCATTTTTGGCAGGTGCGCTTTTTAATGCGGTACCAGGAATCATTTTGCAGATAGTGTTGGTTCCGATTATAGTGATTACGTTGGAAAAGGTAGTGTCGAAATAGTTGAAAAATAAATAGGGATATCATAAAATGATATAGATTCTATGCGAGGGGAAACAGGTGCAAATCCTGTACGAGCCCGTCGCCGTGAGACACGTGTAAGACTTGCATGTCTACCTGGATGCCACAATCTGGGGAATGCCATTGGGGAAACCTGAGAAGGCGGACTTGCAAAAGTGTCAAGTCGAAATACCCGAGTGTAGAAAACCTTCGTTAAAATAATTGCGAGTGCCAGTTGAAGAAGGAAGAACAATTTAAAAGGAGAAAGAATATGACAAAAAAATGTAACAAAAAAATTTTGTCGCTCATTCTTAGTACAATGCTTATTGTGGCTATGGCATTTAGTATGACAGCTTGTGGTGGCAAAGACACGGAAAAACCTAACACAGAGGTGGAAAACCAGGTTGAGAACACAGAAAGCAAAGTTCTTGGTGAAGGCGCAGTTGTTTTTGATTTTGTGGTGGTAGACGAAGAAGGAAAAGAAACCTTGTTTGAAATTCACACAGACAAAACGACAGTAGGTGAAGCCTTATTGGAACTTAAACTGATTGATGGTGAAGATGGAGATTATGGTCTCTATGTTAAAACTGTAAATGGGACTATGCTTGATTATGATAAAGATGGCATGTACTGGTCTTTCTATATTAATGGTGAATATGCAATGACTGGGGTAGATGCTACTCCAATTACAGAAGGTGAAACCTATATGTTTAAGGCGGAGAAGTCATGAAGCTAAAAACAAGAGAATTAGCAATCTTTGCAATGTTAGGTGCAATTATGTATGTGTCCAAGATAATTATGGAATGGATACCGAATGTCCATCTGCTTGGGACGCTTATCGTTGCATACACTATAGTATATAGAAGAAAAGCGCTATATCCGATTTATGTATTTGTGTTTTTATGTGGAGCACTTGGCGGATTTAACGCATGGTGGATTCCGTATCTTTATGTGTGGGCAATTCTTTGGGGAGTGACAATGCTGCTTCCAAAGAACATACATCCGAAAGTTGCGCCAGTTATTTATATGATAGTGTGTGCGTTGCATGGATTCGGGTTTGGAATTCTATATGCTCCAGCACAAGCGCTTATGTTCGGGTTGAGTTTTGAACAAACACTAGCATGGATTGCATCGGGATTTCCGTTTGATGTAATGCATGGAATTGGAAACTTCTTTTGTGGTATGTTGATTGTACCAATCGCGTCCGTATTAAAAATGCTAGAAAGAAGTGCATATCAAGAATAAAATGATTAAGGTCACTCTACTTTTTGTGGAGTGACTTTTTTTAATGTTTACCGTATACTTAACTTACAAGAAAACGTGTAGAAAGGAGGCTACCATGAACGCAGAATATACAGGAAAGAAAATTGCAGAATTACGTAAAGAAAAAAATATGACGCAAAAAGAGTTGGCAAGTAAATTACATGTAACGGATAAAGCAGTTAGTAAATGGGAGCGTGGAATTAACTTTCCTGATTTAGGGTTAGTGGAAGAATTAGCAAAAGCTTTAGATAGTACTCCTTCTATATTATTAGGATTAGAAGAGGCGAGTAAGGAAGAAATTGTGAATTCCTTTGCGGAGATTTCGAATCAGCAATCAGAAGAAGCAGAGAAGGAAATTCAGCAGGTCGGATGGATCACTCTTTTTGCAGGGATTTTTCTTATTATATTTCTTGAACCATCGAAGTTGCATTGGTCGATAAGCGGTTTGCTGGGTGCAATCATCGGTGTTTCTATTTATGTGCTTAAAAAATATAAGGCGATAAAGCCATTTGAACTCTTAGATACTGTGCTAGCAGAAGTGTTGGTCATGGATGGATTTATGTTTCTGATGATTCAGCTTGTTACAGGCAGCAATCCACATATTATTGTATCTGCGATAATCATTGGAATTGCAGTTGTTTGTGTGCAGATTATTTTCTATCGCGTGATGAAACCGCAGTGGATGAAATTTTTGCCGGTGGTGGTTTCTATCGGTTGGTTGTGCTGGGGTGTTCTTTTAGAGGTATCCAAATCAGCATGGGAAAATCATTATATAGGGGATTTTATAGTCTGCTCAATTTTGCCGGCGGTAGGTTGCTTGATTACGTGGATTATCTGTAGAGTGTTAGATGCTCAGAAGGAACGACTATCAATAGCTTTGAAACCATTTGTGATTGTGTTCGCCACAGCATTACTACTTGTTTGTTTGCTTGGTCAGGATCTGATAGCAAAAACCTATGTAATGGCATTTCATTCGCATTTGGAAAAATATGCAGAAGAACTTTTGGATCGAGCAGAATCTGTTGGCGTAAAAGATGAAAATGTGTACCCCGGCAATGATGGAGTATATGTGGTGGACAAATATGGTTTCTGGGATGTGACCTGTTACACGACTGACAATATGGTAGAATTTTCAGTTGGCGGAAAAGGATTAGTGTTTAATAGCACTTACTGGGGATTTTATTATTCGCCGGACAACACCCATAAGGTTTACCATGGGGCTGATATTCCTTTGAATGTAAATAAGGATTTGGCTGATTGGTATGGTGAAGGAGACAATTGGGGAAAATCGATGAGACTGCGTGATAAGTGGTTTTGGTATGAAGCAAGTTTTTAACGGGAATTACAAAGAGGGATGGCATGTGCTATCCCTCTTTTTGCTATATAAAGAATTCGTTTATAATTCGTTCAATGGTTTCGGATGTTAATGGTTTTTCTTTTGATTCATAAGTAGTTATTAAATTGATTCCGGGTAATATTCCGTGAGTAGTATAGTGTTGTAATTTTGCTATACAGTTCTGGGCATATTTGGGATTGTCCATTTTACCAAAGTGTTCCCAATAATAGACATCGCCTGTAATAGGGTGTCGAATTGTGAAATCGGGATATATAATTGATTCACTTAAATGTAATTCGCATTCATAGCGAAATGGGATGCCCTTGACATACAAAGCCATATCAATAAGAGATTCTGATTTGGAGCGAAGTATATTTCCAGAAATGCTTCTGTGTATACAATGTTCGGGATATTTAGGATTAGTTTTGAAAGGGGATTTTATCCAATTGGATAGTTCCTCGGAATGAGTTTGAAAAAGCGGAGCGAGAAGTTCGTGATACTCGGGATGTTCTGCAAACCATTGTTCCGATGTATTATCAGAATGATGTCGCAGATAAAAGTCTATTGCTCGCTTTTCGTGGATAAGCTCATTGAGCTTTTTAGATAGATATTTCTTTTCTGCAAGTTGTTGCGCAAAGAGATAATCTGCTTTGGGGATATAAGTTTGTTTAGGTCCTTGGCTATGATACCATTTGTAATGATTGCCATCTCGCGTGCAGTAAAACTTGCCTTCAGGATAAGTTTTTAACTTTTCCTGTAAAGAATGAATTGTTTCTTCAAGCCGTTGGCTCTCAGAAAGCATTCGATGGTAAATCGTAATAACACCTCCTTATAATATGTAATTGTGATTGCATTTAAACATAATTTTAGTCGGTTGTAAAGGAAAAGAGAGTATTCAGAGTCAAAAAAGGTTGTGGAGGGGGTGTATGTATTAAAAATACATGTATACATTCTTTTATAAGGGTAAATAGGTATATATTTTAAACTTTTTCGGTGAATAAGAAATATATAAGAATTTTTATCCCTATAGTAGAAAAAAGAGGGATAAAAAACGAGGAAAAAATTACCATCGCCGACAAGTCGCCTAGATCAAGGAAGCTATAGGTTTAAAAAGGTACTATTAATAAGAAATATAATATACGCCCCAAATCTCACCTTTTGTACTTCTCCAAGAACATTCTCCGACACTCTAGACAAAATATCCCAATTTGCTATACTAAACTACGGTCGTTGACACGAGTTTCTTCTATATATAAGTAGAAACTAACCCAAATCTGCTAAATATGCAGAGGAAACAAGAAAACAAATAGTAGAAATGCATATAACAATACCACATCTAGTGGCAAAAATAAGTGAAACATACTAATTTAATTTTGCACAAAATTTTTTTAAAAAAATTGTTGCATTTGCTGATTTTCTCGTGTATAATGACTTTTGCTGTGGCATGATAGCTGTGAAGCGTGAGGTTGCCAGCAATTGATTTTGCTGGGTTTTCCGTGGAGCGAATGTCAAGTTAGGAAACTGACGACAAGTCACTGTACCCACATACGGTCTGCATTAGGCAGAAACAACGTGTGAGAGTCTTTAGGACACACACGGAGAAGTGTACAGTCACCGCTTGTCGTACTGAAATTTTAAGTGCGAAAAGGAGGCGACTTTTTTTATGGCAAGTCAAGTAATGAGAATTACTCTCAAAGCTTATGATCACGAAATGGTTGATTCATCAGCTAAAAAAATCATCGAAACTGTAAAGAAAAATGGATCACAGGTGAGCGGACCAGTGCCACTTCCAACTAAGAAGGAAGTTATCACTATCTTAAGAGCTACTCACAAATATAAAGATTCACGTGAACAGTTCGAACAGAGAACTCATAAGAGACTTATCGATATCATTGCTCCAACACAGAAAACAGTTGATGCATTATCTCGTTTAGAAATGCCAGCTGGTGTTTACATTGATATCAAAATGAAAAACAAATAAG
>JAZURS010000084.1:0-13648 GCA_045606325.1 Agathobacter sp.
ATTTTTAATTTCAGAAATCACTGCTGACAAATATTTAAACTGATGCTTGTAGATTTCAATCATACGAAGACCATCATCATAATACTGATTTACAATCGCCTTGATACTGGTCGATTTTCCAGTGCCGCTGTCACCAAATAAAAGCACATTGTTCGCTTTCTTTCCATCAACAAAAGCCTGCGTATTATCTACCAATTTCTTCTTCTGAATTTCGTATCCAATCAAATCGTCCAGCATTACACTATCCATATTGTTAATAGCTTTAAAACAAATTCCACCTTCTGGTTTTTCTTCGATACGGAAGGCCTTGTTCATACCAAACATGCCAACGCCATAATCTTTATAAAAATCTGTAATCGCCTTAAAGAATTCTTTTTCGTTTTCTGTTTTTTCTAATTTCTTACTAAGTGCACGCACCTTTTCACTCACGTTTTTATTGTACATGAGATCTTTCTTTACGATTGCTCTGTAATTCGAAATATCTGTAAAACAAGAGATTTCTAACGCTTCTTCAATTCGACTAAAATCATAATCAAATAATTTTTTGAAAATCGCAAAATCCTTTTGTACCAATGCATTTACACTACCATCACTAGCGCCTACCTTTTCACAAGTCATGCTAAACGGATTTTCATTCATCATTAAATAGAACGTCAAATAATTGTGCCAAAGATTATCGTCAAATCCGTAATCTGTTGCCACTTTTAAAATACGTTTCATCTGTGTATTGATATCACGTACTAATTCCATTTTCTCATATCCGCCTTTTTCAAAACGGGCAAACAGTTGTCCCATTTGATAAAGGATTTCATTTTCATCGATATCACCATACATAAGAAGCTGTGAAATTTCCTGATACATAGCAATCTCCTTTTCTGCTTAAAACCATACTACTTTGTTTTATCATATTTTTCTCCACAAAAAAAGACCCCGTGGGCCTTTTTCTGAGATATCTTTAAAATTTTACTGTTACGGTAGTCCCTTTTCCTACTTCACTCTCCAACTTTATAGCTGCCTCATGAATCGCCACAATATGTTTTACGATAGCAAGACCCAAACCGGTGCCGCCAGTTGCCTTAGAGCGGCTTTTATCTACACGATAAAATCGCTCGAACACGCGGTCCTGATGTTCCTTAGGGATACCAATCCCCGTATCTGAAACAGATAACACAACACCACCATCTTTTCTTTTTACCGAAACACGCACATTTCCGCCATCATTATTGTATCGAATCGCATTTTGGCATAAATTCTCAATCAATTCACGAAGCATATCTCTATTCCCACGAATGACACATTCGCTTCCTTCTAATTCAAAAGATACACCTCTACGAGATGCATTTACCTTTAGAATTTCTGCACACTCTTTCGCAATTTCATACAAGTCCACACTCTCGAACTCCGTAGATAATTCTGCATGATCCAATTCTGACAAACGTATAATGTCATTGATTAGTGTCAACAATCGCTCTGAGTTTTTTCGAATTTCCCCAGCAAAGAGTATCTCTTGCTCAGCATTCGTAATCTTGTTTTCAATTAATTCTGCATATCCCGAAATAGCGGTAAGTGGAGTTTTTAACTCGTGCGTTACACTTGCGGTAAAATCCTGACGCATCTTTGCTGCCTGTAAAATATTCTCATGCTGCACGCGTATCGTCTGCACAAATGGCTCTAACTCTTTATACACCTCATCGCCATTATTACTACAATCTACATCTTCTAATTGATTGGCAATGGTAGCAATTGGATTAATCAACTGTTTTGTTAGATAATCTGCTATAAATACACACAATGCCGCAACTAAAATCATAATTACAAAGACGACTGGCATTGCATTCATAAATATACTTGCACCGCTACTTGCATTTCTTGCCACACGCACTACAGTTCCATCCTCTATCTGAAGCGCATAATAATACGTATTTATCTGCATTGTATCTGATGTACGTATACTATCTCCACTGCCATCCTGAAACGCTGCTTCTACTTCTGGACGCTTCATATGGTTTTCCATATATTCCGCATCATTCCAGTTGTCATATAAAACCTTTCCATCTTCATCGATCCACGTCACACGTACATCATCCGATTCAAAGGCAATATGTTCTAATCTTTCTTTTTCAAACACACCAGAATCCACTAACGTCTCCGCTAAAACATGCAGATCTTTTCGCACCTGATTTTCAAACAGATAATAATAAATACTAGTCACTCCAATCAGAGTGACTAGTATTGCTATTAGTGCGATTCCGATTAAACGAGAGTTAATCTTTTTTCTCATACCACACCTACTTATTCGATTACATAACCAACATTTCGCACAGTTTTAATACGTGCCCCCATGTCTCCTAACTTTTGTCTGAGCGTCTTAATATGCATATCCACCGTACGGGATTCACCTTCAAAATCTGTTCCCCATACATGAATCATAATATTCTCTCGTGACATCACAACGCCTACGTTAGAAACAAGAAGTCTTAGTAATTCGTATTCTTTAAAGGTTAATTCAACCTGCTTTTCTCCTACATACACGGCATGTCTCTCATGATCAATACGTAACTCATCCAACATCAAATGCTTGGTATCCTCTGAGACAGTACGTCTCAAAAGGGCCTTTACACGACTGATAAGTTCCATGATAGAAAATGGTTTTTTGATATAATCATCTGCACCATCATCCAAACCTTTTATCATATCAATCTCCTGTGTTTTCGCAGTTACCATAATCACTGGCAACTTCTTTGTTGTAGGAGTTTTACGAATTTTCTTAACAATATCATATCCACTTTCGTCTGGAAGCATCACATCCAGAAGCACTAAATCAGGCACACGTTCTTCTATCTTACGATAAAACTCCTTTGCAGTTTCAAATGCATGCACCTGGTAACCGCTATTCTTTAATGCTATCGTTTCGATTTCGCGAATATTACTATCGTCCTCTACAATGTAAATAACACTCATCTAAATTATGAATCCTTTTCTTCTTTCTCTACGATAGAAACCACAGATTCTTCTTCATCAATGACGTTTTCTGGCAATGCATATTCTTCGCCATAAACAATAATCGCATGCTTATACCATTCAAGATTACTTTCTTTTAAACTTTCCAAATAATTGTGTGTATCATATTCATCTTCTTTTACTTCTATTGTACAAATTGCAATATTAGAACAATGATCTGCTACACGTTCAATATTTGTTAGAAGGTCCTGAAGAACCCAACCAAGTTCAATGGTACATTTACCCTTACGAAGACGTCTGATGTGACGCTGTTTCATGTCCGCATTTAAAGCGTTGATTACCTGTTCTAAAGGTTCTACCATTTTTGCATTTTCTAAATCATTATCTGTATATGCATGTACTGCCATATGAACGATTTTGTGTACTGCTGCAGAGAATACTTCAAATTCCTTTGTCGCATTCTTCGAGAACGCCATCTTCTTATCATGCATTTCTTTTGCAGATTCAATGATATTAACCGCATGGTCAGAGATACGTTCAAAGTCATTGATGCAATGAAGAATTACTGACACACTACGGCTATCACTTGCGGACAAGTCTTTATTATTCAACTTCATAAGATAAGAACCTAAGGCATCTTCATATCGGTCCACTTCCACTTCCATTTCCTGAATGCGAATGAAATCTTCTTCTTTATAATTTCCGATATTGTCTAATGCTAAATAAATAGCTGATTTTGCAATCTCTGCCATCTTAACTGCTTCTTTTCTACAAAGTTCCATAGCAAATGCTGGCTGTTCAAGAAAACGTTCATCAAGAATTGCAAATTCCTGTTTTCCATCTTCTTCTCCCACTTTGTCAGGAATAGTTAACTCAGCTAATTTTACTAAAAGGTTAGCAAATGGGAACCAGCAAATCGTACATCCGATGTTAAAGATGCTATGCACCACTGCTATTCCTGTTGCAGAAGCAGGTCCATTTAAAAATTCAAAATGTATAAACGCATTCAGTATATAGAATACCACTAGAAATACAACTGTACCAATTAAGTTAAAGTACAAATGAATCATAGAAGCACGTCTTGCATTTTTACTAGCCCCCATGCCTGACATTACAGCAGTAATACATGTACCAATGTTCTGTCCCATAATAATAGGAAGTGCCGAACCAAAATTCATTGCACCAGAAGCACAGAGTGCCTGTAAAATACCTACGGATGCAGAAGAACTCTGAATAACCGCAGTTAAAATTGCACCCGCAATAACTCCTAAAACTGGATTACTGAACATTGTTAAGATACCTGTAAAGTTTGGATCATTTGCAAGTGGCTTTACTGCACCACTCATGGTATCCATACCAAACATAAGAATAGCAAAACCAACTAAGATATTACCAATATCTTTTTTCTTTGTTCCATCATTTTTTGATGTCATAATCATGATCATACCAATGATAGCTAAGATTGGCGAGAAAGAGGTCGGCTTTAACATCTGCATAAAGAAATTCGTACCTTCAACTTCTACCAAAGACAATAACCATGAAGTCATAGTCGTACCTACATTGGCACCCATAATAATTCCTACTGCCTGAGACAGCTTCATGATTCCTGAGTTTACAAAACCTACAACCATAACCGTTGTCGCTGAAGAGGACTGAATAACTGCTGTAACACCAGCACCCAAAAGTACTGCCATCAAACGATTTGAAGTAAGTTTTTCTAAAATAGTTTCTAATTTTCCACCCGATAATTTTGATAAGCCATCTCCCATTGCTTCCATTCCATAAAGGAACATTGCAAGACCGCCTACCATCGTGAATACGCTAAATATATCCATATTTGGCTCCTTTTCTTTCTGTTATTTCTCTACCGAAATTTTACCTATACACGCTAATTATTGCATAGAATTTTCGTTTTGTAAACTTAGAGCAAAGCCAAAAATGGATATTTTACAAAGATTTTACATTAGCCTCTCGGACGTTTATCAATGGAGAAGATTACCCACTCTGCTAGATTCGTTGCATGATCACCAATACGTTCAAAATACTTTGCTACCATAAGCAAATCTGTCGCCTGTTCACCATTATTTTTATCTGCATGTATCAATTCAATTAACTCACACTTCGCATCAGCAAAAAGTTGATCAACAATATCATCATGTGCAATAACGGTTGATGCTTTTTTTGTATTCTTTTCTACATAGGCCTCAATACTCTGAATCAGCATCCACGTCGTTTCCGTTGCCATCTGACGTATATGGTCAAGATTCTTGATGTATGGTTCATGTGCCAAATGTAATGTCATCTCTGAAATATCTGCTGCGTGATCTCCAATACGCTCCATGTCTGTCACCATTTTTAGTGCTGCAGAAATCACTCGCAAATCTGACGCAACTGGCTGCTGCTGCATCAAAAGAGTAAAACATATGCTTTCGATTTCTTTTTGTTTCTGGTCAACTAAAGTATCCGCTTCCATTACAGACTGTGCTAACTCTTCATCCTGTTTTAATAGTGCTTCAATGGCTTTTTGGATTGAGTCCTCCACCATCGTTCCCATCGCCTGCATTTCCTGATTTAATTCATTAAGTTGCTCGTCGAATCTTTTTCTCATTATCCAAACCTTCCTGTAATATAATCTTCCGTTCTCTTATCACGTGGATAAGAGAAAATTGTTTTCGTATCGTTAAATTCTACCATTTCTCCTACGAGGAAAAATGCAGTATCGTCTGACACACGTGCTGCCTGCTGCATATTGTGAGTAACTACTACAACCGTGTATTTTTTCTTTAGGTCCTCCATCAATTCTTCTATCTTTAATGTTGAAATAGGATCAAGGGCTGAAGTAGGCTCATCCATCAAAAGGATTTCTGGTTCTACTGCCAGAGCACGTGCAATACAAATTCTCTGCTGCTGCCCACCAGAAAGTCCCAAAGCAGATTTTTTCAATCGATCCTTTACTTCATCAAAAATGGCAGCACCACGAAGACTTTCTTCCACGATTCTGTCTAAGGTTGCTTTATCTTTTACGCCATGTACTCTTGGCCCATACGCAATATTGTCATAAATACTCATTGGAAACGGATTTGGTTGCTGAAATACCATACCTACTTTTTTACGAAGTATTGTAGTATCTACATCTTTCCCATAAATATCTTCTCCATCTAAGAGAATTTTACCTTCAATACGTACGCCGTCTACCAAATCATTCATACGATTTATTGTCTTTAAAAATGTGGATTTCCCACAGCCAGATGGTCCTATAAAGGCTGTAACACTATTTTCTTTTATATCCATGTTTACATTTTTTAATGCATGATTCTCTCCATACCAGAGATTTAAATCACGCACTTGAATTTTTGTGTTCTTTTCGCTCATTTTTTCTCCTTTCACTCAACTTTTCTATATTTATAATCGATTAACATCCAACTTTCTCGCCAGAAATTTGGTCATCATGTTAATCGCTAATACAATAACCAAAAGCACCAATGCAATACCGAAGGCTACATCAAATTCACCCTTTTGTGCACTTAAATATAGCTGAATAGTAAGCGTTCCGCCCGGTTGCAGAATCTTATCCAAGTATGCCTGTGCATTAGCTGGCAACAAATCACTACTTCCTGCAGTGTAGAGAAGAGCTGCAGATTCTCCGACAATTCGTCCCACCGCTAAGATAACACCTGTGATGATGCCCGGCATCGCGGATGGAAGTAAAATCGTACGAATGGTATACCATTTTCCTGCGCCAAGGCCTATTGCACCATGTCGAAAACTATCTGGTACCGTCTTTAACGCTTCCTGTGTATTTCTAGTTATAAGAGGAAGCACCATCAATGTAAGTGTCAAAGTTCCCGTCAAAATAGAATACCTTAACCCTAAGGTTGCGCCAAAAAACATCATCCCAAACATACCAAAAATAATAGAAGGAATCCCTGCTAACGTCTCAGTTGCTAACTCAATCCCCTTTACCAATTTTCCTGGTTTTGCATATTCATTTAAATAAATCGCTGCCCCTACACCAATTGGAGTTGCTAGTAACATCGTAAGGAAAATAATATAAATAGTGTTTAAAATGTTACCAGCAATACCTACCGTTCCTTTCAGGATGCTAGTTGTAGTAGTCAAAAACTCCCAGTTTATCTGCGTAAAGCCTTTACCAAATACGTAAACAATAATACCTGCAATAAGAAGTACAGAAAGCCCAGCAGAAAGGTAAATCAAACCATAGACGGCGATATCCGAAATACGAATCCTTTTCTTTGTAATACTATTCATCATTCGGTTTCTCCTTTCTTAATTGCCCGTGTTAGTATTAGATTTACAAAAAGAATAAATGCAAATAACACCAATCCAATACTAAAGAGGACTTCTCTATGCAGACCAGAGGAATAACTCATTTCACCCACAATCGCTGTAGTCAGAAATCTTACCGAATTAAATGGAAGCGGCAAATTCACTGCACCACCTGCTACCATTGCAATCGCCATTGCCTCACCTAATGCTCTACCCATACCTAATACAATAGCTGTTAATATGCCAGATTTTGCCGCCGGTAAAACCACTTTAAAAATTGTCTGAATCCTTGTAGCACCTAATGCTAGCGACGCAGATTTGATGGAAGGCTGCACCGCTCGTATTGCTGATGTACTGATATTGATTACTGTTGGCAAAATCATGATAGCTAAAACAATAATCGCTGACAAAAAATTTGCTCCACCAGTAAACTGATGCCCAGGTGCATCTTGATAAATCATAAGTTCTAAACTATACATAATCGGTTTTAAAATCATAATGCCTAAAAGCCCATAGATTACAGACGGTACTGCAGCCAATAGTTCTACAGCTGGTTGAACGAGACTTACAAGTTTTTTATGTCCTACTTCTGCTAAAAACACTGCCGTGAGTACGCCAATAGGAACTCCAATCAGAAGCGCCATTGCAGTACCTAAAACAGAGGTCAAAATAACATAGAAAATTCCAAAAACAGGTTCCGTAGCTGTTGGTTTCCACTCTGTTCCAAATAACAGTTCGATAACCCCAACTTCTGCGAAAGCTGGGGTACCGATTTTAATCATATACACCGTTATGGAACCTACTGCTATAATTGCTACAATTGCAAAGATGGTAAAAATCACTTTCGCAATTGTTTCACTCATATGTTTCTTTCCCATAATCATTCACCTTTATATTATTCTGGAAGGATAAGACCTACCTGTTTGATAATAGACTGACCTTCTTCTGAATCAATGTAAGCAAAAAATGCCTGAACCAATTCTCCTTTTTCTGAGATATCGCCCTTAGTTGCCATTACAAACGGTCTACTGAGCATATAGTCTCCTGCAATGATATTTTCTTCCGAAGCAACTACACCATCGATTGCCATGACTGATACTGTGTCATCAATTACATCAAGCGAAACATAGCCTATTGCACCTGATGTATTTGCAACTGTTGAAAGAACTCCACCTGTTGAATCGATCTCCTGTGCATAATCGCATAAATCTTTTACTTCAAGCAATTCTTCAAAGGCTCCCCTAGTACCAGAACCAGACTCACGACCTACTACAACAATTGGTTCATCCTTTCCACCCACTTCACTCCAGTTTCTAATCTCACCTTTGTAAATTTGTGCCAACTGTTCGGATGTTATATCTGCGACTGTAACGCCTGTATTTGTGATTACTGCGATACCATCAATTGCAACAATGTTTTCCACTAAAGCATTCGAAATCTCTTCTTCTTTCAATGCTCTAGAAGAATTAGCAATATCTGTTGTTCCATCAATTGCTGCCTGAATACCTGTACCTGAACCTGTAAATTCAACATTTACAGTCACCCCTGGGTTTGCTGTCATAAAACCTTCTCTTAAGGCAAGTGCAAGTTTCTCCATAGATGTACTACCATTTAAAGTAATTGTTCCATTTAAATCTGAATGATTCGTACTATTTCCACATCCAACAATTCCATTTACAATAACTAACAAGCCTGCAAGAATCACAAAACTTTTTTTGATTTTTTCTTTCATGTTTATCTCCTTTTATACATCGTTTTCTTGTTTACACATTAACTATAATTCCCAAAAGTAAAGTCCACTATCGCAGTCAAGTAAAGAAAATGTAAAAACTATGTATTTTCATAGGTAGTCATTTTTATTTTCCAATGATATAATGTGTATATATTTAATTGGGGAGGAAATATACATGTTTACATTTACAAAAGATTGTCTTATCGGTGTTTCAGAAATCGATGATGAACATAAACGACTTTTTGAATTAATTAATGAAGTAGATTCTGCTACGAAAGCCGGTGGCGATTCGATTTTTACTGCCATGGCATTAATTACCGAGTTAAAGCAATATGCAATTAATCATTTCGCACACGAAGAAGCTTATATGGAAAAAATCAATGACCCTGAATTGGATCGTCAGAGAAAAGAGCATGCTGTATTTGTGGAAAGAATAAATTCTTATGCACTTGCAGATGTCACAGACGAATCAGCAGCCACAACCATTTATGAGCTTTTGGAATTTCTTTCAAGATGGCTTATGGGACATATCTTGGGAAGTGATATTCTTATTGGCCAATTTGAATCCAACGACAAACCTGGTGTTCCAGTATTTACAGATAAATTCAAAACTGGTATTTCTATGATTGACGAAGAACACAAGATGCTCTTTGACATTATCGGAAAAATATATAAGGCAATTGAAGTTGAATTGGTTCATGACAAATACGACCTCATCCTTGATATTTTGGATGAACTAAAAGAATATACAAGTGTACATTTTGCAGACGAAGAAAATTATATGAAGGAAATCGGATATGACGGACTTGCCCAGCAGGTTATTCTTCATGAAAAATTCATTGAAACTTTAAACGAAGTCAACCTTGACGATGTAGACGACAATCAGGAAGAATATTTGTATGATGTGCTCGGTTTCTTACAGAATTGGTTGGTGAATCATATTTTAAAAGTAGACAAACTTATTCCTCAGCGGTAAAATTAACATATCAATATTAAAAAATGTATTGGAGGGTTTTAACATGAAAGATTGTAATTGTGGATATTGTATGAGAGGTGAACTCTTAGACAAATTTGGTATTGAAATTTGTGATTTGGAAGTAAGTCAGCTCATCCTTTTCAAAGAGCAGAGTCATCCAGGCCGTGTTATCGTTGCTTACAAAGATCACGTAAGCGAAATCGTTAACATTTCTGACGAAGAGCGTAACTTATTTATGGCAGATGTTGCACGTGCAGCAAAAGCACTTCACGCAGCATTCCATCCAAAGAAAGTAAACTATGGTGCTTATGGAGATACAGGATGCCACTTACATATGCATCTCGTACCAAAGTACGAAGACGATCCATTTGAATGGGGTGGCGTATTTGCAATGAATCCAGACCGCAAATATTTAACTGAAGAAGAATATTCCGAAATGATTCAGAAAATCAAAGATAACCTGTAATCATTTATTAACTGACAACCAAAAAGTCATGGAAATGCAAGCTAGCTTGCTTCCATGACTTTTTCATTGTCTTGCTTTTCTCCTTATCTCATCCCTACTCTGCTTCGCGAATAAGTTTACGAATAGGAAGTACAGATGATGGTGCTACAGAAAGTTCATCTAATCCCATTTCAAGGAATTTAGGTGTAAGTCTCTGGTCTGCACCAAGCTCTCCACAAATACCTACCCATGCACCATGTTTATGTCCAGCTTTTACTGTCATTTCAATCATGCGAAGTACTGCTGGGTGATGTGCTTCGTAGAAAAGGTCTAATTTTTCATTCTGTCTGTCGATTGCCAATGTATACTGAGTTAAATCATTGGTTCCAATACTAAAGAAGTCAACAAGTTCAGCCAATTCTTCTGCCATCATAACAGCTGCTGGTGTTTCAATCATAATACCCTGTTCTGGAATCTTATATGCAACACCCGCTTCTTTTAATTCTGCTTCCACCTCTGCAACTACCTCTTTGATTTTCTCTACTTCCCATGGAGAAATAATCATTGGGTACATAACAGAAAGGTTGCCATATACTGCTGCACGAAGCAATGCACGAATCTGTGTCTTGAAAATTTCTGTCTGTGTAAGACAGATACGAATTGCACGGTATCCAAGAGCTGGATTTTCTTCTGCTTCTAAAGCAAGTGAATCTGCCTTCTTATCAGCTCCGATATCCAAAGTACGAATAATAACTTTTTTATCTCCCATTGCAGTAAGAACTTTTTTATATGCTTCAAACTGTTCTTCTTCTGATGGAAGATCTGGTCTGCCAAGATACAAGAACTCACTACGGAATAAACCAATACCTTCCGCATCATTATTTAACACATATTCTACGTCTTCAACACTACCAATGTTTGCGTAAAGATGTACATGCTGTCCACTCTTTGTTACAGTTTCCTGTCCCTTTAAGTTTTCTAACATACGACGCTTTTCCAATTCTTCTGCAATACGAATATCTGCTTCTTTGATTACATCTTCTGTAGGATCTATGATAATTTCACCATTGATACCATCTACGATAGCTTCTGTTCCACTCTTAAGCTCAGATAATTCCACTGGGGTCATAACAAGTGCTGGAATATTCATCATACGTGCTAAAATTGCTGTATGAGAGTTTGTAGAACCATGTACTGTTACAAAGCCTAAGATTTTGCTTTTGTCCATCTGTACAGTTTCACTTGGAGTTAAATCATCTGCGATAATGATAGATGGAGCATCAAGACTAACATCCGCCTGTCCAGTAAGAACACGAATCACACGGCCAGAGATATCTAAAATATCTGTAGCTCTCGCTTTCATATATTCATCATCCATGCTTGCAAAAATCTGAGAGAAAGTATCTCCTGTCATTTTTACCGCAACTTCGCCATGTGCACCTTCTTCACGAATCATGGTAAAAATAGAATCCAAATATTCATCATCTTCTAACATCATCTGATGAACTTCAAAAATAGCAGCACTTTCCTCTCCGACTTCTGCTAACGCTTTTTCATACAATTTACCAATCTGTGCCTTTGCTGTTTCAATCGCTTCTGTTACACGAGCTACCTCTGCTTCTACATCTGTAACAACTCCATCTGCAAAAACTAATTCCTGTTTATCCATTACAAGAATTGGACCACGTGCAATCGCTTTGTATACTGTTTTGCCCGCTACTTTAATCATTGCCATATACTACTTCCCCCGATTTAATAATGTATTTGATTTCTAAATCTTCATCCAACAATACTACGTCTGCCTGTTTCCCTTCTGTTAAGCTACCGTATTTATCAAAAATACCAATTGCTTTCGCAGGATTAATAGTCGCACATTTTACTGCACTTTCTAATGGAATACCCATTTCCTTTACAGCTTTACGCATACATTTCATAAGGTTTGTTACGGAACCAGCAATGTTTCCTAGTTCTGTAAGAATTGCCAGATTTCCTTTTACGGTTACATCCTGTCCGCCCAAAGAATACTGTCCGTCTTCCAAACCACAGGCTTCCATACTATCACTGATTAAAACGATTCTGTCATCACCAAACATCTTAAATGTGGTACGAACAGTAGATGGGTGACTGTGAATTCCATCGCAAATCAGTTCTACCATTACCTGTTCATTATCACAAGCTGCACCAATTACACCTGGTGCTCGGTGAGAATATGGTGGCATCGCATTATATAAATGAGTTACATGCTTTGCACCTTTTTTAATCGCTTCTGTTGCTATATCCCAATCTGCCGCGGTGTGTGCCATAGACACAGTTACCTTGTCAGAAATTTTTTCAATACAATCCATTGCACCATCTACTTCTGGAGCAATATCACAAAGTTTAATAAGTCCATTCGCAGCCTTCTGTAATCTGTCAAACATATCTGCATCAGGTCTGTGAATATATTCGCCATTCTGCGCACCCTTTTTCTCCATTGAGATAAATGGGCCTTCCATATTGATACCAACTAAAGTAGCACCTTTGTCGCTCTTGTAGTTAGCTGCGTTTGCAAAAATCTGAGTTAACTGTTCTTCTGAAAAAGTCATAGATGCTGGACAGATAGTAGTCACACCATTGCTCAATTCATATTCTGCCATTTTTTCAAGTGCTTCTGGTGTACCATCACAAAAATCGTATCCTACACATCCATGAAAATGAATATCTGTAAGTCCTGGAATTACGTATAATCCAGTTGCGTCAATAACTTCTCCGTTTTCTGTAGAGGAAATCTTATCTCCATCTATACACAGATTTTTTCCAACAAATTTTCCCTCTTCTGTAAAAACTTTACCATTTTTAATAATCATAATGTTTTCCTTCCCTCTACCTATTTTCCTTCAAATAAAGTGCGGAAAGTGGGATGTTCGAAAACATCCCACTTCACACTTCTTATAAATATAGTTATGTATTATTTACAAAGTTTTTTGAATTCGTCTGCTACGAACTGAACTTTTGTACCTACGATAACCTGTACGCTAGTTTTACCTGGACGGATAACGCCAGAAACACCAGCAGATTTAATCTTAGCTTCGTTTACTAAAGCCTGATCTTTAACTTCAAGACGAAGTCTTGTGATACAGTTGTCGATAGATGTAACGTTTTCTTTTCCGCCAAGACCTTCTAAGATAATAGCAGCTACTTCTGTGAAGTTGTCATTTGAAAGAACAACTGCTTTTTCAGCTTCTACATCATCATCTTCACGACCTGG
>JAZURS010000085.1:0-20069 GCA_045606325.1 Agathobacter sp.
TACGATAAAAGCCACGCCAATTGATACCATTGCAAACATAACACATAAGGCAACAATTTCATCAAACTCATTACCTTCAAATATTTCTATACTAAATAATGGAACTGCAGATAAGATACAAATAATTACCCCTAAGATTAGGTTTTTCATATAGACATCTCGATAGTTGTCTCTGCGTTCCTTTACCATTCCTGTTACACCATACTGAGTCTCAATAGCCTCTTTTTCTAGGTATTCATATGAACTTGTTTTCATTCCACATTGAATAAAAATCGCAACTGCAGGTGCCACAATCACCAACATCATTACAAGCCCAAGTCCACCTGCCATATCTTCTGAAATTGGTAATAAATAGTTTTCTGCTGCACTAGCTAATATAAACAGTGGAATCATAGACAAGATGCACAAAGATACCCCAAATGCTACCTTTCCGCTGGTTTCTTCCTTAACCTTTAAAAAGGCATTCGCCTCTTCCATAGATACAAAACGTTTTGTACTCTGCTCATCTGTAAACGGTTCCGTCTCCGAAGAAGACATATTATATTCAAACTCTTCGACTTCATCCTTGAGCAAGTAGTCAAGGCTCACATTAAATAATTTGCTTAGTTGTATTAACTTATTAATATCCGGAATAGATTGTGCTCCTTCCCACTTGCAAACTGCCTGTCTAGAAACATTCATCTGCTCCGCAAGTTCTTCCTGTGACCAACCATTTTTCTTTCTTAACTGAATTAGTTTGTCTGCTAAAATCATCTTTTCACCTCATATGTCTTTCGTTTTTGTATCCTCAGTATGAGGTTTCTTATAGTTACAGACTACCAACTGATGCCTTTCAATTTGTCAACTGCTAGTTGCAACTGGCAGTTTTCATTGAAAAAAGGCTAGAAAATGATATATTCTAGCCTCATTTTCTGCGCCTTATGAGAAGTAAACCAATTCATCCTCTGGTTTTTCTGCTGGTTCAATCGTAATAGGATAAAGCACTGGGCCTTTTCCTTTGTATTCCATTGCAAACTCTACACGAACCTCTGCTGTAATAGTAATCCATGATTTGTGTGGAATTTCTTTTTCCTTTGGATACTTGCATTTGAATCCAATAAAGGTGATATCATCTACACAACAAGTCATTGCAAAACGCCCTGGCACCATTACCCCACTCTTTAAATTATCTGGATTGTATACGAGCGCAAGGAATTTTACTTTCTTGCCATGGTATTTCTTGTAATTGTCTACCGCATCCATGTACCAGATACCATAGTCTGCGTCAGAAAGTTCGATGATATCCTGATTAATATCAAATGGTAATTCTTCTGGTCTTTCATCAATAGTTCCATCTTTTCGCTCATAAACAATCTGAGCTTTACGATTTACAGTTTTGATAAGACGACGGAACTTTGCTCTGTCTGTGTCATCATCTGTACGATTAAAAATAACAACGTCTGCATCGAAAACCTGCTCCTGCATCATGGCACGCATATTGTTCCAGTAACTTTCAAAGGTAGTAGAATCTACAGTTGCTAAAGACTGTACAATTACCCATCCCTTTGGAAGCTTTGCTTCTAAGAAGTTTGCCACTTCCCAAGTACCATTGTATTCGATGAATACCTGCTCTGGTTTATATTCTCTATCAATTTCTGCAAGCTTAGCTTCTGTGAAATCTTCTTCTTTTTCGATAGTAACTAAAGAAAACCCGATTTCTGCAAGCTTCGCTTCATCATATTCGACATCTCCATCTTCGCACATGATGATAATTCCCTTACCTTCTGCAAAGTCATTTTCAAAAAGTGTTTCCTGTACAAGAGATGTTTTTCCGCTGTCCATAAATCCAGTAAAGAAATATACTGGAATTTCCTGAATTGCCATATATTACCTCCTATGCGATTCCGAATAATTCCATTAATTTATGATCATCGATATCTGTACCAATTACACAAAGTCTACCTGTATAATCTGGCTGACCATCACGAAGTTCATATTCACCAGGAACCATATCAAAGTAAATCCATGTTCCATCTGTACCTTCTACCATACCTTTTGCACGAAGGATTGTTCCATAATCTTCTGTATCACAGAAAATCTTAAGGATTTCTTCGATACGTGCTCTGTCGAATTTATGAGGAGTTTCCTTACCCCAGCTTGTAAACACATCATCTGCATGATGGTGATGATGTCCATGGTCGTGGTCATGGTCATGGCAACCGCATGTGCAGTGTTCGTCATGGTCGTGATGATGGTGTTCATGGTGATCGTGATCATGATGATGTTCGTGGTCATGATCATGGCAACCACATGTACAATCTTCACCATGTTCGTGATGATGATGCTCATGATGTGCGTGATGTTCTGCAAGCACCTTCATTTCAAGGTTGTCCTGTCCTTCCATAACCTTAAGAATCTGTTTTCCTTCAATTGCGTCCCATGCTGTTGTAATGATTGCTGCATCATGGTTGAGTTCCTGCATCATCTTTACACACTCTTCTAACTGTTCTGCAGTAGCGTTCTGGCTACGGCTAAGAACGATGGTAGTCGCATGTTCAATCTGGTTATTAAAGAATTCACCAAACGCTTTCATCTGTTTCTTTGCTTTTACTGCATTTACAACTGTAACAAGTGCATTTAATTTTACATCCTGTTCTTTTTCAATATCGATAACAGACTTCATAACATCTGATAATTTACCTACACCTGATGGCTCGATAAGGATACGGTCTGGATGATATTTTGTGATTACTTCATTTAAGTTTGTTGCAAAATCACCAACTAAAGAACAGCAGATACAGCCTGAGTTCATTTCTGTGATTTCGATACCAGCGTCTTTTAAAAATCCGCCATCAATACCCACTTCGCCAAATTCATTTTCGATAAGTACAATCTGCTCTCCTACGAAAGCTTCTTCTAACATCTTTTTGATAAATGTTGTTTTTCCTGCTCCAAGGAAACCTGAAATAATATCAATCTTTGTCATTTTTATTCTCCTTTACATATGCATATGATATAACTTTTCGTAAATACCTTTTTGTGCTAACAGTTCTTCATGTGTACCAGACTCTGCAATACCTTCTTCGGTAAGTACCAGAATCTTTTCTGCATTCTGGATAGTTGTAAGTCTGTGTGCGATAACAAATGTTGTTCTATTCTTGGCCAAACTTTCCAAAGAATCCTGTACCACTTTTTCACTTTCATTGTCAAGCGCTGAAGTAGCCTCATCAAAGATAAGAATTGGCGGATTCTTCAAGAACACTCTAGCAATGGAAAGTCTCTGCTTCTGG
Organism: Agathobacter sp.; assembly: GCA_045606325.1. Taxonomy (GTDB): domain Bacteria; phylum Bacillota; class Clostridia; order Lachnospirales; family Lachnospiraceae; genus Roseburia. The sequence goes on from JAZURS010000085.1 coordinate 3,270, forward strand.
CCACCAGAGAGTTTGATGCCTCGCTGTCCAATATCTGTCATATATCCATCAGGGAAAGACATGATAAACTCGTGTGCATTCGCGTTCTTGGCAGCCTCTATTACTTCTTCCATGGTTGCCCCTGGCTTACCATAAGCAATATTTTCAAAAATCGTACCTGCAAAAAGATATACATCCTGCTGTACGATACCAATCTGGCTACGAAGGCTCTTAAGTGTCACTTCACGAATATCTTTTCCATCAATACGAATGATACCGCTGTTTACATCATAAAATCTAGGAATTAGTGAGCAAAGCGTCGTTTTTCCCGCTCCAGATGAACCAACTAATGCCATATAAGAACCAGCTGGAACTTCTAAGTTGATACCATTTAAAACCGTATCTGAATGATCATTATAACTAAATGTTACATCTTCAAATGTAATATCGCCTTTGACATCCTTAAGTTCCTCAGCATTAGGAGCATCTGCAATATCTGGCTCCATATTCATGATTTCCATAAATCGTTCAAAACCACTATAGCCATTCTGGAACTGCTCTGTAAAATCAATCAAAGTACGGATAGGTTCTGTAAATACTCCGATATACAGCAAGAAGGTTAGTAAGTCTGTCACCTTTAAATCACCCATGGCAATAAAATAACTACCAGCTACAATTACAACAACCTGAACCATTGTAGTAAATGCATGAACTCCTGCATGGAAGCTTCCCATGTAAAAATAACTATTTTTCTTTGCAGCTAAGAAGCCATCGTTTCCAACTTTGAACTTCTCATCTTCTACATCTTCATTCGCAAAGGATTTTACCACTCTAATTCCTGAAAGATTATCTTCTATCTGACCATTGATTTCTGCAATCTTCTGACGATTTCTACGGAACGCAGCTCTCATTTTCTTGTTTAAGAAAAATGCATAAGCAAACATAAATGGGAGTACTGCAAATGCAGCCAATGTAAGTTTTGGATCGATACCTGTTAAGATAATCAATGCCCCTGAAATCTTCAACACAGAGAGAATGATATTCTCCGGACCGTGATGCAAAAGCTCTGTGATATCAAATAAATCTGTAGTAATACGGCTCATAAGTTGCCCTACTTTTTGGTCATCATAAAATGAAAAGGACAACTTCTGCATATGATTAAAAATCTCAGCTCGCATATTATATTCAATCTTAGCACCCATCACATGTCCGTAATTCCCAATGAAAAATTTACAGAAAAAATCTAGCGCTATTAACACTACCAGAACAATACCCACTTTAATAATTTGAGTTAAAATCTCCTCAGCAGGTAAATAAATCAAAGTATTTGTCACATATCGAACGATAAGTGGTATGGAAAGTGCAATTCCCGCAGACAAGGTTGCAAAGAACATATCTGCACAAAACCAACCCATATATGGTTTATAATATGATAATAATTTTTTCATAAAACTACCTCTTTTCCCTAACCATATATTTTATCAGTAAATAGTATTTCTGTCAAAATTACAAATTGAAAAATCGTGTCTTTTTTCAAGTTCACAGACTTGCAAATATCTATCCGAGAAATTATACTTATACTAGTTTATTTCATATCGGAGGAATTACATATGAGTATTAAAAAAGAATATTATAAAAACCTTGCTAACACCGTGTTGAAAGGCTTTCAAAAACGTTTTATAGAAGGCTACTACTGTGACTCTGTAGAAGAAGCCCATGAACTTGCACTTTCTCTTATTCCAAATGGAAGCACCGCTTCTTTTGGCGGTTCTGTGACCTTAAGTGAAACCGGTATCTTAGATGCACTCCGCAATCGCGAAGATATCACTCTTTATGACCGCGACACCGCAAATGGACCAGACGAAGTAAAGAAAATCATGCATGATGCACTCTCCTGCGACTATTATTTTATGAGTTCCAATGCTATCACAGCTGATGGTGAACTTGTAAACATCGATGGAAATGGCAATCGTGTAGCAGCTCTAATTTATGGACCAGAGAATGTAATCATTGTTGCGGGTATGAATAAAATTGTAAAAAATGTTGAGGAAGGTGTTAGCCGCACACGAAACGTTGCATCTCCACAAAATTGTGTACGTTTAAACAAAAATACGCCTTGCGCTGTGAACGGTGTATGTGGTAACTGCCTAGCAGACACCATCTGTGACCAGATTGTAATCACAAGAGCCAGTCGTGTACCTAATCGAATTAAAGTAATTCTTGTTGGAGAAGAATTAGGATTCTAAATTCACATATAAAAAGGGAAGTGAACATCACTTCCCTTTTTTCATCTCATTATTCATTTACATTTGTAAATTTCATTGATTTCTTTTTACGCATAACTACTGCTGCCACAATTCCTATGACTGCAATTACTACTGCAATAACTACCACTCCACTTACAGATGTTTTTTCATATAAGGCAAATCCCTGATCACCATCTACAAAATCAAATGCAAGGTAAGAACCAATTACCGTAAACTCACGTTCATCCCAGTTTCCTTCTGCATTCTTCACGAAAACAACAATATTTTCTGCATCCATCTCTGTTGGGATACAATAACGCAGTTCTTTCACACCGATATTTGAGATTTCCACCTTCCAATTTTCAATAACGCTCTTTCCTAAAACAACACCTTCTTCGGAAAGCATATTGGTAAGTACAACTTCTGTCATCCTGTCAAATGCACCAATTGCCAACACTCGTGTCTTTCCATCCGTTGTTTTATCCTGTCCCTGTGCAACCATATGCTTTGGATTAAAATCTGCTTCATAGGTCTGGTTGAACAAAACTCCCGTTAATCTATCTTCTGAAAGATATAAGGTTTCTTCGACTTCATTCATGCCTAGCACTTTCGATGTCACAGGTTTATTATATACCCATTCGTAGGTTTCACCTTCTGCAACTGTAGGTACTGGTACATTACCTAAAGCAAGCGTTTCACCTAAGTTAAGCGTAAGAACGACATCCTCGTCATTTTCAGCAACAAATCGAATCGTTACTGTCTTAAACATATCATCGAGATTTTCTTTTGCAAGAAATTCCTCTAAAGTAATACGTTTCGAAGCACCGGTATAATTAATTCCATCAATGCCGCCAATATTCTTGCCTACGATATAGTATGTATTATTTTTAACTAAAGATTCTTCTGCATCAGTTGGAAGCACTTCGGTAGAACCAAAAATAGATCCTACATACTTTGTACCTGCAGCAATATCTACAAACGCACAACTATCATAGACTTCATATCCCCATCCGGCAATACCGCCTACATAATCGGAACCAGCTATAATATTCTTATTTACCGAATGAAAGATTACTGTATCACAACCACCGGCGATGCCGCCAATATAATCTGCGTTTAATGCATCTATATTTCCTGCATTCTTAGAATTGAAGACTGCACCAATCTTCATATAACCAACAATACCACCTGCATATTTCTTTGTAACGGAAATCTTGCCAAAGTTCTTACAATCACGAATTACAAGTCGCTGTGTACCCTCTCCATTTATACCAACTTCTCCATTGATTTCAACATCTTCATCCATATCCATGGTAGCTTCGGAATTGGCATTTCCTGCAATACCTCCTACATATTTACTACCAAATACAGAACCACAGTTGATACAGTTATAAGCTTTAGCAACGGTATCATTTGCGGTGTCTTGACGAGAGATATCTTTGATTTCCATATCTGTATTTATTTCTAAGGATTCCATTGATTCCGTCACATCATCCATTGCATTTGTCACATTATCAAATGAATTACTTAAATCATTCAATGTGGCATCTAATTTGTCTTTATCAAACTTCTCCGTATCAATATCTTCAAATTTTTCTAATTCTTCTGGAAGTTCGATATCCTCAAGGTCTTCCAAGTCTTCAGGAAGTTCGATATCCTCAAGGTCTTCCAAGTCTTCTGGAAGCTCGATATCCTCGAGGTCTTCCAAATCTTCTGGGAATTCCCAGTCTTCCAAATCCTCAACATCTTCGATATCTTTGTATTCATCAAAAAGCCCTGAGTTTTCTGCCCAGTTTTCTAAGTCTTCAGCATCTTCCACATCTTCTAGTTCTTCTAAAGCAGATTTGATATCTTCCACTTCTTCATCATCCACTTCTGATTCCAAACTCTCTACTTCAGAAATAAAACTATCCATAGATGTAGATAAGTTATCTACCGAATTTGTCACCGCATCCATGGAACTATTATCGAAATTCAACTGGACATTTGGCTTAAACTGACCAATGATACCACCAACACCATTCGCACCATTGATAACCGCAAAATTCATACAATCCGCTACATATCCATTTTGTGAACCTACGATACCACCGATATTGTATCCCATTTTTTCGTAACCAACATTACCAAAGTTGATACAACTTCGAATAACTCCGGAACTGGTTCCTGCAACACCACCAATATCACAAGCAGAATCCATGCTTTCAGAGAAACCGAAACTACTTGTATCCATGTCAAGACTAAGTTCTATATCCATACTTAAAGAATCTATGTCTAATCCAACGGTATTATGCTCTACATCCGTATTAATCTCTGCATAATTGATGCAGTTACGAATAACCCCCTGGTTTTTTCCTGCAAATCCACCAACCGTAGATTCACCATGAACAATACCATTGATTACACAGTTCTCAATCGTACCAGACACCTTGTTGACACCTACAAAACCACCAACTGTATGTTTTCCTGACACGATACCTGTAAATGTACAATCCTGAATGTAACCTTTATTACATCCTGCAAAACCGCCGATGATAGAATTGCCGCTATCCGGCTGTACATTCGCTTCAACCTTAAGACCTTTTACAAGTGCATTTTTCTGTATATAACGGAAAAATCCTGTTGTATTACGATCCAAACTCAAATCAAGTCCATAGATTACGTGACCTTGTCCCAGGAAAATGCCACCAAAGGATGGAATCCCATCAAAATCTACGCCAGTCATATGAATATCATTATTTAATACAAAAATCTTTCCTTGGCTCCACTGCTCATCCACACAGTTTTCTGCTAATTCTACCAAATCATATGTAGTCGAGATATAAATTACACCTTCAGGTAGCGTTGCTGGATCAACCACACCAGCCTTTACACCCTTTTCATTATTATCTGCAAGGAAAGGCACTGGTAACATTGTAAGCAACAAACATGCCACAATTGATAAAACGCTGTAATTTTTTAACCATTTATTACGCTTCATCTGTTGTACCTCCTTCCTCACGCTTATCATCTATCTCATTCTTCTTTGCTTTTACTTCATTCGCATAGGTTTGCTTTGCCTTTTCTATTGCATTTTGGTCCTGCTCTAACATCTCGACCTCAAGTGATTCTGAAACAACCATTGCATGTACACGGCCAGAAACCACTGCATCTACTTCACCAACAACAATACCTTCTACCCAGCCATTTACACGGCCTTTTACATGCATATGTCCAAAATCTTCATATTCTGACATATCGATACTAGCACCTTTCATGCTGAAACTTGTGCGTTCCACAATCTTATCACCAATTACAAGAATACATGGAAGTACGAATAATACTAACACCATAGAAATCAGCGTACCACGTCCAATACATTCACCCATAACAGCATTGGTAGGTTCTGTACTGATTGCTCCCAATAAGAAGCCCATAACCGCCATAATTGTTCCTGAAGTAAGTACTGTTGGGAACGCTTTGTTTACTGCTACCGCAATTGCTTCTTCAACAGGCATATGCTCTTTTTCTTCATTAAAATGACTCGAAATAACAATCGCATAGTCAATGTTACAGCCCATCTGAAGCGAGCTTACAATCAAATATCCTAAGAAATACAATGGAACATCCGTAATCGTTGGGAACGAGAAATTCATCCAAATTGCCCCCTGAATTACTACTACAAGAAGTACTGGCAAACCAACCGATTTAAATGTAAACAACAATACAGCAATTACAAACAAAATGGAAAGTACAGATATAATCGTATTATCCGTCGCAAATGTACTTCCTAAATCTCTACAACTGGTTGAATTACCGATTGCATACACTGGTTTTGTATAGTGCTTATCTGCAATATCATGTACTTTTTCTAAGAATGCATAGGTATCCGCACCTTCTTCTGGAAGGTCAAGATATACAACTAAACGACTATATTCTTCCGTCTGAAGCTGCTCTTTTGCCATATCAAGCATATCAAGCATTTCAACCATTTCTGCCATTTCACCATCTAATGACAGACCACTGGACTCTAATGTATCTTTTAAATAACAGAACAAATCAAAAACTGGAACACGATAACTACTCATATCGATGATTTTTCCATACTGTTCATCTTCCATTGCATACATCATATAAAGCATCTCTACGATGTCGTAATCAAGACCTAACACTTCTGATAACTCTCTGGCATTTAAGGAATCCGTAAGTGCCACTCCATCCATAAGTTCTGTATTCGCAAGACCCATGGTTGATTTTACGCCTTCACAAGCCTCTAATTCCTCAAGAATCTGTGCTTCGGCCTCATAGTCTCCTGTAGGCACCAAAATCGCTACCATATTGTTAGTACCAAATACATCATTTATCTCATACATAGCTTGCTGTCGTTCGCTCATATTATCACGACGCACACTCGTCGTAGAATATGTGAAAGGACATGCCGATGATAAGAAGTATGCCCCAACAAGAACAACTAAAAAGATTGGAACAATAATCCATCTTGCTTTACAACAAAACTTACCGATAAAGAACACATCTGGAATCAATTTTTTGTGTTTCGTCTTATCCAAAAGTGGTGAGAACAACATTAAAAGACCTGGCATAAGGGTGAATACACAAATTAAAATCAGAACTACCCCTTTTATAAGTACGATTGCTAAGTCTTTACCAATTCCGAAATCCATAAAGGAAAGTGCAAACAAACCACCTATCGTAGTGAGTGAAGAACCTAAAATTTCTGGAATTGCCTTTGATAATGCCTGAATACATGCCTCTCTTGCTGGCAATTGTTCACGTTCTGCACTAAATCGATGTGCCAGGATAATCGCATAGTCGATACCCATCGCAAGCTGCAGCAACATACCTACGGAGTCAGAAATAAAACTAATCTTTCCAAGCAGGAAGTTTGTACCCATCCCAATAAGAATCGCTGCACCAAAAGTCATTCCTAAAATAGGAAGTTCCGCATAAGCAGTCGAAGTAAGTGTCAATGCGACAACAATAACAACCACTGCGTATACCATGATTTCCCCCATCTGAACCGCAAGGTCTGCGACCTGGTCATACCCTACTGTTGTATCAACAAGGTAATCGTAGCCGGTTAAAATTTCTTTAATTTCTTCTACCGCATCGATCGTTTCCTGCTCTAAGTCTTTTCCTTCAAAAGATACCGACATCAACGCATAAGCATCCTTGTACGACTCTGGTCTATTACTAAAATCTACCATTGTAACGCCGTCAACTTCCACAATCTGATCATATAACTCCTTTGCTTCATCATATGATACATTTGAAATCATAACACGAGCAGATGAGAACATTGCAAAATGTTCGTTCATTGTCGAAAGTCCCTGTCTGGTCTCAGATTGTTCATTCAGATAAACCGTAACATCCGTTTCTACCTGTTTCCAATTCATTGCAACCAGACTGAAGATAATCGCCACTATGTAGATAAAGAAAAACAAATTCCTCTTATCTACGATAAACTGGGCAATCTTTTCCATAAAATTTCCCTGTTCTGCTTTTTGTTCCATAGAAATCTTCTCCTTATATTTATTTCCATTTTCATACATCTTCAACATTATGACAAAATAGTACAAGTGTTGAATTTTAACCTATTCTAAATTATAATAAACATATAAATTGCACACAATATGCAAATAAATTTTATTTGCACAAAAACAGACAAATTCCTGATATTTGTTCAATTTTGCGACCTTATTTTGAAAGGAAATATCATTATGGCAAAAGCTGAGTATAAAAGTTCTCTTCGTTCAAAAAAACTTATTACCGAAGCACTCGTAGAATTATTAGATGAAAAGACGTTAGACAAAATAACGGTAACTGATGTCGTAAAAAGAGCCGACATCAATCGCGGCACCTTTTACGCCCATTATGATAGTGTCGCTGATGTAGTTACAAGCATCTTTGAAAACGCATACAACATCATTAAATCATCCATCATAATATTTCATGATGATGCAGAATTTGATATGGGAATTATGTTAAAGGAACTACAAAAAGTTATGGAAAAAGACTTTGATTTCTACAAGAAAATTTTTTCTTCGGATATTAACATGAAAGTATATGAAGAAATATCAAAGGTACTCATCTCCTATATATATGATCATGAATCTGAAATCTCTAATGTATCTCACGAAGATTTCGTGTTCTATACAAGTTTTTATTCTGGTGGAATTATTAAGCTTTATCGTGATTGGTTTATCGGAGAGCTCCCTATCTCCTTTGATGAACTAACAGCAAGAGCAAGTGTACTTCTACATGATTTAAGGCGTCGTGTAACAACGTAAAAAATCCCCCTCATCTGAAGGGGATTTTTTGTTTATTTATAATTCTCTTCTAACCATGCAACCGACTGTTTTAATGCCTCTATTGTCTTTGTTTCAAGAACGCATGTACAGTCATGTTTCTTTGCAAGACCAAGTCTTTGATCTAGGTCGATTTCACCAGTTCCAAGTGTCTGATGATTTTTAGTGCCATACCCATCATGAATATGAAAATGATTCAGATGTCCTTCATTCTCCATGATAAATGGCTCATCAACATTATCTAGGGCATGTGAATGTCCAATATCCCATGTCAGTCCAAACACCGGACTCTCTAAGAGATACGTGATTGCCTGCTTATGAAATGGCAGATATCCATCTGTGTTTTCAATATTAATACGAACATTAGAATCTCCGATACACGCTTCTGCTGTATCACGAAGTTTTTTAATCGCACCCATATAACTATCAATATACTCCTGGTACATACACACTTTTTTATCTGGTAAGGTCACGTAAATACCATTAAGCATATGCAGATTCAAGGATGGAATATTTAATTTCTTTGCCACCTCAATCGTACGAACCAAAGTTTCCATATATGCATCTGCTACCAGTGGATTAAAATTACACACATCCATCGTCTCATCCAAATGAATCGTATAGTAAATCCCATACTTATCTGCGATGTTTTGCAATTTCTCAGTATCTTCCATCTGCTCTATCTGATACTGTGGAAAGGTCATATTCAGTTCCATGAACTTAAGGCCTAGTTCATGACAAAGTTTTGCACTTTCTTCTAAATCGTAAATTTCAATCAATGTTGGCATTCCAAATTCCATATTTCTTACCTCGAATATTAATTTTGTTATATTCTACACCTATTCATGAAACTTGGAAAATAGCATTTATTTATGGTTATTATTCCTTATTGAATGACTTCTGCTACTGCTTCTGCAATTGCTCTTGCTCCATCATTGTTTGGATGAATCCCATCTACCTCAAACCATTCTGGATGTGCAGTTGTGAGAGTGTGAATATCTACAAGACCCGCAACCGATACCGCAATGCTCTCTTCAAAGATTTTTCCTGCTATTTCATCTACGATAGCGGGCTGAATATCATACTTCGCAATACCTTTAGAAGTATCTGCATCTTCTAAAAAGTATGCCTCTGCACAAGTACCAATAATAATTTGGGGTGCAGTTTCTCCTTCAACCAAGCTCTCTAATAGTTCTCTATAATCTTCCTTAAATGACTCATATCCATTCCAGTTCTCTTGTTTAGAATCATTTGTCCCCATCATAAAAACGATAATATCTGCATCATATTCAAGAGCAGCTTTATAAACATCACGACTTACATATGGCTGGTCTCCTTCTGGATTTACACATGCCCCTGAAGAACCAAAGTTTGCAACATGATATTCATCACCCAAAATTTCCTGTAACTGAGCTGGATAATTATTGACTTCCCAATCCTTGATTCCATGACCATATGTAATGCTATCGCCAATGCACGCCACCTTTATCTGCCCTTCTTTCGGAACGCCATTTACAAGTTTCCCTGAAAGACCGTTATTGTACATGTAACTAGAACCTCCCATCATCATGAGGCCTAACATTACTACTGTTACAATCATAATTTTGATTACCTTTTTGTTCATCTCTTATTCTCCTTTATACGATTTCGAATGCATCCAGTTCTATTTTTACTTCCTTAGCTAAGGTACACATTTCTTTTGTCACAGTCATCTCCTGACTAAATACCATATAATTATAATACTGACTAAGCTTCGTTAATTTCTTTAAAAGTGGATCGCTAACTATTTTACGAATTTCTAGTTTTTCCTTACCATTTAAATGTTTAAGTGCCTTCCAAGGATTTGTTCCTAAGTGTGATACCGCAATACCTTCAGATTTTTTAATTAAAATCTGCTCAATGTCTTCATAGTCTTGTAAAAACTCCTGTAAACTACCTAATTCTTTATCACTATTACTTAGTTTCTGCTTGTATTGTAAACTTGCACGAGGTATCTTGTCTGGATCAACTACCACGATAATAAAATAAATATTAAACAATAATGTTACAAATACCATAAATAGTGTTTCATATCCCCAAAAATAATATGACTCTAACGGAATCAGTCCACTATCTACATTATATATAATAAAAGAGAATGCAGAAAAAATTACCATGAAACAGATACCCGATAATATTAACACCATATTGTGATATCTCTTTTTTAATAACGTAATAATATCCTCTAATAAGTCATCACTATCTGCTTTTTGCTGTAAACGATCTTGGAAAAATATATATCCTGTCAGTGTCAATCCATAAAGGCCCGCCACAACCTCTGCACTGGTCGTCAGCACCTCTGCAATTGCTTCCATTGAAAAAATATCAATTGGAGAAAAACACAAACCAATAATATAGCTTTGTGCAATAGCCAATAATGTAGCTATTGCTATCCATGGAAAAACACTTGGATGCCTCTTTAGCCATAAAACCAATTTTTCAATTCCTTCTTTTGCAGTCACTAACCAATTCTTGTTCATTTCTATCTCCTTACTAAATTGCTCTTGCAGAACGTTTTACCATGTTTGCAAGCTGGTCCGTTATATCCTCTAATGAACAATCGATAATACCATAGAGCCACTGTGTATAAACATCAACAATACCACCCATAAAAAATCGAATTGAGAACTCCAATTCAAATTTATCTTTAAAACCAGTTGGCATTTCCAAAGTTTCAATTGTTCTATCAATTAATATGTATTTTAATTGATCCATCTGTTTGATAGCCATTGAAGATGACATTAGCAGACGATATAATTCCTGATTATCAGCAACTAATTTAACAATTTTTTGCAGATATGGCTTAGGATCCTTATAAAAATCATGGAAATCAATTCCCTTCATAAAATCCTGTGTATATTCTATAATTTCATTCTGAATCTCTTCAATTACCCCCATCACATCTGGATAATGAGCATAAAAAGTCGAACGGTTTACATCTGCTCTCTTAACAATATCCGTTACCGTAATCTTGTCGAAACTCTTTTCTTTTAAAACCTCATAAAAGGCCTGTCGAATCAACTTTCTTGAACGAATTGCACTTCGATATTCTTTCTTCTCTGCCATATATTTTCCCTCTTTTAATATTTGATACTAATCTCATAATATCAGACAGGTGTTGGATTTTCAACACTTCATTGTTTTTTAGATTATATAAAAAAAACATATAATTTCCACCATTATTTTTGTACATTGTGTCGGATTTCCGATATACACTCGGAAATTGTTGATTGTATAATATTCAATTGCCTTATATCATTAATTTGTAAGGTAACTAAACTCCGACCTTAGCAATAAAATGCCCCTGGACGTTCCCTCATTTCGTCCAGGGGTTTTTCCTTTTCTTATTTAATAACTATGTGTGACCACACCATATTGTTCGAACAAATCTAAATACTCTTTTTCTACCTCATCAAATGAACGCACCGAGTAATCTAACTTTATATTAATCTCTGGAGCCGCACCTTCTTGCTGAACTCCAAGAAGTTCTATCATATCGTAGTAAAGCAAATCATCATCTATTTGTTTTACCAAGTCTTGCTCGGTTTTGCTTAATGGAGTTCCTAAATAATACTCCATAATAATATCTATTAGTTTCTTTTCTGCCTCTACATATTCGAGCAAAACCTCTTTAAATGGACGAGGTACATCCGACATATATGCTTCACTCGCATCATGCAAAAGACAAGCTAACACAACTCTCTTGGAACACCCTCTTGCAGCCGCTTCCTTAGCACAACTTACACAGTGCTGTCCCACCGAAAAGAATTGCTTCACATGTCCATTCCCACGGCAAGTGAGTGATAGGGAATGTGCAATATCCCTTATATCCAGATTCTCTATACTTGGCTCAAGTGGATCAAACTTTTTTCCCGTATATGTCGTAATATATCCCACTTTTTAATCCTCCATTTTAGACTAAACTTCTTTCTTCATCCAAATATGAGGATGGCCTTCTTCCTCCTCAATATCACCAAAACAAATATAACCTAATTTTTCATAGAAATTCACTACCTGATACTGTGAATGCAAACGTAACTCTTTGCCACCCACTTCATGCACATGCTTTTCTGCTTGTGCTACGATTTGGCTACCTATATTTTGTCCACGATATTCTTTTATAACCGCCAGTCTTCCAAGAAGATAAATATTTTCATCTTCACTTGCAAAGACTCTGCAGGTTCCAATAGGATTATTCTCCTCGTCGAATGCCACGAAATGTGCAGCCCTTTCATCTATTTCATCAAACTGATCACGAAATCCCTGTTCTTTTACAAACACTGTAATTCGCACTTCAAGCGCCTGTTCTGGTTTCGTCAAAAATCTCTCTATACGCATACTCTATCCTTCTTATTCGCAATTTTTCAAACATCATAATTATATTACGGACTTCACCAATTGCCAAGCAATACTGCCTTCACGAATATTTTCTAATGCTTCCGCAAATGGGAACCACTTGGCCGTCGCTACTTCTGCATCGGATAGTACAAAGTCTGCCTTTTTCACTTTTGCCTTAAAGCCTAACATCAGCATTTCTTTTTTCTCATAAGGATAGGTTTTTATAAATTCGAGTTCTTCTACATCTAAACCAATTTCTTCCTTTACTTCACGAATCACAGTTTCTTCTGCCGATTCACCTATTTTCATGTGGCCTGCTACGCAGACATAGGTTTCTGTGGTCATATAACTTTGTTTGATAAGTGCAACCTCGTTTTCCTCATTCACTACTGCCGTGATGATACAAGTTGTAAACATATCCCACAATGGAATCTCACAGTTTTCACAAAAAGGTATGAGCCCCTCATCACCTATTTCTTTTTTAATTAATTCTTTTCCACAATGCGGACAGTATGTAAAGCGCATGAATTTACTCCTAACTTATTAAATATTACTTCTTGATTTTACCAACAATCCATTTAATAAGCAACATCCCAATAGACAGCGCAGCCACTTTAGCCAACGAAACTACAATCGTTGTTACAGCAAGTGGAAGCGCCTGTTCCGCAGGCATAGAACTGTAAATTGCCATGATATCTTTTTCCACCCACATGTAAATGATATATGCAATCGATATTACTCCTACCACAATTCTCCACGGTTCTTTTTTCTGTTTATTCATAGATATACCTCTATTCTTGAAATCCTAATTTGTACTTTGGTAACACTACCTTGAAAAACACTATACTATTTATCACAAGAAGAACTCCAAATCCAATTCTTGCGGTCACTTCTGGCACAAGTAAAGATATACCATTCATATCGCCTCCGCCAAACATTCCACAAAGTACGCTTAGATAAAGCGGATCAAGCAGAAGTAGAGCAATCGTAATATAATAAAGACTTGCTTTTATAACCTTTGAAGAAACATCTTTGATTTTAGCAGCCAAAAGTACTAATACATAAGCTGCTATTGTTGTCGCGATTGCCCCTACAATACAAAACACTCCTAACTGCTTAGATGTCATCAACTCCGCATACACATCAATCTGTATGCCAAGTCCCATGAAATTCACTTGCTTAAACACACCAATACTAAGTGCATATATAAAATGAGCACCTTCATGAATCAAATAATAAGCTAGAATTGCAGAAAATAATCCGACATACTGTCTTACTCTTTTACTCATTTCAGCATCACCCTAGTATTTTCTTTTCAGGATAAGATATGACACCCAGAACAAAATTAACATGAAACATACAGAGCCTGATGCTGCCATCATTAAAGTTTCCTGTCCCAGAAGTTTTAAAACGATTGTCGCAACAGCCATTGTCATTACAAATAAATACCCTGCCCATGCCCAGGCTTTGTTACGGATAAAATGATTTCTCTCATCTTTTTCTTCAATTTCTATCTTCTCACGGTATTCGTCATTCTTGTTGAAACGATAACTGCGAAGCAACCGAAGCACACCTATTACCAAAAGTGCTGAACCCATTCCACTCCAGAACTCATCTACGATTTCAAAACAACTTAGGCCAAATAGTACAACACCGATAATCACATAGATAATTGATATCCAAGTTTTTCTTTCTTTCATCTCATTTTCCTCCTATTTCAAATCTTCCTCGTCAAATACAAACACTTCTTCTATCGTCATTCCAAAATACTTTGCAATCTTATATGCCAACACAATGGACGGATTATATCGTCCGTTTTCCAAAGAACTAATCGTCTGTCTGGATACGCCCATACTCTTTGCAAATTCTTCCTGACGAATACCTTTTTCTTTTCTGATTTCTTCTATTCTATTCTCCACGGCTACCTCCTATGTTATTAATATTATGTAAAGTTAACTTTACCTTCTTTGCATCTTCAATATAACACTGTCATAATTTTATGTCAAGTATACTTTACATAATTTTATAAAAAGAAAACCATGTGCTTTATGCACATGGTCTCTTTCACGTTTTTAATTGTCTTACACTAATTGTCCTGGTAATTTTAATTTTTCTTTGTATGGAAACTGTTTATCATACGATTCTGCCTCATCTTCATCCACAAAATATCCAGCTGGTGGTGCATATTCACCCGTTATACCATCTAAATATCCTGGAATCAGTTCCTTGCATAAGAAAAATGATGCATCTGCATCCTCTGGAAGTCCGTGATAGCGAATTCCATATTCCGATGCATAGGTAAAACCGCTTTTTCCATAAAAATCAATATTACCTTCAAAACATAGTGCCCCCGCACCCATTTCTTTTGCTTTCACAATAGAATAATCCAATAAATTCTTCCCATAACCTTTGCGTTTCAAATCATTTGCAATACAAATTGGTCCCATTGCCATAACAGGAATTTGTCTGCCATCATCCGCATTGATACATGCTCTCATAAACATATTCTGTCCGATGATTCTATTATCTTTTTCCATAACAAAATCCAGTTCTGGCACAAAGTCATTATCATTTCTCAAACAATGAATCACATAATGCTCTAGACAACCAGGACGATACACGTTCCAAAAAGATTCTCGTATTAAATTTTCTACCTCAGCATAATCTGCGGGTGTTTCCAAACGTATGATATAGTCATTTTTATTCATTATTTTTTCCTCCTGATGATTGTTGACTACAATGCTGGGAGGTTTGTCGAGATTGATTTGGCAAACCTCCCGGTTATGCTACAATCTCCATTGTTCTGCTTGTTTTTCTCAAAAAGCAATCTCCTTAAAATAAATTTATTTCATTAAGCCTTTGGGGCTATAATGTCTATTCTTCTCCTACCAACTTCACTGTGATATAGTCGTGATTAACCGCCTGTAAAAAAGTTTCAAACACATCTGACACTTTCAATCGTAAACTAGATGTATTGATACATGGATGACAGCCAAAATATTCCGCTGCAAGTACATCTTCATCCACAAGTAAGGTCACCTGATTATCTTTATCATTCATAAGTCCCATAACACTTGCAGAACCTGGAGTGATATCTAAATACTCTTCCATGTATTCTGGAGGTGCAAAAGATAGACGAGCACTATTAATCTGCTTTGATATTTCTTTCGTCTTAAACTTCTTATCATTTTTTATCATCAGAAGATAAAACTTCGTTTTCTGTGTGTTACATAAAAATAAGTTTTTACATATAACCGCTGGTGCAAGCACCTCATCTACTGCCGCACAAGCTTCCATCGTATTTGCTTCCTCATGATCTACTCGTTCATAGCTAATTCCAAGAGAATCAAGTAAATCATAGGTACGTATTTCTTTTTCTAATCTTCCAGCAATGTCCGCTGGACGCCCTTGCTGTAATTCTAAACTCATTTTTACTCCTCATCTGGCTGCTGTCCATCATGTGCTAACCATTTACATTCGCCTAACTCCATATTTGTAAATGTTGCTTTAAATGAAGATTCTTCTGGGCTGCATGCATAGATTCCAAACTGAATCTTTCCGCCACCATTCCACATATGACACACACGCATCTGCTTAAAAGTCACACCATCCTCTGAACACTCGATACAATAGTCATCTTCTCTTCTACTAAGTCTATACCACATAGATTTTACAGAAGCATCTATTTCCGTAGTAGCCCAATCTGAATAGCCATTATTCGTTACCACACTTCCTAAGTGTTGGAATGTCTCATTTTCGTATTCGATAGAACCTTTTAACCAGTTATCACTATCTAGATACATCACGATTCCGCACTGATCAAATCTATGCTTGCTTTCAAATTCTGTTTTTACCGTAAACGAAAAATACTTTTCATCCATCTCCATCTGTAA
>JAZURS010000086.1:0-25581 GCA_045606325.1 Agathobacter sp.
TGCTGGAAAGAACGCATTCAGCTTAGATAGCAAAGCTCCAACAGGAGATTATCAGGAATTCTTGAAGGGTGAAAACCGTTATGCATCACTTGCTAAGTTCAACCCAGAAAGAGCTGCTGAATTATTCGCTCAGTCTGAAGCTAACGCTAAAGAACGTTATGAACACTTAAAGAAATTAGTTACATTATATGCTGGAGAAGAAGCATAGTCGCGATTAAGCGATGAAAATAGAAAGAGGAGTCATCCATTGGATTTATCCAAGAGGGTGACTCCTCTTTTCTATTTGAGGAGCAACGTGAACACGAGGAAAGCTGTGCTTTCCGAGTTTATCGCTTAATCGTTCTTGAGTTATAAATACTATAAATATTTGTGATAATGTTTGTATCATTTTATAATTGCAGAACATAGGAATCTCCTTTATAATAACAATATGTTTTTGTAAAGGAGATTTTTATATGTACAGTATGGAAGAATTAAAGGCAGTAGATTTAGAAGTGGCTGCTGCGATTGATAATGAATTAGATAGACAGAATAGTCACATCGAATTGATTGCGTCAGAAAACTGGACCAGTAAAGCAGTTATGGCTGCAATGGGAAGTATTATGACAAATAAATATGCAGAAGGATATCCAGGAAAAAGATATTATGGTGGATGTGACTGTGTAGACGTGGTGGAAGATTTAGCAAGAGAGCGTGCAAAAGAATTATTCGGTTGTGAGTATGTAAACGTACAGCCACATTCAGGTGCACAGGCAAATATGGCAGTGCAGTTTGCAATGTTGCAGCCAGGTGATACTGTTATGGGTATGAACTTAGACCATGGCGGACATTTATCTCATGGTTCACCAGCAAACTTCTCAGGTTCCTATTTTAATATTGTGCCTTATGGTGTGAATGACGAAGGGTTTATCGATTATGATGAAGTAATGAAGATTGCTATGGAATGCAAACCTAAAATGATTATTGCGGGTGCATCTGCTTATGCTAGAACAATTGATTTCAAGAAATTCCGTGAAATTGCTGATGCATGTGGAGCACTTCTTATGGTAGATATTGCTCATATTGCAGGTTTAGTAGCGGCAGGACTTCATCCAAGCCCAATTCCATATGCAGATGTAGTAACTACTACAACACATAAAACACTTCGTGGACCACGTGGTGGTATGATTATGGCGAGTCAGGAAGTAGCTGATAAATACAACTTTAATAAAGCGGTATTCCCAGGAATCCAGGGCGGACCTTTAATGCATGTAATTGCAGCAAAAGCAGTATGCTTCAAAGAAGCATTAGACCCAGCGTTCAAGGAATATCAGCAGGGCGTTATCGACAATGCACAGGCACTTTGCAAGGGCCTTATGGATAGAGGTATTAAGATTGTTTCTGGTGGTACAGACAATCATCTCATGCTTGTTGATTTAACTCCATTTGAATTAACAGGAAAAGCAACAGAAAAGCTTCTTGATGCAGCTCATATTACATGTAATAAGAATACCATTCCAAATGATCCAAAATCACCTTTTGTAACCAGTGGTTTACGTCTTGGTACACCAGCAGTTACATCACGTGGTATGAATACAGAAGATATGGATAAAATTGCGGAAGCAATCGCAATGCTTATTAAAGAAGGCGAGAGTGCAGTAGATAAAGCTCGCGCTATCGTAGATGAACTTACAGCAAAGTATCCATTGAAATAATGAATGTCGAACTCGGAAAGTATAGCTTTCCGAGTTTTTTGTTTTATTGTGGTTTACAAATTTTTGCCTAGGTGTTACAATGACATATAATATGGACAAATTATGGGAGGAAATGAGATGGCAGGCTTGTTGGACAAAATTGCAAGACAAGTAATCAATGGTATTGAGCCAAAGAAAACTTCAAAACCAAGACCAAAAACTATGTCACAAACTGCATACCAAAAGCCAGTAATGGTTATACCTGTGACACCAGTTGCTAAGGCGAATGAACCAGAAACTAAGCCAGAAACGCCAGTGGTTAAGCCAGTTGCGCCAATCGTTGGGCCAGAAGAGCAGACGGTTATGATCGAAGCTCAGATTTCCTCTGAAAATACAAAGAAAATTGATGTACCAGTTATCATCACATTGGAGAAAGAAATGACTACAGAAAATAAAAAGATTGAAAAAGAAGATTATTTATTGAATCAGATAGATGAATTCCGTGCAAAAGCACAGCAACTTCAGAATCTTATGCTTACAAAAGAGTCTAAGGTGCAGGAACTTCAGGAAATCGTTGATGAAAAAGAAGTAAAAGCAAAGGAATTAGAACATATTTTAAATGAACGTCAGAGAAAAGCTGATGGAATCACAGAAGAAGTTACCAAGCAGATTGACAACCTGATTGACAAGGTTACAGAAAAAATGGAGGCGATTGGTGCATCTTTAGGAAAAGAGTTGCAAGATGGCCAGCAGATAAATGAGCGTCAGTTGGAAGAGTTGAAAAAAACTCTTGGTGATTTAAATGGTCAGCAGATTGAAGAATTCAAGAGCATGTTAGGTTCTTTAAACGCCCAGCAGGCAGAAGAATTAAAGAATTCACTTTCTGAGTTGAATACCCAGTTAGAAGTTGTTAAGTCTGATTTGTCTGATAAAGTTCATTCGGAAAATGTACAGTGTTATCGTAACCTTGCTGATTTATTAAAGAGTGTTGAAGAGAAACTGGATAGAGCAAATGAGATTGAAAAAAGGGTGATTTCTGTCCATAAATGTACAGTTGCTGTTATTGTACTTAGCGTGATTAATATGTTAGGTATTGTAGGATTGGCAGCAATGATTGTTTTCCAGGGATTATTTTAGGATTATATAAAGAGCTGCCGATATTACGACAGCTCTTTTTTAAGCAGTTTTATCGTTGAAAAGAGGATAATATAAATGAAATTTACAAAGTTACACGGTTGTGGAAATGGTTATATTTATGTGAATTTATTTGAAGAGAAGTTAGAGAATCCTGCAGAAATGTCAATTAAAGTAAGTGATTGTCATTTTGGGATTGGCTCAGATGGATTGATTACGATTGGACCATCGGAAATAGCAGATTTTACTATGCATATATACAATGCGGATGGATCTGAGGCAGAAATGTGCGGTAATGGTGTACGTTGTGTGGGTAAATATGTATATGATCATGGTTTGACAGACAATACTGAGATTACTGTAGAAACAGGTGCTGGAATTAAGATATTAAATTTAAATGTGGAAAATGGCAAAGTGGCTACGGTTCGTGTAGATATGGGTGAGCCAATCTTTACGCCTTCCGAGATTCCGGTAAAAGCTGACGGAGACAAAGTTATAAATGAACCAATCTTAGTAGGTGATAAAGAGTGGAATATGACTTGTGTTTCTATGGGTAATCCACATGCAGTGGTGTTTGTGGATGATGTAAAAAGCTTTCCATTAGAAAAATATGGACCACTTTTTGAAAATCATGAACGTTTTCCAAAGAGAACTAATACGGAATTTGTAAATGTGGTTTCAAGAAATGAGGCCTATATGCGAGTTTGGGAGAGAGGTTCTGCAGAAACTTGGGCTTGTGGAACAGGAACCTGTGCAACTGTAGTTGCATGTATTTTAAATGGATTGACAGATAGAAAGGTATTGGTACACTTACTAGGTGGGGACCTGGTAATCGAATGGGATGAAGAGACCAATCATGTTTTTATGACAGGACCAGCTACAGAAGTATTTAGCGGTGAATATAATGAATAAGGGGATAAAGATATGCAAATTAAAAAACTTGTAGAAAAACTTGATTACAAATTATTGGCGGGTAGCTTGGATACAGAGATCACTTCTTTGGTATATGATTCTAGAAAAATCAAACCAGGTGCAGTTTTTGTATGTATCGCAGGCACAGTAAGAGATGGGCATGATTTTATCCCAGAAATGATGGGAAAAGGCGCAGTTGCCTTTGTTGTAGAACGTGATGATGTAGAATTAGTGGAAGGCTATACTTATATTCTGGTTGAAAACACAAGAATTGCATTGGCTGAACTTGCTGCAGCGTATTTTGATTATCCTGCAGAAAAGTTAAAAACGATTGGTATTACAGGTACAAAAGGAAAAACTACCACAACATATCTTGTAAAATCTATATTAGAGTCTGCAGGAATAAAAACAGGTTTGATTGGAACGATTGAATCCATTATTGGAGATAAACGTATTCCATCAGTAAATACAACACCAGAATCATATCTGGTACAAGAAATTTTCCGTAAAATGGTCGATGCTGGATTGGAAGCTGTGGTTATGGAGGTTTCTTCTCAGGCACTTATGATGCACAGAGTAGCAGGTTTTACTTTTGATATTGGTGTATTTACAAATCTTGAGCCTGATCATATCGGTGAAAATGAACACAAAGACTTCGATGACTATATGCATTGTAAGAGTTTGTTATTCCAAAAGTGTAAACTTGGTATCTTTAATGGAGACAGTGAACATTTAGAAGGTATCATGAAGGGGCACACTTGTGAGGTAGAAACCTTCGGATATGGAGAGACGAATGATATTCGTGCTACAAATGTAGACCTTTTAAAGGAAAGTGGAGCATTAGGCGTGAAATATCATGTGAATGGTCTTGTGGACTTTGATGTAGAAGTAAATGTACCTGGAAGTTTTAGTGTGTATAATTCCTTGACTGCGATTGCAATCTGTAATCACTTTGGGGTAAAAGAAGAAGAAATTAAATCAGCACTTAAGAATGTGAGCGTAAAAGGACGTATTGAAATTGTTCCTGTAACAAAGAGTTATACCTTAATGATCGACTATGCACACAATGCTATGGCATTAGAGAGTCTGCTTACTACATTAAAAGCATACAATCCACCTCGCCTGGTTTGTCTTTTTGGTTGTGGCGGTAATCGTGCAAAATCTAGAAGATATGAGATGGGTGAAGTTTCTTCACGTTTGGCGGATTTAACAGTCATTACCTCAGATAATCCTCGTGACGAAGAACCTATGGATATTATTCAGGACATTTTGATTGGCGTGAAAAAAGCAGACGGTGACTATGTAATGGTACCAGATCGTAAGGAAGCGATTAAGTACTGTATGGAAAATGCACAGGATGGAGATATTATTGTTCTTGCAGGCAAAGGCCATGAAGATTATCAGGAAATTAAAGGTATCAAGCAGCCAATGGACGAAAGAGAATTGATTGCAGATATAATCAAAGAAAATCCAAATATTAAATTATAAGAGGTATCGTAATGTTACTATTCCAAGGTGCGGGTGTAGCGATTGTCACCCCATTTACGGA
This sequence comes from Agathobacter sp., assembly GCA_045606325.1. Classification (GTDB taxonomy): domain Bacteria; phylum Bacillota; class Clostridia; order Lachnospirales; family Lachnospiraceae; genus Roseburia. The sequence goes on from JAZURS010000086.1 coordinate 5,269, forward strand.
AGATGAAGGTGTAAATTACGAAGAGTTAGGACGTTTAATAGAGTACCAAATAGCTGGCGGAATAGATGCAATTGTTGTATGTGGAACAACAGGGGAACCTGTTACAATGACAGAAGAGGAGCGTCTTTCCGTCATCTCTTATACGATAAAAAAAGTAAACCAACGAGTTCCGGTTATAGCTGGAACTGGAGGGAATTGTACGGAAAATGTAATTTCGTTTTCTAAAAAGGCACAGGAGTTAGGTGCAGATGCACTATTAGTAGTCACTCCATATTACAATAAAGCTACCCAGAATGGCTTATATGAGCATTACAAGGCAGTAGCGGCTTCGGTAGAATGCCCAATTATAATGTATAATGTGCCATCAAGGACTGGTGTAAATATATTACCAGATACTGCAGCACGTTTAGGAAAAGAAATAGAAAATATCGTTGCGCTAAAAGAAGCGAGTGGGAATATTTCGCAGGTGGCGGAAGTGATACAAAAGTCAAAAGGCTATCTAGAGATTTATTCTGGAAATGATGATCAGATTGTTCCTATTTTATCCCTTGGCGGCAAGGGTGTTATCTCGGTTTTGGCAAATGTAGCTCCGGGAGATACACATGATATGGTTATGGAGTATCTAAAGGGAAATGTATCCCGCGCTGCAGAATTGCAGTTAAAGTACATGGGATTGATAAAAGCATTATTTTGCGAAGTGAATCCAATTCCGGTGAAAAAGGCATTAGAGCTTATGGGGTTTGAAACAAAGAAACTACGTATGCCCCTAACAGAGATGGAAAGAACAAAAGCATTAAAGTTAGAAAGTGAACTTAAAAAAGTAGGACTATTATAATCAATGACATATAAAACAAGAAAAGTTTAATGGAGATTTAATTAATGGCAAAACAAACATGGAAGCCAGGCAATATGCTAAACCCTGTTCCAGCGGTTATGGTGTCTGTGGCAGATAAAGAAGGAAATAAGAATATTATTACGATTGCATGGGCAGGGACGATTTGTACAAATCCACCTATGGCGTCGATTTCCGTACGTCCGGAACGTTATTCCTATCATATGATTGAGGAAACAGGAGAGTTCGTTATCAATCTTACAACAGAAGAATTAGTGAAAGCATGTGATTACTGTGGAGTAACGAGTGGTAGAGATGTAGATAAATTCAAAGAAATGAATCTAACTCCATTTGCGGTAGAGAACTGTAGTGTTCCTGCTATTAAGGAAAGTCCCGTGAATATCGCATGTAAAGTGGTAGAAAAGAAAGAACTGGGCTGTCATCATATGTTTATTGCAGAAGTTGTAAGTGTAACTGTTGAAGATGAATATATGAATGAGACAGGTAAATTCCTTATAAATGAACTAGGACTTGTAATGTATTCGCATGGCGAGTACTTTGCAATGGGCGAAAAACTAGGTAAATTCGGATATAGTATTCAGAAGAAATAAGTATAAAGAAATCCCTCGGAGTATTCCGAGGGATTTTGTTATTTCATTAATGAATCCATAAGATACATATAGACTTCTTCGTGCTGTTTTCTCCAGTTATTACAAATTGCTTCAGCCTGTTCCTTTGTTTTTACAGAAAGAGTCAGGTCAATCATGGTCTGTCCATCTGAACGAGCCTGACAACGAACTGCGTAGTTTTGGTTTGTGGTTTTATAGTAATCTGCAATGATAGAGGTTTCTTTGCGAAGTGTCATTTTGTTCTCTTCAAAAAAATGAAGGACATCTTGTGTGATTCCTTCTGTAATCTTATCAGCAAAGAAGGTTAAGGTTTCTTTTCCAGCAGTAGTAAGAGTGTACTGGGTATTAGAGTGGGTTGATTCTGCTAAAATTAGATTTGAATCCACCAGATTTCCGATAACCTCTTGCACACGGAAGTAATCTGTATAGTCATGCTCCAAAAAGAAGTTGGAGAGCTGAGTGTTGGAAAGAGGAAAACCTGCTTTATCTAACATATAAAGAATTGTTAGTTTGTATATGGTAAATGGTTCTGCCATGTAACTATCTCCTTATTTATATAAACGTCCTTGCCAAGTATATCGTTCTTTCATTCGTTTGGCAATGGTATTTAATGCTCTTTTTTTATCGGTGCTCCATAGAGGTGCAATTAAAAGTTTTCTTGGCCCATCTCCGGTTAATCGATGAATAACCATATCCGAAGGTAGGATTTCCAGACAATCGATAACAAAATCACAATATTCTTCCAAAGAAAAGAGTGGAAATGGAGCTTCTTCATATTCTGCGGCAAGTTTTGTGTTCTTTAGAATATGGAGTAATTGCAATTTTATTCCGGATACTGGAAGACTAGCTACATGAGAGACGGTTTCTAACATCATTTCTTTGGTTTCGCCTGGAAGTCCAAGTATCACGTGTGTGATGACTGGAAGGTTTCTTTCATGCAGTTTTTTTACAGCAGCATCAAAAAGTTCAACAGTTGTGTGTGTGTTGAGATGAGCATGTGTATTATTATGGATGGTTTGTAAACCAAGTTCAATCCAGATAGGTTTTTGGGTGCATCCAGAAGGGCTGGGCCATTCATATTTCGTTAGTTCCTCTAACAAATCCAATACTTCTTCGCTTAAGCAATCACATCTTGTCCCAATGGAAAGTGCCACAACATCAGGTTCTTGCAAGGCTTCTGTATAAATGCGTCGCAAGTGAGAGAGAGGTGCGTAGGTGTTAGTATATGCTTGAAAATATGCAATATACTTGTTGCAATCTGTTTTTTGCTTAATGCGAATCTTTGCTTCTTCAATTTGTGCAGAGATGGAAACGTTATATGATGCAGCAAAGTCGCCAGAACCGCCTTCACTACAGAAGGTGCATCCACCATAACTTAGGGAACCATCACGATTCGGACAGGTCATACCGCCGTTTAAAGAGAGACGATATATCTTTTCACCGAAGGTTTCTTTACAGTATTCGTTTAAAGAATAATATCTCATACGATATGTTCCTTTACTGCTTGGCTTACGACCTCTGCAACACGAGGATCAAAGGCTTCAGGCATGATAAAATCTTCGCCTAATTCATCATCAGAAACTAAAGCAGCCAGAGCTTCAGCGGCAGCTAGCTTCATTTCTTCTGTAATTTGCTTCGCACGACCCTCCAAAGCACCTTTGAAAATACCTGGAAAGGCAATTACATTGTTTACCTGATTTGGGAAATCGCTTCGGCCGGTGCCAACGATGCGTGCACCAGCAGCCTTTGCTACATCAGGCATGATTTCTGGAACTGGGTTTGCCATGGCAAAGAGGATAGCATCTTTATTCATAGAAGCTACCATCTCAGCAGTTACGATGTTTGGTGCTGAAACTCCTACGAAAATGTCTGCATTTTTTAGTGCGTCAGCAAGTGTACCTGTTTCGTTGGATAGGTTGGTAACCTCGGTCATTTTTTTCTGCATCCAATTTAAATTTGGATAGTCTTTTCCGATAATTCCTTCTTTGTCACACATAATGACATTTGTAAAACCATAGCGAAGTAATAGTTTTGTAATAGCAACTCCTGCAGAACCAGCGCCATTTACTACTACGCGGCAATTTTCTTTTTTCTTACCAGTAATGCGTAATCCGTTGATTACACCAGTAAGAACAACAATTGCTGTCCCGTGCTGGTCATCGTGAAAGACGGGTATATCAAGTATTTCTTTAAGTTTTTCTTCAATTTCAAAACAACGAGGTGCGGAAATGTCTTCCAAATTGATACCACCAAAACCTGGGGCAATATTTTTCACTGCTGCAATAATCTCTTCGGTGTTCTGCGTATCAAGACAGATTGGTACAGCGTTTACTCCGCCGAATTCTTTAAATAGTACACATTTTCCTTCCATTACGGGCATAGCTGCATGAGGTCCAATATTGCCAAGTCCCAGAACTGCACTTCCGTCAGAAACAACTGCAACCGTATTGGATTTCCAGGTATAGGTATATGCCTTTGTTGCATCTGCTGCGATTTCCTTGCAAGGTTCTGCAACCCCAGGCGTGTATGCAATAGCCAGATCCTCACGAGAATTTACCTTTGATTTGGCAATAGTCTCTAGTTTTCCATTCCAGTTTTTATGCGCAAGTAGTGCCTTTTCTTTCATATCCATAATGGGTTCTCCTATGATTAATTTGCCTAAGGCAAACATGATTTTCGAATGAAATAAGTGTATCATTCCGTCAAATACAAATCAAGAAAAAAGGTCTTCCTTTTTAAAAGAAAGGGGTGTATAATAACTCTATCAAAAATATCGATGTCGTTTCGGGCATATATTCCCAGAGTTTTTATTTAAATAGGAGAATTTTATGAGAGAAAAGTATGAAAGTCTTTCTTTGACTGTGTTGAAGGATTTAGCGAAGGCACGTGGAATTAAAGGGCTTACAGGTCTTAAAAAAGAGCAAGTGGTTGAACTTATGCTTGCTGAAGATGCAAAAGAAAAAGAACCAGCGCAGGCAGAGAAGAAGAATGTTGTATATACAACGAACAAAGAATACAATCAGCCAAATGCAGTTCGTGAGGATAATTCAGAATTGGACAGCGGACAGGTTGCAGATGGTATTTTAGAGGTTATGACAGATGGATTTGGTTTTATTCGTTGTGAAAACTTCTTGCCAGGAGAAAATGATATTTATGTATCACCAGCACAGATTCGTCGTTTTGGATTGAAGACGGGTGATATCGTGCGTGGTGGCATTCGCGTAAAGAATCAGGGCGAAAAATTTGCAGCACTTTTATATATAAGTAGTGTAAATGGATTTAAACCAGAGGAACTTCAGAAAAGACCAAATTTTGAAGATTTAACACCTATTTTCCCAAATCAACGTATTCATTTAGATAGACCAGGTGCTAGCGTAGCGATGCGTGTAGTGGATTTGGTTTCTCCAGTTGGTAAGGGACAGCGTGGTATGATTGTTTCCCAGCCAAAAGCTGGTAAGACCACTCTTTTAAAAGAGATTGCGAATTCTGTTACACAGAATAATCCAGAAATGCATTTGATTATTCTTCTTATCGATGAAAGACCAGAAGAAGTTACAGATATTAAGGAATCTGTAAAAGGAACAAATGTGGAAGTTATTCATTCTACCTTTTTCGTACTTCCAGAGCACCATAAACGTGTATCAGAAATGGTTATTGAGCGTGCGAAACGTCTTGTTGAGCATAAAAAGGATGTAATGATTCTTCTTGATAGTATCACCCGTCTTGCAAGAGCGTATAACCTTACAGTTCCACCAAGTGGTCGAACACTTTCCGGTGGTCTTGATCCAGCAGCGCTTCATATGCCAAAACGTTTCTTTGGTGCAGCCCGTAATATGCGCGAGGGAGGAAGTCTTACTATTCTTGCAACAGCACTTGTGGATACAGGCAGCAAGATGGATGACGTAGTATTTGAAGAATTCAAAGGAACAGGTAATATGGAACTTGTTCTGGATAGAAAACTATCTGAAAAGCGTATCTTCCCAGCGATTGATATCGTAAAATCAGGTACTCGTCGTGATGACCTGCTCTTAGATGAAGAAGAAATGGCTGCTATGGATGTGATGCGTAAGGCATTCAATGGATTAAAGGCAGAAGAAGCAGTAGAAAATATCTTAAATATGTTTGCTCATACCAAGAATAATAGGGAATTCTGCCAGCAGATGCGAAAAACTCGTTTGTTTTAAAAATAAGTATTGCATTCCATATAATTCTATGATATAGTTAATGAGCTGTTTATCGGGATGTAAACGGACGTAACGTGTCGTCTCTTGCAGTAAGCATCATATACGGATCGGGTATACGGGTGTAAAGAGGCGTTCAGAAACTTGTAAACGATAAGAAAATAAAGAGGTGAAAATCATGAGAGAAGGAATCCATCCAGATTATTATCAGGCAACTGTTACATGTAACTGTGGAAATACATTTGTTACAGGATCTACAAAGCAGTCTATTCACGTAGAAATCTGTTCTAAATGTCATCCATTTTACACAGGTCAGCAGAAAGCTGCTCAGGCTCGTGGACGTATTGAACAGTTCAATAAGAAATACGGCATGAAATAAAAAGTATTTAAGAAGGTTGAGGTTTTAGAATCTCAACCTTTTCTTTTTCAATGAGGTATTAAGATGAAATATTCAGGTGTGGGCGGACAAGCTGTATTGGAAGGTATCATGATGCGTAATGGTGATAAATATGCAGTGGCAGTTCGTAAGCCAGATAAAGAAATAGATGTACAGGTTTTTGATTGCAAAGGCCCTATAAAAAATAAAAAACTAAAGAGTATTCCTTTGGTTCGAGGCGTTTTTAATTTTGTTGATTCCTTATACTTGGGAATGGGCAGTCTTCTTCATTCTGCAGAGTTTATTGAAGACGAAGAGGAAGAAATTGATGTGGAAAAAGAAAAGGCTATGATGGGCTGGACGGTAGTATTGGCGGTTGTTATGTCGATTGGTCTGTTTTTTGTAGTGCCATATTTGATTTCTTTGTTTTTTCAGAGTTTTATTCAGTCACGTTTTGTGATAACATTATTAGAAGGGGTAGTGAGGCTTGCAATTTTTATTACTTATGTGAGTCTTGTTACCTTAATGCCAGATATCAAACGAACCTATATGTATCATGGTGCAGAGCACAAATGCATTAACTGTATTGAACAAGGTTTGGAACTAAATGTGGAGAATGTGAGAAAAAGTTCCAAGGAACATAAGCGTTGTGGAACTAGTTTTTTATTTCTTGTGATTCTTATTAGTATCGTATTCTTTATGTTTATCAAAGTAGATTCGGGTGTTTTGAAATTAGCGATACGTTTATTATTGATTCCAGTTATTGCTGGGGTATCGTATGAATTTATTCGATTAGCAGGTAGATTTGACAATTGGTTGGTGAATGCCATTAGTGCTCCAGGGCTTTTGATGCAGCGTATTACCACATTAGAACCAGATGATGATATGATAGAAGTTGGTATTGCATCTGTGGAAGCTGTATTTGACTGGAAAAAATGGCAAGAGGAAAACTTAGCATGACATTTCGTGAAGCGATTCAGTTTGGTGAAGAAAAACTAAATACAGCAGGTATTGTAGATGCGAAAAATGATGCCTGGCTTCTGCTTACTTTTGTCTGCAAAATTGACAATACCTTTTACTATGTTCATATGGATGAACAAATGGAAGATGGGCAGATGGCAGAATATGAGAATGTTTTGAGTAAACGTGCAGAACGTGTGCCATTGCAGTACATTACAGGCGAGCAGGAATTTATGGGAATTCCATTCCGTGTAAATGAAGCGGTGCTTATTCCTAGACAGGATACAGAAACTTTAGTGGAAGAAGCATTAAAGATTGTTCGCCCAGGTATGAAAGTGTTGGATATGTGTACTGGCTCAGGATGTATCCTTATTAGCATTTTAAAAAATATAGTAGAAGTAGAAGGCTATGGATATGATATATCTAAGCAAGCGATTAATGTTGCAAAAGAAAATGCTAAATTAAACAATGTTACAGCGACATTTGAACGAAGTGATTTGTTTGATGATGTAACAGAGACCTTTGATGTAATCGTATCAAATCCACCATATATTCCAACAGATGTTATTGGCGGACTTATGCCAGAAGTAGCAGTATACGAACCAATCCAGGCATTAGATGGTAAAGAAGATGGTTTGTATTTTTATCGAAAAATTATAGAAGTAGCTTCTGAGTATTTAAATCCAGAAGGAAAACTTTTATTTGAAATAGGACATGATCAGGGAGAGGCAGTATCAGGCCTTATGCGTGAGGCTGGATATAAAGATGTGCAGGTTATAAAAGACCTGGCCGGAAATGATCGAGTTGTAATAGGAGGAATTTAATTATGTTTGATAAATTAGAGGATTTACTTCATCACTATGAAGAACTTATGAATACGCTTAGTGAACCAGATGTAGCAAATGATGCGAATCGTTTCCGTAAGCTTATGAAAGAACAGAGCGATCTGCTTCCAATTGTAGAAGCCTACAAAGAATACAAACAGAGCAAACAGAATATCGAAGATGCTCTTGAAATGTTAGAATTAGAATCTGACGAAGAGATGAGAGAACTTGCAAAAGAAGAATTAAATGACTCAAAGAAACGTGTAGAAGAACTCGAAACACAGCTTAAGATTTTACTTCTTCCAAAGGACCCTAACGATGACAAAAACGTTATCGTAGAAATCCGTGCAGGTGCTGGTGGTGATGAATCTGCTCTTTTTGCGGCAGAAGTGTATCGTATGTATATTCATTACGCAGAAAGCCAGCGTTGGAAAGTAGAAACTCTTGAAGTAGACGATATCGGCATCGGCGGTATGAAGAGTGTAAACTTTATGATTTCTGGTCAGGGCGCATACTCTAAGATGAAATACGAATCTGGAGTACACCGTGTACAGCGTGTGCCTGCAACAGAATCAGCAGGTCGTATTCATACATCTACCATTACAGTAGCAGTTATGCCAGAAGCAGAAGAAGTAGATGTACAGATTGATGAAAAAGACATCCGTATCGACGTTATGAGAGCGTCAGGTAACGGTGGACAGTGTGTAAATACCACTGACTCTGCGGTACGTTTAACACACTACCCAACAGGTATTGTAATCTATAGCCAGACTGAAAAGTCACAGCTTCAGAATAAAGAAAAAGCATTTGCACTCCTTCGTGCAAAACTTTACGACTTAGAACTTCAGAAACAGCAGGATGCAGAATCTGCAGCTCGTCGTAGCCAGATTGGTACTGGTGACCGTTCTGAAAAAATCCGTACTTACAACTTCCCACAGGGACGTTGTACAGACCATCGTATCAACTTAACACTCTATAAGTTGGATAAAATTATGAACGGAGACATCCAGGAAATCATCGACGCTTGTATCGCAGCAGACCAGGCGAAGAAATTAGCCAATATGCAGGAAGAGTAATTCAATGAATGATATGCTAGCTCGATAGACTAAGCATGAAAATAGAAAACAAGAAGAACATCGCGTTCCAAATTTATTTGGAAAAGCGATGTTCTTTTTGTTTGCGTAGGTTGCGTAAGCAATCTATCTGCGAAGCAGATATTTTCATGCGTAATTACTCATATATGCCTATGTTTGTCAATTCTTCTGTGTGGTCTGCTGTGATACAAGTGTCTTATATTTACTCGGCATTCAGCGAACACCGAGAAGAAGCGCAGCGGATTCGAGGTGCTTGTGAAAAATATATTAGTATTATATAATTAATATCAAGTTTAGGGATATGGTGTAAGTGATAAATCAGTATTAATTACAAGGAGTTTAGATAACAATGAATAATTCAAAGGATTTTCAATGGCCCTATTCATTTGTGACTAAGGAAGAATTTGATAAAAGAATAAAATATGTAGAAGAAGTATTACAAAAATATGGTGCAGAGCACATCGGAGAATCGCATAGATTTGGTACATGGATTTTAAAAAATGGCTCTAAAGTATGTGAAAATATAGAAAAACGTATTTGGAAACGAGAAAGTGAATTCATACGAGTAGATTGGGTGCATTTTTCCCAAAAGCCTTTTCTAGTGCTGGAGTTCTCGGATAAACAAGAAGGACCATATGAAGACGCAGACCCGTTCCCATATGATTTGACAGACGAACGATTGAAGCAGGAAATTAAATATTCCTTAGGAATTAAAGAAGCTACTATTATATATTTAGATGATGGTATGATATTGAGTAAGAAAACTTATTCTAACTGGATGGAAGTTCAAGAAGAATATTACGATAAATATAAAGCCAATTTATCACCGATGACTTGTGAAGAAGTTATAAAATTTTTTGAAGAAGATTTCAAGGAAGAGGAAAACTGGCCTTTTTCAAAAGATGATATAATTGAGTTTTTTAATAGTAAAGAATTGGTAATGTGTTCATATGACTAGGTAAAAGGATTTAGAACTATAAAGCAGAGAGGGAATACATATATGTGTAAAAATTGTAAAATTATTGAAGATGTATTTGAAAGCGCATCATCAAATGCTCATCATAACCTTGTGCCAGTATATAAAATGTTAGAAGCAATGCTTCAACAGAAACGTATTTCTATATATGCGGGAGACTGTAAATTTGAAGATATGTTAACGGAACTTAACAAAGAACAGCATTTTACTGTATGCTTTTATTTAGAATGTGTCGAGTGCTATGATATGTATTTCTTTGGAACTTGTGTTAGAGGTGTGCCAAAATATAAAAAGGTAGACAATATTAATCAAGAAAAAATAGATAATATTTTGTGGGGAAAAGAAGGAACTTACTTTGAAGAAAGGGAAAGAAAAAAGTGGTAGAGAAATTTAATGTTGTTGGAAATAGGCCACACATAAGAACAGAAAAGGAGCTGGCAATAATTGATAAAGACAAGGCAGATGCGGCATTCAAGAAGAATAAAAAAATCATATTGGAAAAATATCTTATTACAAATGGGTTTGTAAAATATAAGACAAATTCATATGTGCGAAAAAATAAGATTGATGTGTTGGAATATATTGATTTACAAAAGGAAAGATACGGTTCAAAAACATTTACCGTAAATTGTTCGATAATGCCATTGTATGTTCCACATGACTACTTAATAATAGGGTTTGGTGCAAGATTAGGTGAACTTATATGTGATAAAGATATTTGGTGGGATTATGCGAATGATGATATAGCTCAAGCTAGTTTTCAGAATGTTTTAGATGCAATAGATAGATTTGTCCTTCCTTGGTTCGATAAGTATTCAGATGAGAAAAGTCTTATGGAGAAGTTGCTTGAAGATAAGAAAAAGAGTGAGCGGACTGGAATTGGGATTTCTTACAAGAATAAAGAATGGATTGATGCACTTAAGAAATGTGATAATAGAAATGATATTATTTCTGAAAATATTCTTAAATTGAAATTGCCTAATAGATTAATTTGATTAGAACGTATCAGTTCAATGAATTGAAACGTAGAGGGTATAACATATGGGATTATTTAATTGGTTTAAAAAGAAAGAACAGAAACCAGACATGTGGAAAGTGAATACTAATCTGTCTGAGAAAGATAAAAGATGGAATAAGTTTATCGAGACAATCTGCTTTCAACCACTTGATAAATTGTCACCAATCCAAAAGAATGCTGTTCTTTGTTTTTGGTATGATGCAGAGATGAATAGCGGTGGGCATAGTGGTTATTTCGATTGTTATCCAGATACAATACCACAAGAGTTGATAGAAGCAATAAATGTTGTTGGTTATAAAGCAATCAGTGATAATTACATAAAAGCATTAAATGAAGGCGAAAAAGATGGTTGGGTTCAAACTGATATGGCATATTATAAATTTGAGCCACCTTTAGATAAATGTCTTATGGAATATGTAGAGACAAATAAAGAAGCAATATTCTGTGAAAACAAAATGAAAGAGTATATTATGTCTGAAATAAAGAAATGCATCACATCTTGGGACAAGTCGGACATTTATGCAATTTCATTATTTGTATATGATGAAGGAGACAATCCTTGCCATCCAACATTTACGTTAGGCTATAATACCAATCAACATTTCAAAAATGAAATCCGTAATGCTTCTAGTGAACAAGAAGCAAAATGGAACTATGCCTTTTGGTTGCAAAATAGCGAACTGTACTTTGGTATGGGGGAAACACAAAAATATGTAAAAGAATGGCTTGCTGATAACAATTTCCCATATATATCATCGCAGGAATTGTTTGGTAAAAATAGTAATATTGCTGATGAAGAATTAGAAAGAATTACAAAAGCGTTTGTAAATGTTCTAGTTGAAGTTGTAAAAGAATTACATGATTCTGGTTTTGTTATTAAGGAATTTGGAAAATCAATACCTATATTGATACATGAATTAGAGTATTACGATACCATTGCGCAACAGAATTTAAAAGCAAATCCTGCTGAGAGTATGGATGAGTTTGTTAAATTTTGTGTCGAAACATAAGTGATAGATCGAATGGAAGTAATGGGGATTTGAGAAGAAATTTAGAGATTATATCTAATGTATTGGAAAATTGCGTAGACTAATTAAATAAGGGTTGTAGACCCCAAATAATTTGCTATCTTATAATTAAGAAAAGGCAATCGTCACAGAGTGGTTGACCAAGAATGAATGAAATACGAAGCCTTCTCTCACTCGGTCAAAGTACAGGGAAGGTTTTGTTATTTTGCAAGATTCGCCATAAATAACTGTTGCAGTATGTTTGAAAAACCTATAAAAATTTCGTGCAACCTGTGAAATTTTTATATCCTGAAATTTGTGCAACTGTGCGATTGTCCCAGCGTGCTGCTTAGTATATAATCATCATATCAATAAGGATTCGTCCTTTCTGCTTGGTCTTGGCATTCGCCATACAATCCCAAGTAAAATGAATTGAATAGTGAGGGATAGCATGATAAGTATTAACACAGCAGAGGAACTCTCTTTATATAATTTAGAGGGAAAGTGGAATGACTATATTGGAGTTCAAAAAGAAGTATTGAAAGTGCTAAGAGAAGAAAAATATTTTGATGGATTTAATGTTACAAATGCAGAATCTAATATGTGTGTAAGAATAACTGCAAAAGGAATTCGAGAAACACTTGGTAATGGAAATAGATTCAAAGCATTGCCAAAGAAATTCAAAGTGTTAAAAGTAGCAACGATTAGAAGTTTACCTAAATTAATCGAGACAGGGAGCTTGCTTGCTGATAACGTGAGAAATATACATGAAAATGAAGGCTTTGAGTTTGCATATATTGTTAATAAGCTGGAAATAGATGGAACACGGGTTAAGATTCGTATTGCAATTAAAAAGAAAGTGACAACGAATTATTTCTGGATACATAATATAGATGAATATTAAAAAAGCTTAGAATTACTCGGACCATCTTGTGGACGGAAATAAAGAGATTCAAAGCTTTTGTAACTTATATATAACATACAAATATGAAATGGTCAAGTCGAATTTACGAAGTCAATAGGGTAAAGTTTTTGTAGACTTTACCCTATTTCTAGGTATAATAAATGTGTACATAATAAAATTATACAAGGGAGATAACTCCAATGAGAAAAGACTTCGTGGAAAAATAGAGGGAGATAGATTTTATGGAAAAGAAAAGAGAAAACGTATTAGACTGGGATTCCACCTTTATGGGTATTGCAAAGCTTATTGCAATGAGAAGCAAAGACCCAAATACTCAGGTAGGTGCAGTAATCGTAGGTAAGGATAAAAGAATTCTTAGTTTAGGCTACAATGGACTTCCAGCAGGTATGTCAGATGATGAAAATGTGTGGAATCGTGAAGGCGACGATGAATTAACCTTAAAATATACATATGTATGTCATGGCGAAGAAAATGCAATTCTCAATTATAGAGGAGATTTTGCAGCGTTAGGCGATGCGACTATTTATGTTTCTTTATTCCCATGTAATAACTGTGCGAAGATGATTGCGCAGAGTGGAATTAAAGAGGTTGTTTATGAATCAGACAAGTATGGCGGAACACCTCTCAATATTGCTTCTAAAAAGATTTTAAAAGCTGCAGGTGTAAAATGCCGCCGTATGGAAAAAGTGGTAGATGTAGCTGTATCTTTTTCGGAATTAGGTGAATAAAAATGCTTCCATTGCTTTGAATTTTCTGATATAATGTAACAAAAGAAAGGAATTGACTGACAATTTCAAAAGAAGGAGGTTGCATTATGGGAAGAAAGATTATTACAATTAGTCGTCAGACTGGTAGTGGCGGACATGAGATTGCAGAACTTCTAGCAGAAAAACTAAATATTCCATTACATGATAGAAACGTTGTAGAAGAGGCAATGAAGGAACTAGGGCTGGAAAATGCAGATGATGTAGATGAAAAACTCGTTGTTGATTATGTTGCTAAATTTGCAAAAGGATACCATGCAATCTTCGGAAAAGGGAAATTGTACCATATGATGCCTCAGACGAAGGAAGAACCTACTATCAGTGAAAAGATGTTTGAAGTACAGTCAAAGATTATCAAACGACTGGCTGATGCTGGCCCATGTGTAATCGTAGGACGTTGTGCAGATTATGTTTTAGAAGATAGAGACGATGTATTTAGCGTATTTATTACTGCAGAAGAGGAACAGCGCGTGCAACGTATGATGGAAAGACGTGAACTTTCGCATGAAAGAGCAGTAAATGCGGTAGAATTTGCAGATAGAGATCGTGCAAAATATTATCAGGCATATGCAAAGCGTAAATGGGGAAGCCCAGACAGTTATGATATGACGGTAAGTTCCACAAAACTTGGAATCGAAGGTGTTGTTGATTTAATTGCTGACTTATATGATAAATAATAAACTAGGATAGATATGGATACAAAGGTCGGTCGCAATAGCGACTGGCCTTTTTTGATTGTATAAAATATATGAGTAGGGTATAATGGAAAACAAAATGGGATAATAGGAGGGCCATACAAATGATGAATAAGAAAGCTTTAGTAGTATTTTTCTCACGTACAGGAGAGAATTTCTTCCCAGGAGGATTAAAAGTAATAGAGAAAGGGAATACACATATTGCAGCAGAAATCATTGCAGAACTCGTAGGTGCAGACCTATTTGAAATTAAAGCAGCAAATGCATATTCAGATGATTATAAAGAATGTGTTGCTCGTGCAAAACAGGAGTGGGATGATGATGCAAGACCAGAATTGGTAGAAGACATTGATATTAGTGCGTATGACGTGATTTATTTAGGCTATCCAAATTGGTGTGGTACTATGCCTATGCCAGTGTGGACTTTTTTAGACAAGCATGATTGGACTGGAAAAACAATTTGTCCATTCTGTACCAATGAAGGTAGTGGACTTGCAAACTCAATCGCAGATTTAGAAAAACTTGCACCTGAAGCAGATAGAAAGACAGGTCTATCTATTAAAGGTTCTCAGGTTCAGGAAGCAAAGACGAGCATTGAAGAATGGATTGCAGAAATAAAATAACTATTAAGAGTTAGAGGGTTACATATGAAGGATAAGGTTTTAAAAGTATTAGGTTGTACTGTTGCTGGAATTGCTCTTTTTTTAGCAGTTATTAATATCATTCCGCCAAAGCAGAACGTGGAGAATAATCCATTCATCGTAAAAGAAGGAGATCTTCCGATGATTGCTGCACATCGTGGTGGTGGTGACAACAATCCAGAGAATACGATGCTCGCATTTCGTGAAGCGGTTAATACAATTGGTGTAGATATTATAGAAAGTGATTTATATCTTACTAAAGATGGATACTTGGTTTATAACCATGATTCATATATTGACGAAACTTGCAATGTAAATGGAGATATCTCTTTGGAAGAAGTAGAAACTTTGTGTGAGAACGAAGATAACAGACATTACATATCAGACATGACTCTGGAAGAGCTGGAACAGTATAACTTTGGATATTATTTTGAAGATGAAAATGGAGCGCGTATCTATAAAGATGAAACAAATTTGGTGGATACAGGTTTACAGATCGCTACAGTAGACAAACTCTTTGAAGAATTCTATGAAAGTAATCCAGACTTATTGTTTATTGTAGAAATAAAGAATAGCGAAGAACTAGGATACAAAGCATGTGAAATATTGTACAAAACATTAGAACAGTATCCAGAATATAAAGACCAGATTGTGGTTGGAACATTCCATGATGAAATAGAGGAAGAATTAAAGACAAAGTATCCAGAACTATTACGTGGAGCTCCTACAGGAACTGCAGCAAAGTTTATTCTTACGCATTTTCTGGGAGTGAATCTTTTTGATAACAGTGATTTTGCATGCTTGCAGATTCCAATGAGTTATGATTTAGGTATAGAACTGCATTTGGATAAGCAGTCTATTATTGACCGTGCTCATCGTAGAAATATTGCTGTGCAGTATTGGACTATCAATGATGAAGAAGAAATGAGACAGTTGATTGAATTAGGATGTGACTGTATCATGACGGATAATCCAGAACTTCTAAACAGAGTATTAGAAGATTATAAGGAGTAGTGAAAATGAAAGAAAAAATCATAGATTTTATTATGATAACTTTGGGGACTACAGTTGTAGCAGCCGCAGTATTCTTTTTTATGGTGCCAAGTAACGTTTCAGTAGGAAGTATTGCTGCATTAGCGATGATATTTGCCAGAAGTGTCGCATTGTCAGTTGCAACTTTAACGTTCATAATGAATGTAGCATTACTTATATTTGGTTTTATTTTCATTGGAAAAGAATTTGGTGCAAAGACGGTATACACAGCATTGCTTCTCCCAGTTATCATGAGAATCTTTGAGGTGATCTTCCCCAATAACCAGTCCTTGACCAATGACCAAACATTGGACGTGATTTGCTACATCTGTGTAGTAAGCATCGGCCAGGCAATGCTATTTATTAGAAATGCGTCTTCTGGAGGATTGGACATTGTAGGGAAGTTCATAAACAAATATTTTCATGTGGAGTTAGGAAGAGCAGTAGGAATGGCTGGAATGGCAGTTGCTCTTTGCTCTATCTTTGTAAATGATTTAAAAACCGTGATTCTTAGTGTGCTCGGCACATATTTTGGAGGAATTATTCTAGATCATTTTATCTTTGGGACAACGATTAAGAAACGTGTGTGTATTATTTCAAAGAAAGAGAAAGAGATTCTGGATTTTATTTTGCATGAATTACACAGTGGTGCGACAAAATATCATGCATATGGAACCTATTCAGATACTCAACATACGGAAATTAATACGATTGTAGATAAGAATGAATATTTGAAATTAATGAATTTCATTACAAAGGTTGATCCAAGCGCTTTTGTGACGGTATACGCAGTAAATGAAATGCGTTACATTCCAAAAGACAAGGAAAAGACGCCTGCAACTAAATAGTTGTAAGGAGGGAGAAAAATGAACGAAAGAAACAAAATTAAGAAAATCCTTGAAGAGTACAAAGGAATCTTTGAGGTAACCGACATGGATGTAGCTGAATCGATGAAAGGGCAGTGGTTTTTTACCCGATACAACAAAGAACATGATTATTATGATGTTTTAGCACGATTTGAGACTGCGAGAGAACTAGCTGAAATTATATTGGGTGAGCTGGCAACTGATATTTTTGTAACAATCGATTGTGAACCGGAAGATGTTCCAGAGTTTGATAACTTTGCTGACGATTTGGAAATGAAAGCATGTTATCGACCTCATATTGAGCGATTAATTAAATATCTGAATGAATAATATAAAGTCAGCTAGTCATTCATGTTGAGTATTTTGCGTATTGCACCCTGCATTTCTGGATATTGACGATAGTTTTCAATTACCTGACGCTCTTCAGCAGTGATAGGGAAGCCTTTTGGTTCCTTTGAATTGAAGATGTCAGAGATGTTGTTGATTTTGTATATGTCACACAATGCAACAAACACGTCAGAGGTTGGATGAGCCTGGTTGGATTCCCAGCCATAAACAGTTTTCTCGGCTACATTCACACCATATCTGTCGTGTAGTTCGACTACAACGTCATTTACAGAAAGTGCATTTAGTTTTCTATATTTTTTTAGCATGATGCCAATTTGATTGTTTTTCATTGGCTTTCCTTTCTTAATAAGCAAAAATGTTAAGTTAATCTTAGTAACTAAGAATGGGAACTGCAAACAATTCTGCATATGTAAGAATGTACGCAGAATACACGAGGAATATTCTCGGAAAATGAGAAAAAGGATGGGATAAATAATGGGAATAGTAGTAATAGGTACGGTATTTGTTGATGTGAAAGGGTTTCCTTTGGGAGCATATGTTCCAAATGGAAGAAATGCCGGAAGAGTGGAATATGTACATGGTGGAGTGGCCAGAAACGTAGCAGAAGATATAGCGAATCTGGAACTTCGACCAACCTTTATAGGAACAGTAGACGAAACATCGATGGGGAAGGATGTTGTGGAGAAACTGAAACGTCACAAGGTAAACGTGGATTATGTGAAGACGGTACCAGATGGGATGGGCACTTGGCTCGCCTTATTTGATAATAATGGTGACGTTGCGGGCTCTATTTCACACAGACCAGATACCTACCTAACCTATCCCGTTTTGGAGATGTATGGTGATGAAATCTTCAAAGACTGTGATTCTGTGATTTTAGAGTTGGATTTGCATAAGGATGTTGTGAAGAAGACGTTTGAATTAGCAGAAAAATACAATAAAAAAGTATATTCTCTTGTTTCGAACATGACAATTGCTGTGGAAAGACGTGATTTTCTTCAGAAACTGGACTGCTTTATCTGTAATGAGCAGGAAGCAGGAATTTTGTTCCTAGAGGATTTTTCAAAGACAAGTCCAGAAGAAATGCGAGATATATTAGCAGAAAAAATAAAGAGTGCAAACATTTCTTCTATGATTGTAACCATGGGTGGTAAAGGTGCTGTATATGCAGATGTTAATGGTGTAAAAGGGCTGGTTCCGGCAAAGAATGTAGCAGTAGTAGATACCACTGGGGCAGGGGATGCTTTCTGTGCTGGGGCTATGACAGGGCTTACATATGGAAAGACTCTTGAAGAAGCAATTCAGATTGGTACCACGCTGGCGGCTTCTGTTATTACCTCGACAGACAATGTGTGTCCAAGATTTAGGCCAGAAGAATTTGGGATCTATGTATAAAAATTGTATAAAATAGAATAAAAGTATAGACAAATTGTTCAAGAAAATCTAAAATAGTAATAACCGACTATTTAAGGTCAAAAGAAGATAAGGGGGACATTATGCGTAACATTATCAACATTAATGAAAACTGGAAATTTATTCAGGAAGATGCTGGATTACCAAGTGTATATCCAGAAAACTGGCAGACAGTAGACGTTCCACATTCATGGAATGCAGTTGACGGTTGTGACGGCAACGGTTCTTATGACAGAGGAAATTACTGGTATGCGAAAACATTTGAAACACCTGCTCAGCCATTAGCTGGTGGACGTGTATTTGTAGAATTTATGGGTGTAAACTCAGAAGCTACTGTATACGTAAATGGTACAAAGGTTACATATCATGAAGGCGGATACTCTACATTACGTGCAGAAATTACAGATCTTTGTAAAGATGGGGAAGAAAACTTATTAGTAGTAGAAGTTACTAACAAAGCAAATGATTATGTATATCCACAGAATGCTGACTTTACATTCTATGGTGGTATCTATCGTGATGTTAATATCATCAGCGTTCCAGATGCTCATTTTGATTTAGAATACTATGGTGGACCTGGTATCATGGTTACACCAAAGCCAACAGAATGTGGCGGAGCTACATTTGAAATCGAATCATGGGTTAAGAATGCAGACGAAAACTTCACAGTTCAGTATAGCATTTTTGATGAAGATGGCGAAGAAGTAGGCTATGCAGTTCGTCCAGCAGATGCTACAAAGACAACAATCTTTGTTCCAGATGCAAATCTTTGGGATTTTGATGAACCATATCTCTACACTGTAGTTGCAGAACTTCAGAGAAGAAATGAAACTTATGATGATTTAGAAGTAAACGTTGGTGTTCGTGAATTCAAATGTGATCCACAGGAAGGTTTCAGCATTAACGGTGTACCAACTCCACTTCGTGGTGTATCTCGTCATCAGGACGTTATGTATTTAGGAAATGCTCTTACAAGAGAAGAACATTATGATGATGCATACTTAATCAAAGAACTTGGTGCAAATACAATCCGTCTTGCTCACTATCAGCATTCACAGGATTTCTATGATGCATGTGATGAATTAGGTTTCGCTATCTGGGCTGAAATTCCATTTATCTCAGTTATGAGCAAGAATCCAGCAGCTCATCAGAACTGTATCGAACAGATGAAAGAACTTATTATTCAGAACTACAACCACCCATCTATTATGTTCTGGGGCGTTTCAAACGAAATCCTTATCGGTGGTATCTCTGAACAGTTAGTAGAAAACCATAAAGAACTCAACGCTCTTTGTAAAGAAATGGACCCAACACGTCTTACAACAATTGCACATGTTTCATTTACACCAGTAGATGGACCAATGCATTACATTACAGATACAGAAAGCTACAACCATTACTTTGGTTGGTACGGCGGCAAGATGGAAGACAATGGTCCTTGGCTTGACAACTTCCATGAAAAACATCCTAACATCTGCTTAGGTGTATCTGAATATGGTTGTGAAGGTATCATTACATATCATGGTCCAGAACCAAAATGTAAAGATTACTCAGAAGATTATCAGGCAATGTACCATGAACATATGGCTAAAGTTCTTGATGAAAGACCATGGATTTGGTCTAGCCATGTATGGAACATGTTTGACTTTGGTTGTGCAGCTCGTGACGAAGGTGGCGTAGCAGGACGTAACAACAAAGGTCTTATCACAATGGATAGAAAGACTAAGAAAGA